>JAFGWK010000116.1 GCA_016937195.1 Paracoccaceae bacterium | reverse complement strand
GCCTTGCCCAAACGAAACGGCCATGACGTACGCATTCTGGACGTCTTTGATACCGATACGCTGCGGCAGCGTGCGGCACAGGACCCCTTTATCGAAAAAAAGCGAATCGACGAGATCGAAGACGTCGATTTCGTCGGCGATGCCTGTCGCATTGGCGACGTTGTAAAGAAGGTCGAGATGGAGGGACAATTCGCCTTCATCATCTCTTCGCACAATTTCGAACACCTCTCGAACCCTATCGAGTTTCTGCGTGGATGCCATGCTGCACTTTCACCGGGCGGGGTTCTCAGCATGGCCATCCCCGATTACAGAGCCTGCTTCGATCATTTTCGTGTCCCCACGCAGCTTGCGCAATGGCTGCAAGCCTATCATGAAGATCGTCGCATGCCCTCACCCGAGACAATCTTCGATAGTTGCGCGAACCGTTCTCTGTATCGACGTGGCGAAACACGCGTAACAGGCTGCAATCTTGCAACGTCCAATCCCGACAATTTCGTTTTGGAGGTCGACCTTAACCAGCAATATCGCGACTATCTCGCGAGGCTGCAGCATCACGACACCTATACTGACGCACATTGCAGCGTGCTCATCCCCGAAATATTCGAATTTCTACTGCGCGACTTGAACTATCTTGGGCTCGTTGATCTGGAAATGCTCGAAATTATGCCCACGCAAGGGCATGAATTTTTCGTCCATCTGCGCAAACCAGAAGCACCGCAACCAAAGGACGAGGCACAATTCTATGCACGTCGCTCCGAGCTTGCGCACGCAATCTCATACCGGGTTGGGGCAACGCCCTTTGGCACGCGACCACGTTGCGAAGTGGCAGAGGCCCCGCGTCCATCGTTTCTGAGAATGCTATTCCAGCCAACCCGTCTCAAGGCGGAAATCCGCGAACTCAACCGACGTCGAATCGCGCGGCGCAGGCGCAAAACTGCCTGACAACCGCGATCGTATTGGAAAAGTGGTGGCGAGGGGGGGACTCGAACCCCCGACCCCACGATTATGAGTCGTGTGCTCTAACCAGCTGAGCTACCTAGCCACTGCGTGCGCTAACTAGGCAAACCCGCCACCCCCGTCAAGGGCGTTTTGCACGAAAAGCATCTCTCCTTGCTGCGTCAGATTGGCGATTGGCGAATACGCAGCCAGCCGCTAGGCATAGGGCGATAAGGAGAGAGTATGCAAAATCACGCCCCCCTGCCCCTCACCCGCGATCTTGTCCTTATCGGAGGCGGACACAGCCATGCGCTGGTCCTGCGGATGTGGGGGATGACCCCGCTGCCGGGCGTGCGCCTGAGCGTGATCAACCCGATGCCTTCTGCAGCCTATTCAGGCATGCTACCGGGCCATATTGCGGGCCATTATACGCGCAAGGAATTGCAGCTCGATCTGGTAAAACTGGCGCGTCATGCGGGGGCGCGGCTGGTGCTGGGGTCTGTAAACGGGATCGACCGCAATGCGCGCGAAATCCATGTGCCCGGACGCGCGCCGATTGCCTATGACGTGGCCTCAATTGATATCGGCATCACCGCCGAAATGCCCCAGCTCCCCGGTTTTTCCCAGCACGTGACCCCGGCCAAGCCACTGGACGCCTTTGCCGATGCCTGGGCCACGTTCCTCGCATCCGCTCCCGTGTCTCCGCGCATCGCCGTGGTGGGTGGCGGGGTGGCGGGGGTGGAGCTCGCGATGGCCTGCGCGCATCGGCTGCCCGGCGCTGAGGTCTCCGTTTACGAGGCTGGCCCTTCGCCCCTGCGCGCACTTGGCTCGGGCGCACGCGCGCGGATGCTGGCGCATTGCGCGCGCCTTGGCGTCACGATTGAAACCGATGCCGCACTGGAAGGTGCGCGCGCGGGCGAGGTCTTGCTGACAGGCGGACGCCGCGCCAAGGCCGATTTCATCATTGGCACGGGGGCGACCAAACCCGCCGATTGGCTGCCCGAGACGGGGCTGGATCTACAAGACGGGTTCATCAGCGTCACCCCGACCCTGCAAAGCTCGGACCCGTTGATCTTCGCTACCGGCGACATCGCGCATCTGGCCTATGCGCCGCGCCCCAAGGCAGGCGTTTACGCCGTGCGTCAGGCCAAGCCGCTGTTTCACAACCTGCGCGCCGCGCTGTCGGATGGGACGATGCGCAACTATCACCCGCAGCGCGACTATCTCAAGCTGATCTCGACCGGCGGCAAAGGGGCGGTGGCCGATAAATGGGGCTTGCCGCTGGACGGCAAATGGCTGTGGCGCTGGAAGGACCGGATTGATCGCAAATTTATGGATCAAGTCCACGACCTGCCTGACATGCCCGCGCCCGCCCTGCCCGCTGCACACGCGCTGGGGATCAAGGACGTGCTGGGCGACAAGCCGCTTTGTGGCGGCTGCGGGGCCAAACTGGGCGGCACGGCCCTGCGCACGGCGCTGGCCGGGTTGCCGGCACCCGCGCGCGACGATGTGCTTTCGGGAGCAGGCGATGACGCCGCCCTTCTGGCGCACTCTGCGGGCGCGCAGGTCTTTACCACCGATCACGTGCGCGCCTTCACTGAAGATCCATGGCTGCTGGGCCGCATCGTCGCCCTACACGCGATGAGCGACGCTTGGGCGATGGGGGCCGCCCCACAAGCCGCGCTTGCGCAGGTCACCCTGCCCCGCCAATCCGAAGAGATGGGCGCGCGGGCGCTGTCGGAAATGCTGGGTGCCGCCGCGCAGGCCTTTGCCGAGGCCGGAGCCGATCTCGTGGGCGGGCATACCGCGATGGGGGCAGAATTGACGCTGGGCTTTGCCGTGACGGGGTTGTGCGCGCAGCCGATCGGGCAGGATGGCGCGCAAGTCGGGGATCGTCTGGTCCTCACTAAACCGCTGGGCACCGGTGTCATTCTTGCTGCCGAAATGGCCAAGGCGGCACCGGGTGACGTGGTTGCCCGTGCGCTGGCGGCGATGGCGACCAGTTCCGCCAAGGCCAGCGCGATCCTTGCCCCCGTGACCCGGGCGATGACAGATGTGACCGGCTTTGGCCTCGCGGGGCATCTGCTGGGGCTGTGCAAGGCGTCCAATGTATCCGCCGCGATAAATCTGGACGCGGTACCATTGCTAGAGGGGGCCTTGGCGTTGTCAGAGGCAGGTCAGCACTCCACCCTTCTCGCGCAAAACATTGCCAATTGCGCAGGCCAGATCACCGCCCCGCCGGGGCCGAAAACCGACCTGCTGTATGATCCGCAAACTTCGGGCGGGCTGCTGGCCGCCGTGCCTGCCGATCAGGCCGAGGCGGTGCTGAACGCGTTGCAAGACGCCGGATACGCCGCAGCCGATATTGGCGAGATCACCTCCGGCCCGGCCATGCTGCGCATCAGCTAAGCGCGCGCTCAGCTAGGCGGATGACCTGCCCCGCCAAATCCGCGATTGCGTCACTCTCAAGACTGGAGGCTTCGATAATCTGCTCGTCAACGCTTTGGCGCGCGCGATGTTTTTCATAACGCGGATCGTAGTGATCGGCCATCAACGCGCCCGCCAAAGCGGCAAAATCACCCGCGACCGCCTGCGCCTGCCAGCGCTCGATCCGCTCGGCGGGGTGAAACGGACGCAGCTTGTTGATCACGCCACTCAGGCGCGCGTTATCGGCGATGATATCGTCATAGGCCCGCGCGAGATAGGCGGCACGCTCGGCTAGCGGAGCGGCAATGCGGATGCGCGGTGCGTTGCAAATCGCCGCCCAAATGCCCTTGGGCAATTGCAAATCGCCGATCTTCGAACTCTCTGCCTCCAGCAGAACGGGCCGCGCAGGATCAAGCGCGGCTATCGCGCGCGCCAGCCGCGATTCGAAGTCTTTCTGGCTGCTCTGCCCACCCGCCATCGCGCCAAACAGCGAGCCGCGATGATTGGCCAGCCCCTCAAGGTCGATCATCTGCGCCCCCTGCGCAGCCGCCGATTTCAGGATATCCGTTTTAGCCGATCCGGTATTGCCATCCAGCACCACGACCGGGCACGCCATCGGCGCGGCGCAGGCATCTACCACCAGCCGCCGCCACGTCTTGTAGCCGCCCTCAACCAGTTCAGCGCGCCAGCCCACTTGACGCAAGATCGTCGTGAACGACCCCGAACGCTGCCCGCCCCGCCAGCAATAGACCAACGGACGCCAGCCGCCATCCTTATCCGCCAAAGCTTCACGCAGATGCCGCGCGGCGTTTTCCGCCACCAGCGCCGCGCCAATCTTGCGCGCATCAAAGGACGACACCTGTTTGTAAATCGTGCCAACCCGCGCGCGCTGATCATCATCCAGCACCGGCAAGTTGATGGCACCGGGGATGTGGTCCTCGGCGAATTCGGACGGGGAGCGCACGTCGATGATCGTGTCAAAATCCAGATCACCGATCTGCGCGACTGAGGTGAGTTGCATCAGTAAACGGTCACCGGAGTGCCGACAGGAACGCTCTCGAACAGCGCGATCACGTGATCATTCACCATCCGAATACAGCCATTAGACACCGCATGCCCGATCGAGCGCGGCTCTGTCGTGCCATGGATGCGGATCGCCGTGTCGCGACCGTTCTGATAAAGATACATCGCGCGTGCCCCCAGCGGGTTTTGTGGCCCGCCCGGCATTCCATCGGCATATTTTGCGTAATGTTCGGGGCTGCGTTCGATCATTTCGGGCGTGGGCTTCCAGCTAGGCCATTCAACCTTGCGCGCCACCACCGCCTGCCCGCGAAACTTTAGCTCTGCCTTGCCGACCGCCACGCCATAACGCATCGCCACGCCGGGCGCGATGATGTGATACAGAAAGAACTTGTCCGACACGATGATGATCGAGCCGACCGCCAGATCCGGTTTCACCCGCACTTGCGTAGGATAATACTGCGACCCGATGGGCCATTTTTTCGGGGCATCGGGTTCAACGGGCGGCGTCAGGGCAAACCCGGGCACCCCAAGAAACGGCAAAGCGGCAAGCGAGAAAACAAAGGCGCGGCGATCCATCGGCAACTCCTGAAACTCCGCATCTACATAAGGGTTGCGGCAATAACTTAAAGACGAGGCTAGCAAAGCCGCCCCGTCCTCTCAAGTTCTCGCGCACAAGCAAGGCAGATAAGCCCGCCAGCGTGGCCAATCGGCCTTATTTTTGAAAAGCGCAGCCCGACTTCACGCCGAACTTTGCAAAAATCGAAGCCGCCGGGCAAAATCCGGTAAAGGCCGATTGCAGCAGGTTCGCACCGATAAAAGCTGTGAACCACAGCCAGTAGATCGACACAAACGCGCTGAGCAGCACGGAAATCAGGATCATGACGCCAGCAAAGGCGAAAATGGCACGGTCGAGGTTCATGGGAAGGCTCCACATAAGGGATTACTGTTGGCGACTAAGTAACACCTCTTCACAACAAATTCAATAGTTCGAATGTATCCCACAACGCTTGACCGCACCCTAGGCCCGCATCACATGAGGCGTAGGAGCGAACGCCATGAACAAAACCAGTTTTACCATCGAAGCGATGCATTGCGGGGCCTGCACCGGGCGGGTCGAGCGCGTGCTGATGGGCGTACCCGGCGTTCATCACGCCAGCGCCAACCTGATGGCGCGCCGTGCCGAGGTTGAATTTGACGCCCCCGCAACACCTGCCGATCTGGTGGCCGCGCTGGACGGCGCGGGCTACCCGGCAGCGACGGGAACCGCCCGGCTCGACATTGACGGGATGACCTGCGCCAGTTGCACCGGACGGGTGGAGCGCGCGCTGATGGCGCTATCCGGCGTCACCACCGCCAGCGTCAATCTCGCCACCCAAAGCGCACAGGTCGACTATGTCGAGGGCGCGCTGACGCCCGATGATCTGGCCGAGGCAGTCACCGCTGCGGGCTACCCGGCGCGCGTAAAGGACCAAGGCGACGCCCCCGCCCCCGTCGCGCAACGCGAAGCCGCCGAGGCACGCCACCTCAAACGCCAATTCCTGATCGCACTGGCGCTCAGCCTGCCGGTCTTTGCGCTGGCAATGGGCGCGCATCTGATCCCCGGCGTCCATCACCTGATCGCCGCAACAATCGGCGAGCGCACAAGCTGGTGGATCCAGATGGCCCTGACGACGCTGGTACTGGCCTTTCCGGGGCGGATGTTCTTGCGTATCGGCATCCCCGCGCTGCTGCGTGGCGCCCCCGAGATGAACTCGCTCGTCGCGATGGGCTCGCTTGCGGCATATGTCTTTTCCGCGCTCGTCACAATTGCACCGGGGCTGATCCCGGCCCCGGCGCGCGGCGTCTATTTTGAGGCCGCCGCCACCATCGTCACCCTGATCTTGCTTGGCCGCTGGCTGGAGGCCCGCGCCAAGGGCCGTGCAGGCGAGGCGATCTCGCGTCTCATCGGATTGCAGCCCAAAACCGCACGTGTGCAAACGCCAGATGGTGTCGAGGAGCGCCCGATCAGCGCCCTCGCCACGGGCGATATCTTGTTGCTTGCACCGGGCGAACGTGTCGCGCTGGACGGGGTGATCACCGAAGGCGCGGGCCATATCGATGAGAGCATGCTGACCGGGGAACCCATTCCGCTCAGCAAATCAGAGGGAGACAAGATCACCGGCGGCACGATCAATGGCGAGGCCGCACTCAGCTATCGCGTGACCGCAACCGGGGGCGATACCGTGCTTGCGCGCATCATCGCCATGGTCGAGCAGGCGCAGGGCGCGAAGCTGCCCGTGCAAGCACTGGTGGATCGCGTGACACGGGTATTCGTGCCCGCTGTGATGGTGCTATCGCTCTCCACTTTCGCGATCTGGATGGCGGCGGGAATGGGCTTTACGCATGCCTTCGTGGCCGCGATTTCGGTGATGATCATCGCCTGCCCCTGCGCGATGGGGTTGGCAACGCCGGTCTCGATTCTGGTGGGCACCGGACGGGGCGCGGAACTGGGCCTGCTGTTTCGGCGCGGTGATGCGCTGCAACGCCTCGCCGAAGTTACGATCATCGGTTTTGACAAAACCGGCACCCTGACCCAAGGCAAACCCGCGCTGAGCGATCTGCTGCCGCTGGCGGATCTGTCCGAAGCCCAGATCCTTGCGCTGGCCGCAGGGGCCGAGGCGCGCTCGGAACATCCGCTGGCGCGCGCAATTCTCGACGCCGCCACCGCACGCAACATTGCCCATGCTCCGGTGAAACGCGTCAAAGCGCTGGCAGGCATGGGGCTGCGCGCGCAGGCCGACGGCGCGATGCTGTGGCTGGGCAACGCGCCAGCAATGGCGCAGGCAGGCGCTGATATCACGCCCTTTACCGCGCAAGCCGCGGCGCTCGCGGCCAAGGGCCGCACACCGATCTGGATGGCGCTTGATGATAAACTCGTCGCGCTGATGGCGCTATCGGACCCGATCAAACCCGAGGCAAGCGCCGCCATCGACGCGCTGCACCGCGCTGGCGTGCAAGTCGCAATGGTGACCGGCGACACCCGCGCAACCGCGCAAGCCGTGGCCGATACGCTGGGCATTGATCAGGTCGAAGCCGAGGTCCTCCCCGAGGGCAAACGCGCCGCAATCGACCGCCTGCGCGCCCACGGGCCGGTGGCGTTCGTGGGCGACGGGATCAACGACGCTCCGGCCCTCGCCGCCGCCGATGTGGGCCTCGCCATTGGCACCGGAACAGATGTGGCCATTGAGGCCGCGCAGGTCGTGCTGATGGGCGGTGATCCGCAAGGCGTGGCACGCGCGCTGACCCTGTCGCGTGCCGTGATGGCCAACATCAAACAAAACCTGTTCTGGGCCTTCGCTTATAACGTCGCGCTCATTCCGGTGGCGATGGGCGTGCTGGTGCCCTTTGGCGGTCCCGGCCTCTCGCCGATGCTAGCCGCGGGGGCGATGGCGTTTTCATCGGTCTTCGTGGTCTCAAATGCGCTCCGGCTGCGCCGCGCAGCAAGCTGATCGGCGATTGCGCGCCGATGCGCGCCAAGGTCCCTTTTCCTTGGCGCACATCTGAGGCTTTTCTAATGCCAGATCATGCCGGAGCGCCTCATGCTGTCACGCCGTTTCCTTTTGCTAGCGCTAGCCAGCCTCGCCGCATGCGGGGGCGGCCCTCAAGCCGCCAATAATGCCCAAGACAACCCGCCCCTGCATCACAACGAAACACCGCATCTGCGTGCGCTAATCAACCGCTATTCCGATCACTACGGGGTGCCGCGCAGCCTGACACATCGCGCAATCCAACGCGAAAGCCGCTACCGCCCCGAGGCGCGCAACGGCCCCTATTTCGGGCTGATGCAAATCTTGCCGCAAACCGCGCGCGGCATGGGATTTCGCGGCGCCCCGAGCGAATTGCTCGATGCCGAAACCAATTTGAAATACGGCGTGAAATATCTGCGCGGCGCGTGGCTGGTGTCGGATGGGTCACAAGATCGCGCGGTGAAATGGTATGCGCGCGGCTACTACTACGAGGCCAAAAAGCGCGGCCTGCTCAAACAGACCGGACTGCGCTGAGCCAAACTGCGGCGCGCGTGGCTGGCATGGGACGCTCCGCGGGGAGTATTTAAGGCCAAATGAAAGAGGGGCCATTCACCCTTTCATTTGGCCCCAAATACTCCCGCCGGGGGCATCCCGAAACCGCAACCCGCGCGCCGTTACTCAGAGGCGCGCAGCACGCCTGCCGGGCGCGCCGCAAGCGGGCGCAGCGCGAAGACCAGCCCTGCGGCCAGCGTCGCAAACACGCCACCCGCAACGATAATCAGCGCTGGGATTGGCGCGAAGTGATAGGTCGTCCCCATCACCAGATCGACCACCGCCCAGCCCGCCAGCCCGCCAAAGACGATCGCGACCAGCCCCGCCGCTGCGCCCATCAGCGCCGAGCGCAGCGCGAAGCTGAACAAGATCGTGGCGCGCGTGGCGCCGAGCGTTTTGAGCATCGCTGCCTCCCAGGCGCGCGCGCGCTCTCCCGCTGCGGCCGCGCCGATGAGCACAACAAACCCCGTCAGCAGCGTCACCGAGGCCGCCAGCGACGTCGCACGAGCAATGGAGGAAAGCGCATCGGTGACGCGCGCAATCGCGTCGCGCACCCGGATCGCAGTGATATTGGGAAACGCCTTGGCCAGATCGCGCATCACCTGCGCCTCGGCCTCGGGCGGTGCGTAGATGGTGGCCAGCCAAGTATGGGGTGCGCCTCGCAGCGCTGCCGGGTCAAGCGTCAGCACAAAGCCGATCCCGCCGGTCGAAAAATCGACATCGCGAAACGAGGTGACCTTGGCCGTGATATCACGCCCGAGGATGTTCACCGTGATATCATCGCCCAGCTTTAAGCCGATCTCTTCCGCCTCTTTGGCTGAGAAACTGGCCAGAGGCGGGCCGTTGTAATCCTTGGGCCACCATGTTCCAGCCGTCAGCTTTTCACGCGGCGTCTGGGAATAGGTCACGCCACGATCTCCGCGCAAAACCCAGTGTTCACCGCCGACCTTGCGCGCATCTTGCCCGTTGATCTTGGTAATCACGCCGCGCAGCATCGGCACGGCTTCGACCTTGCTCACCGCGGGCATCTTTGCCAGCAGCGCCTTGAACGGGTCGATCTGATCGGGCTGAATGTCGATCACGAAATAAGCTGGTGCGATCTTGGGCAGATCATTCGCAATCGCTCCGCGCAGTCCCGCGTCCACTTGCCCCACTGCCGCCAGAACCGACAGGCCAAGCCCCAGCGACAGGATGACCGAGCGCGCCTCGGAGCGCGGCCCGCCAATCGCCGCCAACGCCGCGCGCAAGGCAGGACGGCCACGCGCCAGATGCTGCGCGCCGCGTGCGCCAGCGCGGATCGCCCAAGCCGCCACGCTGAGGATCGCCAGCGCCAGCGCGATACCGCCAAGACTGGCTAGCGTCAGCCCCCAGAGCCCCGAAAACCACGCAGAGACACCGACCAGCGCCACCAGCAATACGCCCGTCAGCGCCATCGTCGGCCAAGGCGGCAGGCGGCGCCCGTTCATCGTGTCACGATACAACGTCGCCGCGCGCATCGCCGCCATCCGCGACAGCGGCCACAGTGCGAAAATCGCGGCAATCAGCGCGCCATACAAAGCCGCCTCGCCCAGCGGGCCGGATTGCAGGCGAATCTCGACCGGGATCGGCAGCGCGTTTTCAATCATCCCCGAAGCGGCGAAAACCAGTCCCGCACCCAGCGCCAGACCCGCGACAATCCCCACCACGCCCAGCGCAACAAGCTGGATCAGGAACGCCGCGCGGATCGTAGCGCCCGTCGCGCCAAGCGCGCGCAGCGTGGCAATGGTGCCCGATTTACGTTCGACCCAAGACGACACGGTCGCGGAAATGCCAACACCGCCCACCGCGAGCCCCGCCAGCCCGACCAGCACTAGAAACGAGCCGAGCCGATCCACAAAGCGCTGCGCGCCCGGTGCCGCGCGGCGGCG
>JAFGWK010000115.1 GCA_016937195.1 Paracoccaceae bacterium | reverse complement strand
GCTAGATCCGGGCGCGTCCTTGCCGCTACCGGATACCCACGAAGATCGCGGGGTTTATGTGCTGCAAGGCGCGCTTTCAGTGGCGGGTCAAACCTATGACGCTGGCCAGATGTTAGTGTTTCGCCCCGGAGATCGGATCTCAGTAAAGGCCGGTGGGCAGGGCGCGCGCCTGATCGTGCTCGGAGGCGCAACGATGGCGGGGCCGCGCTATATCTGGTGGAATTTCGTCGCCTCCTCTCGCGACAAGATTGACGCCGCCAAAGAGGCATGGCGCGCGGGTGACTGGGCGCATGGCCGCTTTCGCTTGCCTCCCGATGACAACAGCGAATTCATTCCCGCCCCCGAGCGCTAATCTCGCCCTTCATCCTTTGTTTGCGTGATAATTCCGGCGCTCATCGACCCTGAAATACTCCCGCCGAAGGTTCCAACCCCGCCAAGAACGCCGCGCTACAAAAATAGTCGCAACTTTTTCGCAATGGCCCGCTTGACGGGGCGCGGGGGGGCGCGTAATACGCCCCAACGCTCGGGCGGCGATCCGGGCAGATGGTGTAAGCGGTTGTAGCTCAGTTGGTTAGAGTACCGGCCTGTCACGCCGGGGGTCGCGGGTTCGAGCCCCGTCAACCGCGCCATCATCATCCGGATCGCCCGAGCGTAAAATGCGCGGTTGTAGCTCAGTTGGTTAGAGTACCGGCCTGTCACGCCGGGGGTCGCGGGTTCGAGCCCCGTCAACCGCGCCATTTTTCTCCTAAAGATGGTATCCATGGATCAGATCCGCGCATTTTTTGACGATATTCCCTTGGGGCTTGCTGTCCTTGCCGCATTGACGTTGGGCCTCGCGCCGTTCGTGCCCGAACCTCATATCTGGGAAAAGCTCAAGATGATGCGTGCGGGTACTTTGCGCAAACCGATCGACATTTTCGATCTCGCGCTGCATGCCGCACCCTTTATTTTGCTGATCGGAAAGCTGCTGTTTCTGGCCTTTCCGGCCTAAGAGCACCCCCCAAAGATGCGTTGAGCTTTTGCGCGCCAGTCTCTATATCGCTGGTTGAACGCACGGAGGAACGCCGATGTCCCTGATCAAACGCCTATTCGACCATATCACGCTGCTTCAGGCGGCGCTTTTGGCGGGGTTTCTGGGATTAGCCCCGTTCACGCCAGAGCCTCATATCTGGGAAAAGCTCAAGATGCTGGCGGCGGGCACGCTGGTGCGCCCGGTGGATTGGTTCGATCTGTGCCTGCATGGGCTGCCGTGGATCATCCTGGCCGTCAAATTGGCGCAATGGGTGAAAACGGGTAAGGCCGGGCGGGCTGCGGAGGATTCGAAATGAAAGACGATCTGGATGCCAAGGCGCTGATCGACACGCTGGGGCTGGCTGCACGGGCTGCGGCTGGCGAGCTGGCCTTTGCGAGTGGTGAGAGCAAGCGCGCAGCTTTGATCGCGGCGGCTGATGCCGTCTGGGCGCGCCGCTCCGAGATATTGACCGCCAATGGTGAAGACATGGCTTACGGCGCCAACAAGGGCCTCAGCCCGGCGATGATGGACCGGCTGATGCTCGATGAGGGGCGCATTGGTGCGATTGCCGAAGGGCTGCGCGCCGTGGCCGAACAGCGCGATCCGGTGGGCGATGTGATTGCGCAGTGGGATATGCCCTCGGGTCTGCATATTGAGCGCGTGCGCACGCCTTTGGGCGTGATCAGCGTGATCTATGAATCGCGCCCCAACGTGACGGCGGATGCAGGCGCGCTGTGCTTGAAATCGGGCAATGCGGTGATTTTGCGCGGCGGGTCGGAAAGCTATCATTCGAGCCGCGCGATCCATGCCTGTTTGTTGGATGGGCTGCGCGTGGCAGGTCTGCCCGAGGCCGCGATTCAGCTTGTGCCGACGCGCGACCGCGCCGCCGTGGCCGAGATGCTGCGCGCGACCGAGTTCATCGATGTAATCGTGCCGCGTGGGGGTAAGGGGCTGGTGGGCTTGGTTCAGGCCGAGGCTCGCGTGCCGGTATTCGCCCATCTCGAAGGTATTTGCCATGTCTATGCCGATGGCGCGGCCGATCTGGAAATGGCGCGCGCGGTGGTGCTGAACGCCAAGACAAGGCGGACCGGAATTTGCGGCGCGATGGAGTGTCTGTTGATCGACCGGGCGTTTTATGAGGCGCACGGCAGCGTGTTGATCGACGATCTGATCGCTGCGGGTGTTGAGGTGCGCGCAGACGGGCCGCTGGCCGAGATCAAAGGCACGGTTGTAGCAAGCGAGGATGATTTCGGGCGCGAGTTCCTTGATATGATCTGCGCGGCCAAACTGGTTGATGGGGTCGAGGGCGCAATTGCGCATATCCGCCGCTATGGCAGCCAGCACACCGAGTCGATCCTGACCGAGGATACTGCGGTTGCGGCGCGCTTCTTCGAGCGTCTCGACAGTGCAATTTTGATGCACAATGCCTCAACGCAATTTGCCGATGGCGGCGAGTTCGGGATGGGGGCCGAGATCGGCATTGCGACGGGCAAGCTCCACGCACGCGGACCGGTCGGGGCAGAACAATTAACCTCGTTCAAATATCAGGTGACGGGCAACGGTGCAGTACGCCCATAATGCGTTTACAGCCGGATCGTCCCGCCATCTTCAAAGATTTCCCATATGGCCCGCCGCCCTTGGCGGGCCATTTCGTGAGGTAAAAGCGCAAATTGCACCTGAGCGGGTGTGATCGCATGTGCGGTATTGGCACCGTCATTCAGCCGCTCCCATAGGGCGAAATCGGCGCGGCTTTTTTCAGACTGTGCGCGGATTTCCCAGCCCGCCTGCGTGGCCTGCGCGGTGATTTCACCCCCAAATGGCAGCAAGGTTTCAAGACACAGCACGGCTAGAAACGCCAGTTTCACCTCGGATCGGGCCTGATCGCCGTCAATCTGCCAATGGTGGGTAATCCGCCCCAGACTTGAAATTTCTTTCAATAGCTTTGCGATTTCCGAGCGAGGGATCCGTTGTTCGGCGCTGGTTTGTCCGAAGGCGATGCGAAAGAACTTGATCCGCGCGTTGGCCGCCGTCACACTTTGGGCGATCAAATCCAATTCGGGGCCGCTTTGCTGCCCTGACAGTGCCAACAACTCCACCCCATTGCCAATCGCGCCCAGAGGGCTGATCAAGTCATGGCACAGGCGCGATCCTAAAAGAGCGGGCAAATCCGCATCACTCAGGCTTGTATCGGCGGTTTTAAAAGGCATTTATAACTCCGAAAGT
>JAFGWK010000114.1 GCA_016937195.1 Paracoccaceae bacterium | reverse complement strand
GGGGGCGTTCCGGTGCGGGGCTAGTCGATGCGGGGCTAAGCCGATGCCGAGGCGCGTGCCGTTCGAAAGTTGTTATGGGCCAGCGCGATCAGAAACATCGCCGTCAGCAAAAGTACGATCGTCGGGGCAGGGGCGCTATCCAGCCAGAAACTTGCATAGATCCCCGACAGCCCCGCTACCCATGCCGCGATGATCGACACCACCAGCATGCGCGCGAAGGTCCGCGTGAGCAAAAAGGCAATCGCGCCCGGTGCGATCAGGAAGGCCACCGCCAGAATGATCCCGACGGAAGACAGCATCGCCACGACCGTGGCCGACAAAATCGCCAGCAGCCCGTAATGCAGCCAGCCGACATTCAACCCGATCATCTGCGCCTGCACAGGATCAAAGGCATGCGCGAGGATGTCTCGCCATTTCAGCGCAAGGATCAGCGCGACGCCCCCCGCAATCAATCCCGCCGTCCACAAATCGGCCGCGCCCACGCCCAGCATGTTGCCAAACAGGATGTGATCGAGATGCACCTCGGTTTCGATCTGGGTGTAAATCACGACGCCAAGCCCGAACATGCCCGAAAACACAACGCCCATCACCGTGTCCTGTTTCACGCGCGAATGGTCTTTGATGAATCCGGTCGCCAGTGCGCAGGTCAGCCCGGCTAGAAACGCCCCGAAGATCAGCGGAATACCCGCAAGATAGGCCAGAACGACGCCCGGAAGCACCGCGTGGCTGGTGGCATCGCCCATCAGAGACCAGCCCTTGAGCACCAGAAAGCTTGACAGCATTGCCGCTGCAGGGGCGATCAAGGCGGTGATCAGCAGCGCGTTTTGCATGAACGGAAATTGCAGCGGCAGAAGAAGTGTCTCGATCATGCGATCTCCTCCAATGCATGGCGCGTACGACGACGCGCCGCCAAGACGCCGTGGGTCGGGGCAAAGACGAAGGCCAGCAAGAACAGCGCGGTTTGCAGGCACACAATCACCCCGCCCGTCGCACCATCCAGAAAGTAGCTGAGATACGCGCCAAAACCCGAGGTCAGCGTGCCGATGGCAACCGACAGTGCGATCAGCCTAGGGAAGCGGTCGGTCAAAAGATAAGCGGTGGCCCCCGGTGTCACGACCAGCGCGATTACCAGAAACGCGCCGACGGTTTGCATCGCGGCTACCGTGCAGGCGGCGAGCAGCGTGAAGAAGACTACGCGCAGCAACCCGGGATTGAGGCCGATGGTGCGGGCGTGGGCCTCGTCAAAGAAAACCGCCAGAAGGTCGCGCCATTTCGCCAGCAAAATCACCAGCGACACGCCCCCGATGATCACAAGTTGCAGCGTATCAGCGGGTGTGATCGCAAGGATATTGCCCATGATGATGGTCTGGATCGACACCGCCATCGGGTTGAGCGAAACCATGAACAGGCCCAGCCCGAAAAACGAGGTAAAGATCAGGCCGATCACGGCATCTTCCTTTAGCCCCGAGCGTTGGCGCAAGAACAACATCGCCAGCGCCGCAAGCCCGCCCGACAAAAACGCCCCAAGTGCAAAGGGCAGACCCAGCATATAAGCCCCCGCCACGCCCGGCACGATCGAGTGGCTTAACGCATCGCCAATCAGCGACCAGCCCTTGAGCATCAGATAAGCCGACAGAAACGCGCAGACCGCCCCCACCAGCGCCGAAACCCAGATCGCATTGGTCATGTAACCGTAAGAGAAGGGCTCTAGCAGAACGCTCATTTGCGCCCCTCCAGCGTGCGGGGGCGTTCGTCATAGATCACCAGCGGGCGCTCGTCATCGGTGAAGACCTCAAGCTTGCGCGGGTCGGCATCGTCATGCAGCCGCTCGCCCTCTAGCATGAAATGGCGCAGCACGCCGCCAAAGGTCTCGCGCAGGTTTTCCGGTGTAAAGACGTCTTCGGTGGGGCCATGCGCCAGCACCGTACCCTTGACCAGCACCACGCGGTCGCAGAATTCGGGCACAGACCCCAGATTATGGGTGGCGACCAGCATCACGCGACCCTCGGCGCGCAAATCGCCCAAGAGCGCGATGATCTGTTCTTCGGTCTTTACATCGACACCGGTGAAGGGCTCGTCCAGCAAGATGACGCGGGCATCCTGCGCCAGCGCGCGCGCCAGAAACACGCGCTTTCTTTGTCCCCCCGACAGCTCACCGATCTGACGCTTGCGAAACTCGGCCATGTTGACGCGGGCTAAGGCATCACTGACCGCTTGGCGATCAGCGGCACGCGGGCGGCGCAAAAAGCCCATATGCCCGTAGCGCCCCATCATCACCACGTCCTCGACCAGAACGGGGAAGGTCCAGTCGACCTCTTCGGCTTGGGGCACATAGGCAACGGCCTGCGCCTTCATTGCGACACGCACCGGTTGTCCCAAGATCTCGACCGTGCCTTTGGATGCCGGGATAAACCCCATGAGCGCCTTGAACAGCGTCGATTTGCCAGCGCCATTGACGCCTACCAGCGCGGTGATCGTGCCGGTGGGAATTGCGAAGGAGGCATCGCGCAGCGCCGTGTGCCCGTTGCGATAGGTGACGGTCAGGCCCTGCGCGCGAATGCCCTCGCTCATTGAGATAGCCCTTCTACAATGGTTTGCGACGTCACGCGCAGCAGGTCGAGATAGGTTGGCACCGGCCCATCCGCTGCGCTGAGGCTGTCAACATACAGCACCCCGCCATAAGCAGCCCCAGTTTCCCGCGCGACTTGTTTGGCGGGCTTATCGGAAACCGTGGATTCTGAGAAAATCACCGGGATATGATGTGTGCGCACCGTGTCGATCACCTTGCGCACCTGCTGCGGCGTGCCTTGCGCATCGGCGTTGATCGACCAGAGATAGACCTCTTGCAGCCCGAAATCGCGCGCCAGGTAGGAAAACGCGCCCTCCGATGTCACAAGCCAGCGACGATCCTCGGGCAAGGCACGCGCTTGATCGCGCAGTGGGCCGATCACATCCGCAATCTGGCGCTTATAGGCGTCAGCATTGGCGGCGTAGATCGCGGCGTTTTCAGGGTCCGCCGCACTCAACGCATCGCGGATGTTGTCCACATAGATTAGCGCCGAACTGAGCGCCATCCAGCCATGCGGGTTGGGCTTGCCGTCATACTCGCCTCCCGCGATCGGCAACGGCTCGACCCCTTCAGAGACCACCGCCGCAGGCACATCGCGCAGGTTGGACAGGAACTGCTCGAACCAGCGTTCAAGGTTAAGGCCGTTCCACAAAATCAGATCGGCGTCTTGGGCACGCACCAGATCGCGCGGCGTGGGCTGATAGCCGTGGATCTCGGCACCTGGCTTGGTGATGCTGACCACTTCGGCCGTATTGCCCGCGACGTTTTGGGCCATATCCGCAATCACGGTGAAGGTCGTAACAACCTTAAGCTTTTCACCCTGCGCCATCGCCTGTGACCCGCACAGCGCGATCACAGCCGCCAAGCCAATCGCAAAACGTCCAAACATCACGCGAATCTCCCATTTACGTGACAATATGCAAATGCGAATGAGTTGCATCTGTCAACTCAGTTGCGACTCATTCGCAAGAAATATCTTGAAATGTCTGCGTCGCGCGGGCAGAAATGACGGATGAAAGACATGCGTGACCCTATCGAAAAGCTGACAGACGCGCTGCGCCGTGCGGGAATCCGCGTGACGCGGCAGCGGGCCGCGATCCTTGAGGTTCTCGCGACTGCGCAAGATCATCCCGACGCGCCAGAGCTGCACAGCCGCGCCAATGCCATCGCGCCGGGGATTTCGCTTTCGACGGTCTATCGCACGCTGTCCACGCTGGAAACTCAGGGCGTTATCCAGCGCCATCAGTTCGAGGGGGCCTCGGCCCGCTTCGAACCCGCAGAGACCGATCACCACGATCACATGATCGACGTCGACACTGGCAAGGTGATTGAGTTTTGTAATGAACGGATCGAAAGGTTGCAGGCCGAAATCGCCGCCGAACTGGGCTATGAAATCGTCCATCACAGGATGGAGTTATATGTTCGAAAGACGGGGCAGGGGTAAGCGGTCCTGTGCGCTTACCCTTTGAGTTTAGGCGTTTCTGTTGGGTACTTTGCACCCTGTCTATCGCCCCTTGCGCCGCTTGACGCCACCCCGTTGCCCCGGACGCCCTGCGGTTGAGCGACCGCTGGCCTTGAGCGCGGCTTCGCTGGCCGCCTCTACGGCGGATTGGCGCGCCAGCGGGTCGTCATGAATTGCAAGATCCACTGACTCCAGACGCTTGACCTCGTCGCGCAAACGGGCGGCTTCTTCGAACTCAAGGTTCTCGGCAGCCTTGCGCATTTTCAACCTTAGATCCTGCAAATGGGCCTCAAGATTGGCGCCTACTTTCACATTCTCAACTTTGGCGGTGACGCGGGACATATCCGTGTCGCCCTGATAAAGGCCCGCCAGAACATCCTCGATATTCTTCTTCACGGTGGCAGGCGTAATGCCATGTTCAAGGTTATAAGCGACCTGCTTGGCGCGGCGGCGATCAGTTTCATCAATCGCACGCTGCATGCTGCCGGTGATCTTGTCGGCATACATGATGACCCGGCCCTCGGAGTTGCGCGCCGCCCGCCCAATCGTCTGGATAAGCGAGGTTTCCGAGCGCAGGAACCCTTCTTTATCGGCATCCAAGATTGCCACCAGTCCGCATTCAGGAATGTCCAAGCCCTCGCGCAAAAGGTTGATCCCGATCAGCACATCAAACGCGCCGAGTCGCAGGTCGCGCAAAATCTCAATACGTTCGATTGTGTCAATATCAGAGTGCATATAGCGCACCCGCACCCCCTGTTCATGTAGATATTCTGTAAGATCTTCGGCCATGCGTTTGGTCAAAGTGGTGACCAGAGTGCGGAACCCCTTGGCCGAAACCTTGCGGATTTCGTCGAGCACATCATCGACCTGCGTCTCGACGGGACGGATCTCGATCATCGGGTCAATCAGGCCGGTCGGGCGGATTACCTGTTCGGTAAAGACGCCGCCTGTTTGCTCCAGCTCCCATTTCGACGGCGTGGCCGACACAAACACCGATTGCGAGCGCATCGCGTCCCATTCTTCGAATTTCAGCGGACGGTTATCCATGCAGGAGGGCAGGCGGAAACCGTGCTCTGCCAAGGTGAACTTGCGGCGGTAGTCGCCGCGATACATGCCCCCGATCTGGGGGACGCTGACATGGGATTCATCCGCAAAAACAATGGCATTGTCGGGGATGAATTCAAACAGGGTCGGGGGCGGTTCGCCTGGTGCGCGCCCCGTCAGGTAGCGCGAATAGTTCTCGATCCCGTTGCACACGCCGGTGGCTTCTAGCATTTCAATGTCGAAATTGGTCCGCTGTTCAAGACGCTGTGCCTCAAGCAGTTTACCCTCATCATTGAGCTGTTTGAGCCGCTGCGTCAGCTCGATGCGGATGCTCTTGGTCGCCTGCTGCAAGGTCGGGCGCGGCGTCACATAGTGGCTGTTCGCGTAGATCCGGATCTGCTCAAAGCTGTCGGTTTTCTGACCCGTAAGTGGGTCGAATTCCGTAATTGATTCAAGCTCTTCGCCAAAAAAACTAAAGCGCCAGGCGCGGTCCTCTAGGTGGGCCGGCCATAGATCTACCGTGTCACCTTTGACGCGGAATGCGCCGCGCTGAAAGGCTGCATCAAGGCGTTTATATTGTTGGGTCACCAGTTCGGCCAGAAACTGGCGCTGCTCAATCAGATCGCCGACCTTCATGTCTTGCGTCATCGCGGAATAGGTCTCAACCGAGCCGATCCCGTAAATGCAGCTCACCGAGGCCACGATGATAACGTCATCGCGTTCCAGCAGCGCGCGGGTCGCCGAGTGGCGCATCCGGTCGATCTGCTCGTTGATCTGGCTTTCTTTTTCAATATAGGTGTCTGAGCGCGCGACATAGGCTTCGGGCTGGTAGTAGTCGTAGAATGAGACGAAATACTCGACCGAATTATCGGGGAAGAAGCTTTTAAATTCGCCGTATAATTGTGCCGCAAGGGTCTTGTTGGGGGCCAGAATGATGGCGGGGCGTTGGGTTTGCTCAATCACTTTCGCCATCGTAAAGGTCTTGCCGGTGCCCGTTGCGCCCAGCAGTACCTGATCGCGCTCGCCCTCTTCGATGCCCTTTGAAAGTTCAGCAATCGCAGTAGGTTGGTCGCCCGCGGCCGAATACTCTGTATGCAAGACAAACCGTTTGCCGCCCTCAAGCTTGGGGCGCGTCAGCACCTCGGGACGTGGTTTAGGTTGATCGGTCGTATTATGAGGCATTCCGGCATCCTTTGGCTGCCATTAAAGTTGTCCTCTTTTCGTTCGCATTCAAGGGGTTCTGGAAGGTGTTAACTTTCAGTTATTAGAAAGTCTATAATTGTAATTTAAAAGCAATGTGTTAGGGGCTTTTCCCTCTTGCGAATAAATGGATATGTTCGCATTATGTTCGTGCAGGCAGCATAGAACTGCCGGCCGACGCACCACCCCACCCCTCGCTCCCCAGTCGGCCGGCAGACACTCTTTCTTATCGCGACGCCCGCTGTGGTACGATTTGCCCCGCGATCCGGGGCTTGCGATTCCGGTTTAATGCACTAAGACAAAGGAAAAGCATCGCACAGGAGTTCGCCCATGCGCGCACGTATCTATCAGCCGGCCCGCAACGCCATGCAATCGGGTATCGGCAAGACCAAGAAGTGGGTTCTTGATTACGTGCCCGCCGACTCGCGTGAGATTGATCCGTTGATGGGGTGGACTTCGTCCGATGACACGCAGGCTCAGGTTCGGCTGCGCTTTGAAACCCGTGAGGCGGCGGAAGATTACGCCAAGGAAAACGGACTCGATTATGTCGTGACCGAACCCCACAGCCGTGCCGCTAACATTCGTGTGCGCGGGTATGGCGAGAATTTTGCCTCTGATCGGCGCGCAAACTGGACGCATTGATCGCCCGTATCAAACCCGGCATGCGTCAGGCAAGATCGCCAAATCATATCATATCTCAAGGGCGGCCCAGCGGTCGCCCGTTTCATTGAAGGCCCCTCCCATGACCATTACCCATCTCGTAACCCATTCCGGTGGCTTTCATGCCGATGAGCTTTTGTCCTCGGTCATTTTGACACGCCTTTTCCCCGACGCCCAGCTTGTGCGCACCCGCGACAAAGACTGGCTCGCACCGGATGCAAGCCGTATCATTTACGATGTGGGCGGTCAGTTCGACGCGACCTTGCAGATTTTCGACCACCATCAACGCCCCAATCCGCTGCGCGAAGATGGACAGCCCTATAGCTCGTTTGGCTTGATTTGGGCGCAATATGGCCGCGATTACCTGCGCGCGATGGATGTGCCTGAGGGGGATATCGATGCGATCCACACCTCGTTTGATCGTGGTTTCGTGCTGCCGATTGATCTGCTCGACAACGGCGCGGTTAATGCCTCTGAGGCAGGGGCTCTCTTTGCGGGGCTCACGTTGCCGGTGCTGCTGGAAAGCCTCAAGCCGGTATTTGACGATCGCGAGGAGGGCGCGGATGATCGTGCATTTGCCGCAGCGCTATCGGTCGCGCGCGCCTTCGTCGAGGCCCAGATCAAGCGCAAAGCCGCCAAATTCCGTGCTGAAGCGATGGTCTTGGCGGCCATCGACGCCGCCGGGGCGGGGCGCGTTCTGGAATTGCCAATGGGTATGCCGTTTCGCTCTGGCGTAGAGCAGGCGGGGGCCGATCATCTGCTTTTCGTGATCCATCCGCGTGGCACCGATTGGGCGCTGGGCACGATCCGTACGGGCGCGGACACTTTTGACACCCGCGCCGATTTGCCGATCGCATGGGCGGGGCTGACCGATAGCGCGCTAGAGGATGTATCCGGTGTCAAAGGCGCTAAATTCTGTCACAACGGGCGCTTTATCGCTGTTGCGAGCTCCCGAGAGGCGATTGTGCGAATGGCCGAACTTGCCGTGCAAGAGGCCGTGGCCGAGTAAGCGCGCGAAACGCCTGGTTGGACCGAAAACCAAACGATATCTGCACATTTTTGCTGATTTCGGCGCTGAGGCGTCAATCGGCTGTGTACATTCGCGTGCGTAGCCTTTATTGGGACTGATCTTGCGCGGCTTCGGCGGTGCATCTGACGCGCCCTTGCCGCAATTCCACGGACCCCACCTATCATGATTTCTCCCCTTTCCGAAGCGCTCGCCGAGCGTGGCTATGACAAATTGACCCCCGTCCAAGAGGCGGTGACAGACCCGGCTCTGACGCAGTCCGACCTGCTTGTTTCGGCGCAGACCGGATCGGGGAAAACCGTGGGCTTCGGCCTTGCGATTGCGCCCACGCTGATGGGCGACGAGATGCGTCTGGGGCCAGCGGCTCTGCCATTGGCGCTGGTCGTGGCACCGACGCGCGAGCTGGCCTTTCAGGTCATGCGCGAGCTGAGCTGGCTTTACGCCAAGACGGGCGCGCGGGTGACCTCTTGCGTTGGCGGCATGGATATGCGCGACGAACGCCGTGCGCTGGAACGTGGTGCACATATCGTTGTGGGCACGCCCGGCCGTCTGAGCGATCACATCCGGCGCGGCTCTCTTGATCTGAGTGATGCGCGGGCCGTGGTGCTGGATGAAGCCGATGAGATGCTTGATCTGGGCTTTCGCGAGGATCTGGAATTTATCCTTGCCGATGCGCCGGAAGAACGTCGCACGTTGCTGTTTTCTGCGACCGTCTCGCCGCCGATTGCCAAACTGGCCGAGAAATTCCAGCGCAACGCCAAGCGGATCAACACGCTGGGCGGCGCAAGTCAGCACGCCGATATTGCCTATCAGGCGATCCGCGTCGGGCCGACCGATAGCGAACATGCGATCATCAACCTGCTGCGCTATCACGACGGCGAAAGCGCGATTGTGTTTGCCAATACCCGCGCCGCGGTGAACCATTTGACTGCGCGTCTGGGCAACCGGGGCTTGGCCGTGGTGACCCTGTCGGGAGAGCTAAGCCAGACCGAGCGCACCCATGCTTTGCAGGCGATGCGCGATGGGCGTGCGCGTGTTTGCGTCGCCACCGATGTCGCTGCGCGCGGGATCGACTTGCCGAATTTGAACCTCGTGATCCATGCCGATCTGCCGGTGAATACCGAAGGCTTGCTGCACCGGTCTGGCCGCACGGGCCGCGCTGGCCGCAAGGGGATTTCGGCGCTGATCGTGCCGCCTCGCGCGACCAAAAAGGCCGAGCGTCTGCTGCAATTTGCCAAGATCAAAGCCGAATGGACCACCGCGCCGCGTGCCGAAGACATCCTGCGCCGCGATGAGGACAATCTGCTGGCCGATCCGGCTTGGGATGCAGTGCCCTCTGCTGATCAGGCCGATTTCGCTGAACGTTTGCTGGCTCAGCATTCGCCCATCGAAATCGCCGCCGCCTGTCTGCGCCTCTATCGCGCGCAAAAATGCGCCCCAGAAGAGCTGATGGCGCCTGATGCCAAGGCCCCTGCACGGGATCGCAAGCCCTTTGGCCCGAGCACGTGGTATGCCCTGTCGGTCGGACATGATGATCGTGCCGAGGCGCGCTGGCTGCTGCCGCTTTTGTGCCGCGCTGGCAATATCGAGAAAGACGGCATCGGCGCAATCCGGGTGCAGAAAACCGAGACTTTCGTCGAGCTGTCGCAAGCCTATGTGGCTGGCTTCAATGCGGCCCTTGGGTCGAATGGCGAGCTGGAAGAAGGCGTGAAGGCGCGCCAGTTGGATGCGCCGCCGCAACTGGCCCCCGCAGGTCGCGGAGGCCCGCCGAAAGGGCCGCGCTCGTTTGATGATGGCGATCGTCCGCGCAAGCCGCGCACCGGCCCGAAACCCAGCCATAACGCCCCTCGTGATGCAGGGGCAGGCGCCAAGCCGGCACGCGAGAAACGCGCGCCGTGGCAGCCTGATACGGCGACTTCCGAGCCGAGCCATGACAAAGCGCCGGCTGGCGGGGATCATGCTGGCAAAGGCAAGTTTGGCAAGGCCAAAGCAGGCAAAGGCAAACCCGAAGGAAAGCCCTTCGGCAAGCCGGCAGGAAAACCGTCGGGCAAGCCGAAGGCAAAGTATAGCGCTAAGCCCAAGGGGAAACCCGCAGCCGCGCGTAAGCCTCATCGCGGATCTGACAAATAGAATAACCGTCAATCCACAAAGGCGACTTCAGTTGTGCTGAACGACGCCGCTCGGGTGAGAGCGGGGATGTTGTGGGCCAAAGCAAATGCGCATGCGCGTTCGTTTTGGTCACTTCTTGTGCTGTTTAACATGGCTGGCAAGCGCTGCTGGCGGTGGCGCGACGCAGGAGAACGTAGGTTCGTTCGCCCTCGCGCCGCGCGACTGAAGCCGACATGAAACTCCAGGACATAGGGGCGATCACGCATGGCTGGCGTGCAAGGGGGCGTGCATGGCTGGACTGGCGCGCCATTCCGGTTATGCTCGGTGCTTAGAGCGTGCTGGATGACTGCCTTTATCGGCGCTGGGCCGTCTGAAATTTGAACCAAAAAAAAGACGAAAAACAATTGAGGCCCCCATGTCCAAATTACCTACCATTGCCACTTTATGGATCGGGGACCGGCTATCTTGGCTGGAACAGCTTAGCCTGAAATCCTTTGTCGATGCTGGGCATGAGACGCTGCTGTATTGCTACAACTTGATCCCCAATGCGCCCTCGGGCGTGACGCTGCGCGATGCGCGCGACATCTTTCCCGGCGACGATATCATCCGCCACAAACGCACCGGCAGTCCCGCGATTCATGCGGATCTGTGGCGTCTGCATTTGATGAACAAAACGGATTACATCTGGGTCGATGCCGATGTGCTATGTGTAAAACCTTTTGCCTTTGATGATGCGTTCGTGTTCGGGCTTGAGAAGCCGAATCTGGTGTGTAACGCGGTGATGCGATTGCCTGAAAACTCACAAACTCTCAAAGGGTTGCTGGATTTCGTTGCTGATCCGTACGCGATTGGCGCCTGGCTGAAAAGCGAGCAGCAAGACGAACTGCGCGCAGCGCGTGATCGCGGCGAGCCGGTGCATTTTTCCGAACAGGAATGGGGGCTGACTGGGCCTGCGGCGCTGTCGCATTTCCTGAAGACGACAGGCGAATGGGAGCATGCTTTGCCCCAGCAGGCATTTTATCCAATCTCGTTCAAGAACCGAAACAAGATGATCATGTCGCGCTTTGACGTCGAGGCGGATTTCTTGCGCGACGACACCTACGCCGTGCATATGTGGGCGCGCCGAATGAAGCCGCGCTTGCAGGAGGCCGAGCACAATCGTCCGCGTCGGGGCAGTTACATGCACAAGGCGCTGATAAAGCATGGGATTGATCCGAATGAAGCGCCGATCCCGCCCAAGATCACGCCCGTTGACGCCGCATCGTAACGGCACGCACTAACCCGTCACCAACCCATCCGCGACCACGATCTGGCGCTGGCAGGCGGCGGCGATTTTGTCGTCATGCGTGGAGATCAGAAACGTCGTGCCTTCCTCGCGGTTGATTTGCCCGATGAGGTCCATCACCTGCAAGGCCGAGGCGCGATCCAGATTGCCTGTGGGCTCATCGGCCAGCACCAGTTCGGGGCTGTTCATCAGTGCGCGCGCTACCGCCACGCGTTGCTTTTGTCCGCCCGAGAGTTTGGCCGTGGGGAAATGGATGCGCTCGGCCAGCCCCATGCGCACAAGCAAATCGACCCCGCGTGCCCGCGCCGCTGGCGTTTCACGCCCCTCGCGCACCGCAGTGGGAAAGATGACATTCTCAAGCGCGCTGAAATCGGGCAGCAGGTTATGGAATTGAAAGACGAAACCGATATGCCGGTTACGAAATTCGGTTAGCGCGCGATCATCCGCCGTGATCAGGTCGTGATCCAGCATCCGGTAGTGCCCCGATGTGGGCTTCATCAAGGTGCCAAGGATCGTCAGCAAGGTGCTTTTGCCCGACCCGGAAGGGCCAAGAAGTGCCGCCATTTCACCGTTGTTCAGCGTCAGATCAAGGCCACGCAGTACATGCGTCGCGGCCTCGCCCGAGCCAAACGTCTTGACCAGATCTTTGGCCTCAAGAAGCGCGCTCATTGCCCGATCGCCGTGACTGGATCGACCTTCGCGGCCGAGCGTGCGGGCAAGATAGAGGCCAGAATTGCCCCGATCACTGTCAGTGTAATTGCCAGCCCATACGAGCCCTGCGTGATATCAAGCGGCAGGGTGCCGGGGCGAAATGCCTCACGCGGGGGGAAGGGCAGCAGCGCCAGATAGCCAAGCCCGGCCCCCATAATGCCCCCCAGCAACCCAACCAACGCGCCTTGCGTGACAAACACAAAGACGACAAAGGCGCGCGGCGCCCCCATCGCGCGCATGATCCCGATCTCGGGGCGGCGGCGATAGGTCGACAGCAGCAGCGCCGAGGCGACGCCAATTACGATCGTCAGCAGCGCAAACCCTTTCAAGAAATAGCCGGTCTGGGCTTGCGCGTTCAGCGCCTCCATCAGCTGAGCCGCGCCATCGGTCCACGACACCGCATCCAGCCCGGTCAGCGCGCGGATGCGCAGCGCCGTGGCATCGGCAGCGTTCAGGTCAAACAGCTTGATCTCGATCCGCGTTACCCCTTGGGGCATCGCGAACAAGGTGCGTGCGCTGGACAGGCTGACAAAGGCGCGCGCCTTGTCCATGCTGCCATTTCCGGTCTCGAAAATACCACTCAGCGTCAGCACCATCGTGATTCCGTTTGAACTTTGCAGCCGCACGCTTTGGCCGACCGACAGCGACAGATCATCTGCCAACTCGCGCCCCAGCACGATCAGTCCCGAGCCCAGCCGCGCCGAGCCTTCGACCATGTAACCATCCAGATCAAGGATTGCGGATTCGCGCCCCGGCTCGACCCCGCTCACGCTGACCTGACTGACCTGTGCGCCTCGTGTCAGAAAGCCCGCGCCGGTGATCTGGGGCGAGACCGCCTTGACGCCCGGCACGCCCGCGATGAGGGGCAGCCAAGTTGCCGCCTCTGCCAGCGTGGCGGTGCGCGTTTGTCCCGGTTCGGCGACGAATAGAACCTGTCCTTTTGGGGATATCAGCAAGGCGGGATCGGCGTCCTCGGCCTCAATCGTGATATGAGAAATGTCGCCCACGGTGCGCGCCAAAATGAATTCCGCCAGCCCGCCGATCAGCGCCGACATGAAGATGAAAATGAACACGCCGACCGCGACACCCGTCACCAAAAGCGCGGTTTGCGCGAGGTTAGCCGTCAGGTAACGGGCCGCGATTTTGAGCGCGTAAAGCATCAGGGCTGCTCCGCAGTGACGGCTTGGCCATCTTTCAGACCTTGCGCGTCGACGATCACTTCATCGCCCGCAGTCAGCCCTTTCGTCACGATCAAGCGCGCGGCGGGCCATTCCACGGTCTCGATTGGGCGCAGATGGGCAGTGCCATTCGTAACCACGAAGACCGCGCTGCCCGCGCTCCCCGTCACGATTGCGCTGCGCGGCACGGTCAGCGCCCCGTCGCGCTGATCCACGATAATATTGGTTGCAACCGTCAGCCCAAGCGGGGCGGTGACGGGGGTATCAAACGCGATCTTCACAGCCAAACCGCCGGTCGCGACATCCACGCGCGGCGCGACATAGCTGACATGGCCCGCGCGGGTTGTGGTTTCTCCCACGAGTTGCAGCACGGCGGGCTGACCCAGCGCGATCTGGCGGGCATAGGACTCATCCACATCGGTTTCGACCACGGGATCGTTCAGATCAGCGAGGCTCAGAACAAGCGTTGCGGGATCGACGATTTGACCGGGATCGACATTTAGCACGACGACGCTGCCCGCGATTGGCGCGCGGATCGTGTGGTTTTGCAAAACGATCTGCGCCTGATCGAGCAGGGCGGTCATCCGCGCGACCTCATTTTCGGCCGACTGCAGCGCACGAGCCTCATTTTCCAGCACGCTGCGCGCAACATTGCCGCCAAGCGCAAGCGAACGTTCATACGACACGCGCGCCTGTTCTTTGGCGACAAGTGCTGCGTCCAGCGCCGCCATTGCCTGACGGATCACCGCGTTCTGGGTCTTTGCGTCGATCTGTGCAAGAACCTGACCCGCCGTCACGACATCTCCTTCTTGCACGAGAAGAGAGTCGATCCTGCCTCCGACAAGCGGGCGAATATCGACCGAGTGAACCGGCGCGATCCGACCGTTGACGGCTAGCACGCGCGTTACGGGCGCAAGCGTGGCCTGTTCGGTGATGACGCTCGTGGCTTTGCTGGCCCAAGGTTGCAGATAGGCCAACACGCCAAGCCCGATGATCAGCACGCCGCTACCTGCCCAAAGCCAGCGCCGTTTGCGTGACGGGCCGGGGGGTGGTGCAGTCGTATCCGGGCGCAGCGCAGGCACAGCAGAGTCGGAGGGCGTCATCATCGAGGGGTCTGGACTATGCGTGCTCGCATGCTTTGTCTGTCTATCCAACGTCACGAGACTCCGTTATATTCTTCGCGCACCAGATTACTCAGCGCGCCAAAACTGTTTCCATACGATAGGGCCGTGCGCGTTGATTTGGATCAGGACCGATGCGCACAGCATGATTGAAAGCGATTGAGCGCCGCGCCACAGGGCGTAAGGTTGTACAAGCAGGATGGCACGATTCGTTGCGGAAAGGCAGGGTAGGTATGGTGGAAACACGCGACCATCTCCCAGCAAACGCTTTGCCAGAGGGCCGGGTGCATGCCGTGCGCGGGGCCGTGGTGGATGTTGTCTTTGAGGGCGCTGATCTGCCCGCGATCAATTCTGCGCTGGTGGTACAATGGGACCGCCCAACACCGCTGATCCTTGAAGTGCACAGCCATCTTGATTTGCGGACGCTGCGCGCAGTGGCGTTTCAATCGACTGCCGGTTTGGCGCGCGACGTTGCGGTGCGCGCAACCGGGCGTGCGGTTGAGGTGCCCGTTGGCGAGGCGGTTCTGGGCCGCCTGATTGATTGCATCGGAGAGCCGCAAGATAACGGCCCCGCTTTGCCTGCTGACACGCCGCGCCGCCCGATCCATGCCCGCCCGCCGCTGTTGAAATCCCAGACCAGCAGCACCGATCTTTTCGAGACCGGCATCAAGGTTATCGACCTGCTTACGCCGATGGCGCAGGGCGGCAAGGCTGCGATGTTTGGCGGCGCAGGGGTGGGCAAGACCGTTCTGGTGATGGAGTTGATCCGCGCCATGGTCGAAAAATACGAAGGTATCTCGGTCTTTGCGGGCATTGGCGAGCGCTCTCGCGAGGGCCATGAAATGTTGACCGAAATGAGCGATTCGGACGTGCTGGAACGCACCGTTCTGGTCTATGGACAGATGAACGAACCCCCCGGTGCGCGCTGGCGCGCCCCGCTGACCGCTTTGGCCGTGTCAGAGTATTTTCGCGATCAAAACCACCGTAACGTGCTGCTTTTGATGGATAACGTGTTTCGCTTTGTGCAGGCAGGGGCCGAGGTATCCAGCCTTCTGGGCCGCTTGCCCTCGCGGGTTGGCTATCAGCCCACGCTTGCCAGCGAGGTGGCGGGGCTGCAAGAGCGCATTGCCTCGGTGGCGGGATCTGCGGTGACGGCGATTCAGGCAGTTTATGTCCCGGCTGATGATTTCACAGACCCTGCCGTCACCACGATTTCCAGCCATATGGATTGCGTGATCGTGCTGTCGCGCGCGCAGGCTGCCGAGGGGTTTTATCCCGCGATTGATCCGCTGGGGTCATCCTCGATGCTGCTGGACCCGTTGGTGGTGGGGCAGGCGCATTACGAGATCGCAGAAGAGGTGCGCAAGACCCTCGCGCGGTTCCGCGAACTCAGCGATATCATTTCGCTTCTGGGTGTTGAGGAACTGGGTGCGGCGGATCGTCAGATCGTGACGCGCGCGCGTCGTTTGCAGCGTTTCCTGACCCAGCCCTTCATGGTGACCGAAGCCTTTACAGGCACGCCGGGCGCAAGTGTTGCACTGGCCGATACGCTGGCGGGCTGCCGCGCCATTCTGGACGGGAAAACCGACAATTGGTCTGAAGGCTCGCTTTACATGGTGGGCACGCTAGAGGATGCGCGGCGCAAAGAGGCGGGCGAGCAGGCGCCGCCTCCCCCCACGCCAGCCGCGCCCACGCCAGCCGAGGCCATGCCATGAGGCTGCGCATCGTCACCCCGCTCTCTGTCGTCGTGGATCAGGATATCGACAGCCTGCGCGCCGAGGATGCCAGCGGCAGCTTCGGCATTATGCAAGGCCACGCCCCGTTCCTGACCGCGCTGGCGATCTCGATTGCCAGTTGGCGCAAGGGTGAGGTTGAGGGGTTCTGCGCCTTGCGCGGCGGGGTGCTGACCGTTTCGGGCGGGGACAGCATCGCCATCGCCACCCGCGAGGCCGTCACGGGCACCGATCTCGCCACGCTGGACAACGAGGTTCTGGCCCGCTTTCGCGCCGATATCGACGTCGAGCGCACCGAACATGTCGAGGGGATGCGGCTGCAACTCAACGCGCTGCGCCACATGATCAGCCGCTTGCAGCCGCGCCCTGATAGCGGAGAGTTCCGATGACCCCGCCTAATCAAAAAGACCCCGAGCCAAACGACGCTGATAATGACCCGCTGCTCGTCGAGACCCGGCGACGTCGCGAACGCCGGGATCGCTGGCTGCGCGAGGGTGACATGTCGGTGGGGCGCCGTCTGGCGCAGATCGGTGTGCTGGGCTGGATCTTCGTGCTGCCGACCCTTGCGGGGCTGTTTTTGGGGCGCTGGCTGGATGCGCGTTTCGCCACCGGCATCTTCTGGAGCGCACCTTGCATGATCGTGGGGCTGTGCATCGGCTTCTACTCGGCTTGGAAATGGATGAATTCGAAATGAGCGATCTGACTGCGATGCCACTGCCGATTATCTTGGCCTTGTGTTTTCTGGGCGGTTTGGCGCTTGGCTACGCCTATTTCCGAGCGATGCGCAGCACGGCGGAGTCGATCGTGCGCGGTGGCAGCCCGCTGTTGGCGCTGGCGCTGACGCTGGGGCGATTGGCGCTATTGGTGGCGGGCTTTTATCTTGCCGTTTTGGCGGGCGGGCTGGCGCTGTTGGCGGCGCTCGCGGGGGTTCTGGTGACCAAGTCGCTGATGGTGCGCCAAGCGCGCAGGGGCACGCCATGAACTCGCCGCTCGAATCCGCCACCCTGTTTCAGATCGGCCCGGTCGCGATCACGCAAGCGATTGTGACGACTTGGGTGATCATGGTTGTGTTGGTCGTTGGGGCTTATTTGCTGACGCGCAAGCTATCGCTGCACCCAAGCAAGCGGCAGGTCGCGCTAGAGTTGCTGGTGGACAGTCTTGATACGCAAATTCGCGAAACGACCGGGGCGCAGCCCGCGCCCTATCGCGGCTTTATCGGCACGCTGTTTATGTTCATCCTCGTGGCGAACTGGAGTTCGCTGATACCGGGCGTCGAGCCGCCGACTGCCAAGCTGGAAACCGATGCCGCGCTGGCGCTGCTCGTGTTTTTCTCGGTGATCTGGTTTGGTGTACGCGGCTCAGGCGTGGGCGGGTATTTGCGCTCTTTCGCAGCACCCAATCCGGTGATGATCCCTCTGAATATGCTGGAAAGCGTGACGCGGGTGTTTTCAATGTTCGTGCGCCTGTTTGGCAATGTCATGAGTGGCGTGTTCGTCATCGGTATCGTGGCCTCACTGGCGGGGCTGTTGGTGCCGATCCCGCTGATGGCGCTCGATCTGCTGACGGGGCTGGTGCAGGCCTATATTTTTGCCGTGCTGGCGATGGTGTTCATTGCCGCCGCGGTAGAGGAGGGCGCGCACGCACCCGCTGCCCCCGACCCCGAAACCCTCTCTAAGAAAAAGGATAGCTGATGGATTATATTTCTGTTGCCAGTATCATCTGCGCGGCCTTTGCCGTGTCGTTTGGCGCGATTGGTCCGGCATTGGCCGAGGGCCGCGCCGTGGCGGCTGCGATGGATGCGATTGCACGCCAGCCCGAGGCGGCCAACACGATCTCGCGCACGCTGTTTGTCGGGCTTGCGATGATCGAGACGACGGCGATTTATTGCCTTGTGATCTCACTGCTGCTGCTCTTTGCCAACCCGCTGCTGGCGTGATCCAATGAATTTCGACTTTTGGGGTTTGGGGCTTCAGGCGCTCAATGCGGTGATCTTGATCTGGCTGCTCTCGCGGGTGTTTTGGCGTCCCGTCTCTGCAGCGATCGCGCGACGCCAAGCGGCGGCGCAAGCGCTGCTGGGGGACGCCAAAGCCACGCAGGACAAGGCCGATGCTGCGCTGGCTGAATTGACCGCAGCGCGCGCCGGGATCGCGGCAGAGCGCGCCAAGGTTCTGGCCGAGGCCAATGACGCCGCCCTTGCCATCAAAGCAGACGCCCAAAGCGAGGCACATACTCAGGCCGAGGCGATCATGGCGTCGGCGCGCAGTGATATGGCACGAGAGGCAGACACGGCGCGCGCTGCGATGACAGCGCAAGCGGGTGAACTGGCGGTCGATATTGCGCGCAAGCTGCTGGGCGCGTTGCCGGATGAGGCTATCCAAGCCGCGTTTTTGCAAAAGCTGACCGATGCGATTGGCGCATTGCCGCCACAGGATCGCGCTGCGCTCGTTGGGGCGAAAGGCATTGATCTGATGTGTCCCGCCGATCCAAATGCCGACACCAAGACCGAGATCACCAAAGCCGTGCAGCAGGCATTGGGGGATGCGGTGGATTTGAACTTCGTTACCGATCCTGCGCTGATCGCGGGCTACGAGCTGCACTGCGATCATTTCGTGCTGCACAATAGCTGGCGGAGCGATCTGGCGGCGGTCCTCAAGGAGCTACGCCATGCCGACTGACGTGCCCGACTGGATGGCTGCTGCGCGCACCAAGGTCGCGCGCGCCAAGCTTGGTGCGCGCGCCGAGCATCAGGGCGTGGTCGAGGAAATCGGAGACGGTGTGGCGCTGATCTCGGGGCTGCGCGATGTGCGTCTTGATGAGGTGCTGCATTTTGGCGGCGGTCAGGTCGGGTTCGCGCGGGTGCTCGATGCGGATCGGATCGGGTGCGTGTTGCTGGATGGCACGAGCGATGTCGAGGCGGGCGATACGGTGCGCGGCACGGGCGAAGTGGTCAACGTGCCGGTGGGCGAGGCGCTGCTGGGGCGCATCGTTGACCCGCTGGGCCGCCCGCTGGATGGCAAAGACCCAATAGAGGCGCAGGATCACTGGCCGATTGAGCGCCCCGCGCCCTCGATCATCGAGCGTGATTTGGTCACCGAACCCGTGCAGACGGGCATTGTCGTGGTGGATACGCTGTTTGCGCTGGGGCGTGGTCAGCGCGAACTGATTGTGGGCGATCACTCTACCGGCAAGACCACACTGGGGATCGACGCCCTCATTGCACAGCGCGACAGCGACATGATCTGCATCTACGTCGCAGTGGGGCAGAAAACCTCAAGCGTGCGCCGCGCCATTGATGCGTTGCAAACGCAGGGTAATTTTGCACGCTGTATCGTGATGGTCGCGGGGTCGTCAGATGCGCCGGGGCTGCAATGGATCGCGCCTTATGCGGGTATGACGATGGCGGAATATTTTCGTGACAAGGGGCAGCACGCGCTGATCGTGATCGACGATCTGACCAAACACGCGGCTACCCATCGCGAGATTGCGCTGCTGACGCGCCAATCTCCGGGGCGCGAGGCCTATCCGGGCGATGTGTTCTATATCCATGCCCGCTTGCTGGAACGCGCTGCGAAACTCTCGCCTGAACGGGGCGGCGGATCGCTGACCGCGCTGCCAATTGCCGAGACCGATCAGGGCAACCTGTCTGCCTATATCCCGACCAACCTGATTTCGATCACCGACGGGCAGATTGTGCTGGATCAGGCGCTGTTCCATCAGGGGCAGAAACCCGCCGTGGATGTCGGCCTTAGCGTCAGCCGGGTCGGGGGCAAGACGCAAGCCCCGGTGCTGCGCAAGGCGGCGGGCACGCTACGCCTTGATTATGCGCAGTTTCTGGAGCTGGAGGTTTTCACCCGTTTTGGCGGTATGCCTGATGACCGGGTGCGCCAGCAACTCACGCGTGGGGCGCGCATTCGCGAGGCACTGCGCCAGCCCCAGCACGAGCCCTTCCGCCTTGTCGACGAGGTGGCGCTGATGCTGGCGGTGCAAACGGGGTTGCTTGATGCGCTGCCCGCGCCGACAGTGGCCGCGTTTCGCAAGGGGCTGCCCGCTGCGCTGGATCACGATGCGGCCCAAGCCATGCAGGCGATCGCGGGCGGCGGCACGCTGGATGATGCGGTAAAATCCGCTTTGAGTGCGGCGATGACCAAGCTGATCACCTTGCTCCCCCCCGCCGAGCCGCCCCCATGACCGAGCGCCTCGCCGATGTCAGCGCGCGGATTGCCGGGGTGCGCCAACTGGGGGCGGTGGTCAACGCGATGAAGGGCATCGCGGCGGCGCGCGCACGTGCGGCCCGCGCGCAGATGGAGGCGGTGGACAGCTACGCTGCCACGATTTCCACCGCGATGGCGCGCATTCTTCCGGCTGACAATTCCCGCCCCGCCGCGTCGGCGCAGGGCGAAGGACGTTTGGGGCTGCTGGTGTTTTTGGCCGAGCAGGGCTTTGCCGGCGCGTTCAGCGAACGGGTGCTGGAAAGTGTTCACGACGCGCTGGGCACGTCTGACCTGTTGGTGATCGGAACGCGTGGGCTCTCGATTGCCAATGCGCGCGAGATTGTCCCGTATTGGAGCGCCCCGATGCCCTCGCATTCGCCCGGCATCCCCAAGCTCGCCGATGCGATTACGCAGGCAATCTATCGTGCGCTAGATGCAAGGCGGTTCGACCGCCTTGATGTCGTTTACGCCCGATGGCAGGGCGGGCGCGCCCACATCACCCGCCGCCCGCTATTCCCAATCGACCTATCAGATCTGCCCGCCCCAACAGCCGCGACAGCCACGCCACCGCTGACGCAACTGCCTGCCGCGTCGCTGCTGGCCAGTCTGGGGGCGGATTATATTCACGCGCGAATTTGCAAAGCGGCACTGCATGCTTTTGCCGCAGAAAACGAGGCGCGCATGGAATCAATGACCTCGGCGGCCAGTCAGATCGCGCGCGAGTTGGAGGTGTTCGAAGCGACATTGCGGCGCGTGCGCCAAGAGGCCATCACTGCCGAAATCATCGAACTGGGCACCGGCGCCAGCACAGCGCGCGAGGGGGGGTGAGCGGGTGACATCCGGCTCACCCGATCCCATCGTAGCCCGTCAGATCAAGCCCCGGAACCTGCGCGGCCAAAGCGCGATTGCTCTCTGCAAACCGGCCCGCAAATGTTGCGAGTACATAGTCGTTCACGGGCGTTGCGCGGGCGAAAAGACCAGAAAGCGGGCCGCGCCGCGCCAGATATCCCGCAACCCGATACAGCCCGCCCGGAGTCGTGGCGATTGCAATCGGTGGCTGGGGGTTCAGCGTGCTGGCCTGCCAGTGATTGATCCGGCGCAGCACCCCCGCAACGCCTTGGGGATAGCTGACTCCGACGCCGCCTTTATCCGCAGCAGTATTCAGTCCTTGCCAGCGCTGATTGCCTGCAAACTCAGCCAGTTGGCTTAATGTCGCGTCGCGATCCCGCGAAAGGCTTTCTTGCGTCATCACAT
>JAFGWK010000003.1 GCA_016937195.1 Paracoccaceae bacterium | reverse complement strand
CGGCACCGGCTGCGACCGCAGCTCCACAGCAGCCCGAAAACAACACCTACATCAAAGCGACCTACGACGACTGGGAAATGCAGTGCATCAAGACGAAAGATGGCAAAGATCCCTGCCAGATGTACCAGGTCCTCAAGGACGCCAAAGGCGGCAATGTCGCTGATATCTCGCTGTTCGGCCTTCCCGCCGGGGGCAAGGCGGTCGCTGGTGCGACGATCATGGTGCCGATGGACACGCTGCTCACGCAGAACCTGACGATCCAGGTCGATAATGCCGAACCGCGCGTTTATCCCTTTACCTTCTGCCAGCCGATGGGGTGCTTTGCTCGCATCGGTTTGACCCAAGGCGAGCTTGACGCCTATAAAAAGGGTGGCAAAGCGACGATCACCATCGTGCCGCTGGCCGCTCCGAACCAGAAGGTCACGGCGGATATCTCGCTGAAAGGGTTCACCAATGCCTTCAACGCGGTTGTGAAATCCAATGAAGAAAGCGGCGCGGTCAAATAAACCACGTCAAGATCGCCGCGTAAGTGGCTGAGAAATAATAGACGCCGCGCAATTTTAGCGCGGCGTTTTCATATTGTGCGTAAGGCCAGAACTGCGTTGAACCCGCCAAAGGCGAAGGCGTTTGACAGCACCGCCCCAACCTGCGCGCGTCGCGCCTCATTCGGGACGACATCGAGATCACAGTCGGGATCGGACCCGCCGTAGTTGATGGTCGGCGCAATCACCCCATCTTGCAGCGCCATCAGGCAGGCCACCAATTCTACCGCGCCGGTCGCACCAATACAGTGACCATGCATCGCCTTGGTCGAACTGACTGCAACGTCATCAGCGGCCCCGCCAAAAACGTGACGGATCGCGGCGGTTTCAATGCGGTCATTGGCCGCCGTGCCAGTGCCATGGGCGTTGATATAACCGACCTCTTCGGGGGCCATCCCGGCATCCTTCAGCGCCCCTGTGATTGCGCGCGCGGCGCTGTCCTGATCGGGCATCACGATATCGCTGGCATCGCAATTCATCGCAAACCCCGCGATCTCGGCCAGAGGCGTGGCCCCGCGTGCAAGCGCCGCGTCAAGCGTTTCCAGCACGAAAACCCCCGCGCCCTCGCCCTGCACCATGCCGTTGCGATCCGCCGAAAACGGACGGCAGCCATCGGGCGACATCACGCGCAGCCCCTCCCACGCCTTGAGCCCGCCAAAATTGAGCATCGCCTCCGCGCCGCCTGCCAGCATCCCGTCCACCATGCCGCTGCGCACCATCTGAAACGCCAACCCGATCGCATGGTTGGAACTGGCACAAGCTGTCGAAACTGCGAAACCGGGGCCTTTCAAGCCATGCCGGATCGCCAGATGCGCCGGGGCCGCATTGGCCATCAGCTTGGGCACGGTAAGCGGATGCACGCGGTTCTTGCCCTGCGCATAGACCGCGCGATAGGCGTCATTGGCGGTGCCGTGACCGCCCCCCGCCGTGCCGATGATACAGCCCCAGCGCGCCGGATCAGGGGCGCTTTGCAACCCCGCCTGCGCCATCGCCTCGGCCCCAGCAACCAACGCATATTGCGTGAACGCATCATACAGCGCGAGCTTACCCAGATCGAAGCGATCCTGCGGCGAAAAGTCGTGGATCTGCGCACCGATGCGCACGTTCAACCGCTCTACATCGGGAAATTGAAGCGCTCCGATGCCCGAACGACCCGCCGCCAGCGCTGTTTTCGTCGCACTCACCCCTTCGGCCAGCGCGTTGATCGTGCCTGCCCCGGTGATGACGACACGGCGCATCAGGCGACCGCCGCTGCCGGGGACTCTCCAGAAACCAGCCGCTCAACCGCACGCACAATCGCGCCCACCGAGGAAATATCGAACTGCGCTTGCGCGGTGTCATTGGCGTTGAAGGGCACCGAGATATCGAACTGCTCTTCGATGGCAAAAATCACCTCGACCAGCCCAAGACTGTCGAGACCCAATTCCTCAAGCGTCATCTCGGCACGCACCTCTTCGGGCGCGCGATGCGCTTCATGGGCGATGATGGAAAGAACCTGATCGTGCACCTGTGACCTCATTGGCTGCTACTCGTCGCCCCCATTTTGCGTGAGTCGCGTAACAGTTTCCCGAAGTTCTTTGACTTGCGCAAACAATCTGGGCAATCGACGCAGCGATTTGTTCATCTCGACCTGCGTTTCCATCTTCACCGCCGGGCTGCCCCAGACAACGCGCCCCGAGGGCACATTGGTAAACACATCCGTGCCCCCGCCCGTGATCACGTCATCGCCGATAAAGATATTATCCGACACGCCAACCTGCCCGGCCAGAACCACGCGATCCCCAATCGTGGTTGAGCCCGCGATCCCGACCTGCGCGCAGAGCAGGCAATCACGCCCGACCTGCACGTTATGGGCAACATGCACAAGATTATCGAGCTTGGTGCCCGCCCCAATTTTCGTCGCGCGCACCGTGCCGCGATCAATGCAGCTATTGGCCCCGACCTCGACATCATCGCCAATTTCGACGCTCCCAAGGGAATGAATTCGCACCCAGGACTGCTCACGAATTTCAGCGTTTTTTCCGAGACTTGCGCGGGCTTCTTCAACCATGGATGGCTCGGGTGTCACAAAGGAAAACCCGTCCGCTCCGATCCGCGCTCCGGGCTGGCAGATGAAGCGCTCGCCAATCACCACGCGCGCACCGATATGCACCTGTTCCAAAATCAGCGCGTCGCTGCCGATCTGGGCACCTTGCGCGATGCTGACATGACTGGCGATGCGCGCATTCGCCCCGATCACCACATCGCGCCCGATCACCGTGAACGGCCCAATCGCCGCGCCCGACCCGATCACAGCGCTTTCGTCAATCAGCGCGCTCGGGTGGATGCCGGGCGCAATCTCGGGACCCGGATCAAAGGCGCGCGACAGTCCCGCCATCGCCAGACGCGGGCGGGTCACAAAAATCGCAGCCTCCAGACCATAGCTTTGCCAATCCGCCCCCTGCCACAAAATCGCGGCGCGCGCATGCCCCAGCCCAAGACCTTCGCCATATTTCGGGTTCATCGCCAAGGCGATCTGATCGGCGCGCGCACTTGCAGGTTCGGAGGCACTAACGACCTCAAGGTCCAGATTGCCTACGGCCTCGGCCTCAAGCGCCTGCGCGATCTGCGCGATTGTCTGCGACATGAGAGCGGTCCTTTTTTCAGGTCAAACCAGAACGGCGGGCGCATAAACGGCCCCTCGCGCTAGATTTAACCCTTCGACCCGGGCAATTCCACCCCGGCGCGCTGCAAGGCAGTGAAAAGCGCTGCGTCACGTCCATAAACATCACGGCGATACTCGACATGGCCCGAGGGCGTCGGCCAAGCGGTGAAATACACCAGATGCACCGGAACCGGCTGTTTCAAAGGCACCGTCGTTTCGCGCCCGGTATTGAGAATGCGCTTAAACTCAGCGCGCGGATCATTGCTTTGTGCCCCAAGCAAAACATATGCCAAATCAAAGGGTTGACCAACGCGCACACAGCCATGACTAAAGGCACGGCTTTCTTTTTGGAACAATGACTTAGACGGCGTATCGTGCAGGTAGATGTTCCACTTATTGGGAAAGAGAAACTTTACCAACCCCAGCGCATTACGGTTCGAGGGCGGCTGCTTCATCGCGAAAGGGAAATTCTTGGCGCTATAGGCTGCAAAATTCACCGCCGAACGCGGCACGACACGCCCGCGCGAGTCGATCAAATCCAGTTGACCCGCCGCATTGGGATTGCGCTGCATCATCGGCAGATATTCTTTGGTCACGATCGAGCGGGGCACATGCCAAGCGGGGTTGATCACCATCCGCTCCATCTCGTCGGAAAACTCGGGTGTGCGCCGGTCGGGGTTGTTCTGCCCCACCACCGTAACCGAGCGGAATGTGGTCTTGCCATCATCAACCACACGCACCGAAAAGTCGGGGATATTCACCCAGACATAGCGCCCCGACAGATCCAGACCATTCATCCAGCGCAACCGTTCGAGCGCGACAAGGATCGACTGCATCCGCTCTTCGGGCGATTGGTTGATCTGGGCCAATGTCCCAGCGCCAGCCACACCATCGGGCGTCAGCCCCTGATCGGCCTGATAGGCTTGCACCGCCTTTTGAATATCGCTGTCATAGCTGGCAGTCGCCGATCGCCCAAGATAACCCATTTTCTGCAAACGATCACGCAGCGCGATTACTGCGGGGCCCGTATCGCCGGGCTGCAATTTCTTGGCCGAAACACGCGCGCCCCAGCCACCCTCTTTCAGCTGCGCCTGTAAATCCAGCTTGGCTTTCAAAAGCTGCGCATATTGCGGCATTTTCGGCGCTAAATCGTGGATGAACAGCGTCGGATTTGAACTCGCCGCAAAAGCCGTCAAACGCGCCTGCGGATCAGCGCGCAGCGGTTCGCGCTTGATATCAGGCAGAACTTTATGCGGGTCTAGCACGCCATGCGAAACGTCATGGGCATAGTCCAGAAAGACCTTGCTCAGCGCGACTTCCAACAAGCCCCGCTGGCGTTCAGATTGCACCGCGCCAAAGCGCGCACGCAACGCGTCAGGATCATAATGGGACTGTGGCAAGCCCTGCAGCCCAGACACATCAAGCGCGGAAAACAGCGCGGCGCGACGTGACGCGTCACCGCCTGAGGTCCAGATCGGGCGATAATCGCGCGCGGCGTAAAACGCGGCAAGCGCAGGCTCAGAGGCGGCCGCTTCGGCAATCGCTTGTGTGAAACCGCTCAGCTCGATACCGCTGACAGGCGACATCGCGCCTTGGGCCACGATCTGCGCCGCGCCCTGCGCAAACGCCCCTAGCCCTACACTCGAAACTGTTGCTGCAAGCGCAACTGCGCGCAAACCGAACACCATAAAACCCGCCCCAACACCACAAAACCCCTCTTTGATCTTTCAAATTTGGGGCTACGAGTCCAGAAAAGCTTTCGCAAAATGGCGCAAAACCGATCCGCATCAATCGAACGATGCACGCGCGAAACAGCTTAAATTATAGCGCTAACCGGCGGGATTCTGCCGATTTTTGATCACGCACGCGTGTGCGGCAATTCGATTCTTTATCACTAGAACGGTCTATGCAATAACACTGGCACAGTTTGGGATTAAGCTTTCATTAGTCGCCCGAGCAACAGGGCGAGATGTAAGACAGGCAACGACAGGACAGTGAGCATGACGACGTTTTCCCGGCGCGGAGTATTGGGCGCTTTTGCTGCGACCATGGTAACCGCAGCGCCGACGATGAGCAGCGCATTCGGTCTTCTTAAAGGTGCTGGCGATATCCGACGTATCCGGATGTATAACGGACGCACCGGCGAAAGCCTTGACACTGTTTACTGGATCGAGGGGGAGTACATCCCCGAGGCACTAAAGGAAGTGACCTATTTCGCCCGCGATTGGCGCACCAACCAGCTCAAAACGATTGACGCACGCACGATTGATATCGCTGCTGCCGCCCATAACCTGATGGATATCAACGAACCCTACCTGCTGTTGTCGGGCTATCGTTCGCCCAAGACCAACGCAATGCTGCGCTCTCGCTCCAAGGGTGTTGCGAAACATTCACTGCACATGGAGGGCAAGGCCACCGACCTGCGCCTCAAATCGCGTTCGGTCAGCCAGATGTTTCGCGCAGCTTCTGCCTGCCACGCGGGCGGTGTTGGTAAATATTCACGCTCGAATTTCGTGCATATGGATTGCGGCCCCGTGCGCCATTGGGGCGCCTAAGCCCCCCTTTTCCAAAACAGACCTCGAAATAGCGTCGCTCTCGCGGCGCTTTTTCTTTTGCGCCCTCGCCCTGGATTTCTGAAAAAGGAGCACCGGCTCCCCGGCGCATCCCGCGCGACAATTGAACCATACTCCCTCTTTCATTTGGCTTAAAATACTCCCGCCGGAGGCACCGACACCGGCCAAACCGTGCGACATGAAAAAGGGCCTCTGTTTCCAGAGGCCCTTTTGCGTTGGAAAAGACAACCGAGTCAGTCGATAACACGCCCGGTTTGGCGGAAATATGCCTCGGCTTCGGGCGTCAGATCGACCTGCTCGTAACCGGTTACCATGGGACGGACGTGATGGCGAAACCCGCCGATCGTCAGCAAATAGACGTGGATCACCACAAAACTGGCAATCGCGAAGGCCGCAAGCACGTGGAAATTCGCGATGATCTGAAGGAAAAAGCTGCCGCCATCCAGATGATCCCAGAATCCATAGGTTAGATAAGCGATACCAGAGATCCAAATCGCCGGAAAAAGCGCCGATTTCAGCACAAAATAAGACGCAGCCTGCAGCGGGTTATGCCGACGCTCGAAGCTTTTCTGATAGGGATGTTTCTCGCCCTTGAAGACGCCATAGGCGTAAAAGCGCGAGACCTGCCACATCCCCGACAACCGCGGCACGAACTGCTTCCAGCCGCCCGTGGTGAACAGCCAGAACGTGGCAAACGCCCATAACAGCAATAGCGCCAACGCAACGACAGTATGCACCATCACAGCCAGACCGAACGGACCTAGCTGATGCAGCCCCAACAGCCGCGCACCCGTGAAAAACAGCAGCATAATCGAGACAACCTGCGACCAATGCCACAACCGGTTGAACCGCGAGTAAACCTTAACGCAATGTTCAGCCATGATGGTCTCCTTTTCCTTTGGAGCGGCCAATAACGCGCAGCAATCCGTGGCCAAACGCGCCTAGTATTGCCATCAAAAAGACCGCGAGACCGATTTTTCCGCCCATATTGATGCCCGCGCCGGGTACATAGATCCCCGCGAGATTTGCCATCCGACCATCTTGCGCATGGCAGCTTTCACAGTTCACAGCATCTTCTTTGGGCGCAACCATATGCGTAATCGGCCAATACATATAGGTATCGACGAACCCGAAATCGCCCGAATATTCCAACCCGACATAATCCATCCCGGCCTGAAGCGATTTCTTCCAATCGTAATATTGCCACAGCGCTGTGCCATCGCCCGGACCATAGACATGGTTATAGAGCAAGACATCGCGCTGCTTGTCATAGGCCTGAGAACCATCAAGGCGTTTGAACGGGAAAATCCTGCTATCCGCAGCCCCCGGCGTGCCGCCGATCTTGTTGATCTCAACGACCTTGGAGGGATCGATTTTCTCTTCGGGTAGCGTGTAGGTCATCTCCCCGTTGGACCAGGCATAGACGGGGACGACATTCTCGCCATACTCGAAATTGCCCTTGATCGTCAGGTAGGTATGCAAATGCTTACCATCGGATTGAACATAGTTCTCTTCCGAATAGGGCTTGCCGTCTTTCAACTTGCCCGCAGTCGACCAATCCCATTTCGTCTTGGTCGCCACACCACCGCGCGCAAAGCTGGGGATATGGCAGGTCTGGCACGCCAGCGTGTCGGTGTGATCGTTCAGCTTGGCCGCGATCAGCGCATTCGGACCCGTATGCGGGGTATCGGAATGGCACGACTGACAGGCGGCCGCATCATGACCTGCACCCGCCATACGGTCGGGATGGGGATCGACCACATCCGTTTCATAGCGCGACCCCTCAAACACGTGTTTGTCCGAGACGTGGCAGGTTTCACAGGTGAAATTACCGCCATCGGGGGACATATGCACATCCACATCCAGCGGCGGGTCGAACAGCACCGAGCTGAGATCGCCGTGTTTCACGTTATCGCCGCCACCGCCGTAAAAGTGGCAATTTCCGCAGTTATCGCGCCCCGGAGGCGGGCCAACCGATTGCGCGGCCTCAGCCAGATCGACCGGCCAGGCGGGTTCGCCAGTGATGGTTTTCGCACCCGCTGCGACAGGTTCCAGCGGCACTTCCCCAGCCAGATTGTCTTGCTTGGTGTATTGGCCCGACTTGTCGTGACAGACCAGACAATCCACCTTGGTCGGATCATCAGGCATCGCTTCGCGGATATCGGTCCAACCATAGCCGGTATGGCAAGAGGTGCAGCGCACCTCATTTGAGGCGACATTGCCACAAAACGCATTCATCTCATGCGCCTTGCCCAGCAACTGCCCGGTTTTTTCGTTCTGATATTCCCATTTCCAATGCACCGAATGCATCACCTGATTGCCCGCCTCGGTATGGCAGGACAAGCAGGCCTCGGTAACCTGAGAGCCAGAGGCAAACGGTCCCTTGAGCTTCAAAAATTTCGAGTGGTCCGCCGTAATGTCGGAAACTGGATCGCTCATATGAGCGGCCATCGAGCCAGCAGGACGCGATTGCGCACCTATTGCGGGTGTCTCCTCCCCGGGCGTAGCCTGCTGCGCATACGCAGGTAGCTGGCCCAAAATTACGGCTGAGACGATTGCCGTAATCCGCAAAGCGGTTTGTCTCATCAGCTCTCCAATAGCTTCGGCATGGGAATGAAAATTGACTTTACAAGGTTAACGGCTTCACGAATATGCGACAATAGATAAAAAATGCGTGACCAACTGTCGCAGCAAAGCGTAATCAAAGCCTTAACGGCTGCGCCATATCGCATGCACCAATGGCGCATCAGCCTAAAAACTATGAATATCAGAGAAGTAGCGCGGCACTCAGGCGCTAAGAAAGCCCAGAACCGAACGTGCCGCGCGTAAGCCCGGGGCCTCGCCCCCCTCGCCCAACCGCTTCATGGTCTCTTCCATCGCGGCCATCTGCGCCTCGCGCGCACCGTCTTGTTCAAGCACTTCCAACATCTTACGCGAAATCATCCCAGGCTTGCAGTCGGGCCCCAGAAATTCAGGAATTGCGCGGGTTTCGGACACCAGATTTACCAGCGTCACCGTGTCGATCTTCATCAAATGCCAGATCAGATGCCATGTCAGGAAATTCGCGTCATAAGCAATCACCATCGGCACCCGGTTCGCCGCGAGTTCCAGACTGACCGTCCCCGAGGCCGCAAGTGCAATATCAGCGGCGGCAAAGGCGGCCCGCTTATCGGCGGTCTGCTCAACCACAATCGGCGCGATGGGCCAGCGCGCACTCATCTCGCGCACCATTGGGGCAACGCCGCGCACCGTCGGCAGAACCACGCGCAGCCCCGGTTCGCGGTCACGCAATTGCATCAGCGCCTCATCGAAGCGCTTGCCCAGACGCTTGACCTCACCCGCGCGCGAGCCGGGCAAACACAGCGCAAGCGGCTGATCGGCGCCAATCATATGGGTTTCGCGAAAGGCGGCGGCCTCGGTCTGGGTCGCGCGCGGTTCGGCGACCACAGGGTGGCCAACGAAATCGCAACTCATCCCGGCGGACTGCATATAAGGCGGCTCAAAGGGCAGCAGGGCCAGCACATGGTCCACCACCTGCGCCATCTTGGCCGCACGCCCTGCACGCCATGCCCAGACCGACGGCGCAACATAGTGAATCACCTTGAGATCAGGGCATTTTTCACGCGCAAGCCGCGCGACGCGCAGGCAAAAATCGGGGCTGTCGATGGTGATCAGCGCGTCGGGGCGCATCTCAATTACAGCCTGCGCCGTTTCCGCGACGCGTCGCTTGAGATGGCGGTATTTCGGGAGAACCTCCATCACGCCCATGACCGACAATTCCGCCATATCAAAGCGGCTTTGCAAACCCTCCTCGGCCATGTCCGGCCCGCCGATGCCCTGCCATTCGATCCCCGGCGACAGTTGCGCCAAGCCCGCCATCAGCGCCCCGCCCAGCTTATCCCCAGAAGCCTCGCCTGCGATCACGAACAGCCTCATGGCGCGCAGGCCCAAAGGAACAGACCAGCAGCTTTTGCCGCTTCAATCACCGCCTCACGGTCAAGCAACATTACCCCGCCTGCCTCAAACGCAATGCCTGACAATCCCGCAGCGGCGGCGTTGTGAACCGTTTGCACACCAATGGCTGGCAAGTCGGCGCGGCGATCCTGTCCCGGCTTGGGGGCTTTGTAAAACACCCCTTGAACCGCCTTAAAATCATCGCGCAAGCCTTTGTGAAGGCGTACGAATTCCAGCATTGCATCAGTACCCGGCAAGGTTTCGACCGCCAGACACAGCCCGCCTGCCACCACTGCGCCCTGACCAATATCGGCCCGGCCCAGATCGGCGACGATGGCCGCCGCACGCTTGGCATCGGCGCGATCACGATCGCTGGGCGCGCCGCAGATCACACCTGAGGCGCAGACCAGATCGGGCACGATTTCATGCGCGCCCACGACCTTGAAATCCCAGTCCTCGAAAATCTCGATCACCGCGCGCAGGGTCGCATCATCGCCCGCCTGCATCGCCATCGCCAGACGCGGCACCAACTGCGCCGAACGTGGGTCGATCAGCTCCATGTCCACGCGCGGGCGTTGCAGAGCCCCGGCAAACACCACTTGCTTGACCCCGCGATCCGCGAGCGTATCGAGAAAGGGCACCAACCGCTCAATGCGAAAGCGCAGCGTGTCGGGCGTGCCAATCTCGCTGGGCGTGCCCTCCATCTCGCAAACCAACACCCCAGGCGCGGTGCGTGCGATCAGACCGGGCAAGGCTCCCTGCCCTGCGATCAGCGCAATATCGGACCCGCCACTCATTTATGCGGCGTCAGAAAGCTGCGATCAGACGGGCCGAGGATGAATTCCAGCACTTCGCGCGCCAAATCACTCTGCACCTCCCCCTCGGACAACCCACGCGCGGTTTCGCGGAAATTCCCCGTGGAGAGTTCGGCAAATGTGGCGCGCAGCGCAGACAGTTCCTCGCGCGAGGTGCCGCGACGCTTTAGCCCCACCAGATTGAGCCCCTCAAGCCCGGCACGCGGACCCGCAACCAGCGCATGGGGGATCACATCGGCCGTTACCATCGAAAGCGCGCCGATAATCGCGCCGCGCCCGATGCGCACGAACTGGTGCACGCCAGACAAACCGCCCACGATCACGTCGTCTTCAAGCACGCAATGGCCCGCCACCGCGACCGAATTGACCAAAATCACACGGTCGGCGATTTTGCAGTCATGTGCGACGTGACAGGACGACATGAACAGTCCGTCATCGCCCACCTGTGTCAGCCCGCCACCGCCTTCGGTGCCGGTGTTCATCGTCACATATTCACGAATGCGGTTGCGCGCGCCAATTTTAAGGCGGGTCTTTTCGCCTTTGAATTTAAGATCTTGCGGGATCTGACCAAGCGAAGCAAACGGGAACACCTCCGTTTCATCGCCGATTTCCGTGGCACCCTGAATGACCACGTGGCTGTGCAGCACAACCGCGCGCCCAAGTTCTACCTCGGGGCCGATCACGCAGAACGGGCCGATCCGGCAATCGGGGCCGATCACGGCCCCGTCCTCGATCACCGCAGAGGCGTGGATTTGCGCGCTGGCATCAATGCTCATGCGGCTCAGTCCTGCAGGTCCATCATCGCGGTGAACTCGGCCTCGCAGGCCAACTCTCCGTCAACCAGCGCACGACCCTCAAATTTCCAGATCTTGCCGCCACCGCGTTTGACCGTGACATGCAGCTCCAGAACGTCGCCCGGCACGACCTTGCGGCGGAATTTGCATTTGTCGATACCCATGAAATAGGTCAGCAGGTCGCGATCCACCACGTTAAGAGAAATTCCCACCACGACAGCCGATGTCTGCGCCATCGCCTCGACGATGGTGACGCCGGGCATGATCGGCATATCAGGGAAGTGCCCCTGGAAATGGGGCTCATTGCAGGTCACGTTCTTGATCCCGACTGCACCCTTCATCGGAACGATGTCGCGTACCTTGTCGATCAGCAAAAACGGATAGCGATGGGGAATGATGCGCTTGATCAGCGACAGATCGGCTTCGGTGTAGGGGGCGGGTTCG
>JAFGWK010000113.1 GCA_016937195.1 Paracoccaceae bacterium | reverse complement strand
AGGTTTGCTGCAAGTGCCCGCAACGCTGTAAGGAAAACAGATGTATGATATCGCCAAGATCCGTGCCGATTTCCCGATCCTGAGCCGCGAAATCAATGGCAAGCCCTTGGTTTACCTTGATAACGGGGCCTCGGCGCAAAAGCCGCGTGTGGTGATTGACGCGATGAGCGATCTTTACCTCAACGACTATGCCAATGTGCATCGCGGTCTGCATACGCTGTCCAATATCTCGACCGAGAAATACGAAAACACCCGCGCGATTGTGGCGCATTTCTTGGGCGTGAAGAATGAGGATGAGATCGTCTTTACGACCGGCGCGACCGAGGGGATTAATCTGGTCTCTTACGGCTGGGGCGTGCCCAATCTGCAAGCGGGCGATGAGATCGTGCTGTCGGTGATGGAGCATCACGCCAATATCGTGCCGTGGCATTTCTTGCGCGAACGTCAGGGCGTGGTGCTGAAATGGGTGGAGCCGGAGCCCGATGGTTCCCTGCCCCCCGAGAAGGTCCTGGAGGCGATCACGGATCGCACCAAGCTGATCGCAATCTCTCATATGTCCAATGTATTAGGGACCAAAGTTGATGTGGCGACAATCGCCAAGTCTGCACGCGAAAAGGGCATCGCGACGCTGGTTGATGGCTCGCAAGCGGCGGTGCATGGGCCCGTGGATGTCGATGCGATTGGCGCGGATTTCTACGTTATCACGGGGCATAAGCTTTACGGGCCTTCCGGGTCTGGCGCGATCCATATCCGTTCTGAGCGGATGGCGCAGATGCGCCCCTTTATGGGCGGTGGCGATATGATCGACACCGTTACGCGCGACAGCGTGACCTACAACACCGCGCCGATGAAGTTTGAGGCCGGAACCCCCGGTATCGTGCAGCAGATCGGTATGGGCGTGGCGTTGGAGTATATGATGGGCGTCGGCATGGAGAACATCGCCGCGCATGAGCGTGATCTGCGCGATTATGCACAGGCCAAGCTGGCAGGGCTGAACTGGCTGAGCCTGCAGGGGACGGCCGCAGATAAAGGCGCGATCTTTTCGTTCACGCTGGGCGGTCCGGCCCATCCCCATGATATTTCAACGATCCTCGACAAGCGCGGCGTGGCCGTGCGCGCAGGCCAGCATTGCGCGGGGCCGCTGATGGAGTGGCTTGGGGTGTCGGCCACCGCGCGCGCCTCTTTCGGAATGTATAACACCCGCGAAGAGGTTGACGCGCTGATCTCTGCGCTGGAACTGTGCCACGATCTGCTGGGATAACCCCCCAAGCGCATAAAAATGAACAGGCCAGATCTTGGCCTAAGCCTGCGATCTGCGTGCATATTTTTTGATCAATCGCCCGTACCTTGGGCCTTTTCTCAGCGCTTTGTGCATTTTGCGGGTGTGAAGCGGGCCGGGCACACCTAGTCTTAGGGAGAACAACGAACGGGGCGCACCGATTATGGCGATTCATGCCAGCATTCACCATCTGACCCATTACACTTATGACCGGCCAGTTACTTTGGGGCCTCAGCTGATCCGGTTGCGGCCTGCGCCCCATTCACGCACCCGCGTGATTTCGCATTCGCTCAAGGTCTCGCCCGGCGGGCATTTCGTGAACCATCAGCAAGACCCCTACGGCAACTGGCTGGCGCGGTTCGTCTTTCCCGAACCGGTACGCGAGTTCAAGATCGAGGTCGATCTGACCGCCGATATGACCGTCTACAACCCGTTTGATTTCTTCGTCGAAGATAGCGCCGAGACGTGGCCTTTTGACTATCCCGAGGACCTGCGCGCTGACCTGTCGATTTATCGCACACCCGAACCCGAAGGCCCGCTGCTGGCTCAATTCGTGGGTGCGCTGGATTTTCAGGAGAACCGCACGGTCGATTTCCTGATCGCGTTGAATGCGCGGATTTCGCAGGTCGTGGGCTATACGATCCGTATGGAGCCGGGGGTGCAGACGCCAGACGAGACGCTGTCCAGCAAGATGGGGTCTTGTCGCGACAGCTCGTGGTTGCTGGTGCAAGTGCTGCGTCATCTGGGCTTTGCGGCGCGGTTCGTCTCGGGCTATCTGATCCAGCTTAAACCCGATCTTGAGGCGCTCGATGGTCCCTCGGGCACCGATCACGATTTCACCGATCTGCATGCATGGTGCGAGGTGTTCTTGCCCGGCGCTGGCTGGATCGGGTTGGACCCGACCTCGGGGCTGCTGACGGGCGAATCCCATATCCCGCTCGCCGCGACGCCCCATTATCGCAACGCTGCACCGATTTCGGGCGGCTATGCGGCCAATGGCACGCCCGAGGTCAGCTTTGATTTCGACATGTCGGTCACTCGCGTCGCCGAGCATCCCCGCATCACCAAGCCGTTTTCGGATGAGAGCTGGGCGCGGCTCAATGCGCTGGGGCGCAAGGTCGATGAAAGTTTGGCGGCAGGCGATGTGCGTCTGACGATGGGTGGCGAGCCTACATTTGTCTCCATCGACGATTTCGAAAGCGATGAGTGGAACACCGCAGCGGTGGGTCCGCAAAAACGCGAACTCGCCGATACGCTGATCCGCAAGCTGCGTGATCGTTTTGCGCCCGGTGGTTTCCTGCATTACGGGCAGGGCAAATGGTATCCGGGCGAAAGCCTGCCGCGCTGGACGTTTTCGCTCTATTGGCGCCACGATGGCAAGCCGGTGTGGCGCGATGAATCGCTGATTGCCTATGAGGGTGATGACACTGGCGCAGGGCCGGAACAGGCGGGAACGTTGATGCGCGGCATTGCGCAACGCTTGGGGCTAGAGCCGGAAAATGCCCAGCCCGCATTCGAGGACCCCGCCGAATGGATGCTTAAAGAGGGCAACCTGCCCGACAATGTCACACCCGAAGACAGCAAGCTGAAAAACCCCGAGGATCGCGCCCGTTTCGCGCGGGTGTTTGAGCGCGGCTTGGACAAGCCGACCGGGTTTGTGCTGCCGATCCAGCGCTGGCAATCCAAGGCGATGCCGGGCCATCGCTGGCGCTCGGAAAAGTGGAAAACGCGGCGCGGCAAGCTGTTTCTGGTGCCCGGCGACAGTCCGGCTGGCTTTCGTTTGCCCTTGGGCGCGTTGCCGCATGTGCCGCCCAGCCAATACCCCTATCACTACGTCACCGACACCTCGCTGCCCAAGGACGAGCTGCCCGATTTCCACGCGCAAGTTGAACGCGCGGTGGCCGATGGTTTGGTGGCCGCCGCCAGCAAAGAACACAGCCAACCCGTTTCCGAGGCGCAATCCTCGGACGGGGCGCAACAGATCGTCGAGCAGGAATTGGGCGCGATTGATGGCGTCGTGCGCACCGCGATTTCGGTGGAGCCCCGCGACGGGCGGCTTTGTGTCTTTATGCCCCCGACCGAGGATCTTGAGGATTATCTGGAACTGATCGCGGCTGCCGAGGATAGCGCCAAGGAAATGGGTCTGCCGATCCATATCGAGGGCTATGCGCCGCCCTCGGACCCGCGCCTGAACGTGATCCGTGTCGCCCCAGATCCGGGCGTGATCGAGGTTAATATTCATCCCGCCCATAGCTGGGAAGAATGCGTCGCCACCACCGAGGCGATCTATGAAGAGGCCCGCCAGTCGCGTCTGGGCGCTGATAAATTCATGATCGACGGGCGTCACACGGGCACCGGCGGTGGCAACCATGTGGTCGTGGGCGGGGAAACGCTGCTTGACAGTCCGTTCCTGCGCCGCCCCGATCTGCTGAAATCGCTGATCCTAACTTGGCAGCGCCACCCCAGCCTGAGCTACCTGTTCTCGGGGCTGTTCATCGGCCCGACGTCTCAGGCGCCACGCATCGACGAGGCGCGTCACGACACGCTGTATGAGCTGGAAATCGCGCTGAGCCAGATCAATCCGCCGAGCGAGGGCGCAGTGCCGCCGGCTTGGCTGGTGGATCGGCTCTTGCGCAATATGCTGACCGATGTGACGGGCAACACCCACCGCGCCGAGATCTGCATCGACAAGTTGTTCTCACCCGACGGGCCGACGGGCCGCTTGGGTCTGGTCGAATTCCGCGGCTTCGAGATGCCGCCAGATCCGCGCATGTCCTTGGCCCAACAACTTCTGTTGCGCGCCATCATTGCGCGCTGCTGGAATGCGCCGATTTCGGGCAAGCCGGTGCGTTGGGGCACGGTGCTGCATGACCGTTTCATGCTGCCCCATTTCCTGTGGGAAGACCTGCTCGATCTGCTGTCGGACCTGCGCGATCACGGGTTTGACCTTGATCCGCAATGGTTCGAGGCGCAGGCCGAGTTCCGCTTTCCGTTCTGTGGTCAGATCGAGGCCGAGGGCGTGCATCTGGAGATCCGCCAAGCGCTGGAGCCGTGGCATGTGCTGGGTGAAACCGGCGCGATTGGCGGCACGGTGCGCTATACCGACAGCTCGGTCGAGCGGCTTCAGGTCACGATGACCTCTCTGCATCAGGATCGCTACAAGATCATGTGCAACAAGCGTCCGGTGCCTTTGGCCAAGACCGCGACCTCGGGCAAATTGGTGGGCGGTGTGCGCTACAAGGCGTGGCAGCCCGCCGAGGCGCTGCACCCGACCTTGCCGGTGAATGCGCCGCTGACATTTGACATCTATGATGACTGGACGGGCAGGGCGATTGCGGGTTGTGTCTATCATGTCGCCCATCCCGGCGGGCGCAGCTATGACACTTTCCCGATCAATGGCAACGAGGCCGAGGCGCGCCGACTTGCGCGCTTCGAACCCCATGGCTACAGCCCCGGCGATTACCGACCTGCGCCGGAACAAACGCATCCGGAGTTCCCCCATACGCTTGACCTGCGCCGCCCCATCGGGCTGAGTTGATCGGGTAAATCTCGGAGACCCGATGGAGCACGCCAACCGCCAGACCGAACGCCACCCGCTTTTGGCGCGCTATCGACCTGCGCCGGGTGTGTCGGATGAATTGTTTGACACCTCCGGCGCGATGCGCCCGGTCTGGCGCCCGTTTGTCGAGAAATTTCTAGAACTGCCGGCCGCGGAAATCGCGCAGCGATTCGAGCGCGGCAATCAATATCTGCGCGATGCGGGGGTCTATTACCGGCGCTATTCCAATGATCCCCTGACCGAGCGCGATTGGCCGCTCAGCCATATTCCCGTGATCTTGCACGAAACCGAATGGGGCCGGATTTGCGACGGGCTGGCGCAGCGCGCCGATCTGCTAGAGGCGGTGATGGCCGATCTTTATGGCCCCGGTCGGCTGGTCTTAGACGGGCATCTGCCGCCCGAACTGATCGCGGGCAATCAGCATTGGTTGCGCCCGATGGTCGGTGTGCCCCCGCGCGGCGGTCATTACCTGCATTTCCTCGCCTTTGAGATCGGGCGCTCGCCGGACGGGTCGTGGTTCGTGCTGGGTGATCGCGCGCAGGCGCCTTCGGGGTCTGGCTTTGCGCTGGAAAACCGGATGGCGACGGGGCGGATCTTTCCCGAAAGCTTCCCGCGCGATCACATCCACAAACTTGCGGCGTTTTTTGGCGATTTTCGCACCGCGTTGGAAGATCTGGCCTCGCAGGGGTGGCAAGGGCCGGCTGGCGCGCGGCGCGCTGCGATCCTGACGCCCGGTCCTGCAAATGACAGCTATTACGAGCACACCTATATCGCGCGCTATCTTGGCCTGCCCCTTCTTGAAGGCGAGGATTT
>JAFGWK010000112.1 GCA_016937195.1 Paracoccaceae bacterium | reverse complement strand
GCCTGATCGGCGGCCACGAAAGCATCCGTGTCATCACTGCTGCCATCGCCCACCGCGCCATAATCGCGCACATCGACCCATTCCATCATGTCGCGCAGGAAGGCGTCGGTCACATCCTCGATCTGGATGTCATCAATGCGCACCACGCCACCATTGGCCCCGGTCAGGTCCAGCCCGAAATAGCCGTCATGGGGCTGCATCCCCCAGACCATATCAACGCCCGCCCGGTTACCGGTGCCGACAATCGCTGAAACCTCGACCACCTCACCATAGCTTAGCAGCGCAATGCTGGACCCCGCCTCATCCAGACCGCTGACGTGACCGCCGCTGGAACTCACCGCATAGCCCGCAATGCGAACCGAAGGCAGGTTGCCACTCATCGCTTTCACCCGCGCCGAGATTTTTAGATAGATCCCTGGCAAGATCGGTGTCTTGACCATCGCGCGCAGCTTTTGTGTGCTCTGCGTCTTAATAAGCTCCAGACAGCCGGAAAAATCTGCATCCGCTGGCACAAAGGCCGCATTGGCCGTGTCCTCATAGGTCGTTGAGCCCGGCGTGCCGTTCTCGCTCGACCATTGATCCAGCCCTTCATCGAAAGCGGGCGGGGTCAACACCAGCCCATCGGTAATCGCCACGTTCATCAGCAATCCTCTTGTTCCTGTTCCCACCCGCCCAGCACAAGATTTCAACGTCAGGACGCAACCGCGCAGCTCGCTCCGCGCTGTCGGCCATCGCAATCAAACCTCGTGCTGGGGATCGACCGGGGCACGCGCCTCGGCCCGACAAGAGCTAGGGGAGAAGGTTAAAGAAGCGCTGAGAGCACCGCGCGCTGCCGTCTTGCGAAGCGCGCAAAACAAAACGCCCGCGCAAATCGGCACGGGCGTTTTCGATAGTGTTACTAGGGCCTTGGCTTAGGCCACCAATTCGCCCGCCAGCGCCCGGTCGATCAGTGCAATCGTCTCATCAACCCCGTAGAGCGCAACGAACCCGCCAAACCGCGGACCTTGCGAGGCCCCCAATAGCACCTCGTAAAGCGCCTTGAACCAATCGCGCAACGGCTCAAACCCATGCTCCTTGCCCACCGCAAAGACCATCGTTTGTAACCCATCTGCCGGGTCTTCGAATTGCGTATGAAGATCGGTTTTGGGCAATGCGGCCAATTGATTGCGCAAATCCGCAATGGCGGCGCGCTCAAGATCGCTGGGTAGACGGAACTGGCGTTCAGGAGCGACGAAATCATTGAAATAGCGTACGGCAAAGCCCGCCGCCTGATCCAGATCGGGATGGGTTTCGGGCGTGGCATCGGGCGCATAACGCTTGATGAACCCCCACAGACCGTCCTTGTCGCTCGCCCCGGCGACGCTTGCGAGGTTCAGCAGCATGGAGAACGGCACGACCATATGGCTTGCAGGCGGTTGGCCTCCGTGGATGTGCCAGACTGGATTATTCACTTGCTTCTCGACATCCTGATCGGGGAACGCGCGCAACTGCTGGTGATATTCATCCACCGCTTTCGGGATCACATCGAAATGCATCCGCTTGGCGGTTTTCGGCTTGAGGTACATGAAATAGCTCAGGGATTCCGTCGAAGCGTAGGTCAGCCATTCATCAATCGACAGCCCGTTGCCTTTCGACTTGGAAATTTTCTCGCCATTGGAATCCAGGAACAGCTCATAGGTGAAATGCTCGGGCGCACGGCCACCCAAAACGCGACAAATCCCGTCATAGATCGGCGTGTTGGTCGAGTGATCCTTGCCATACATCTCGAAATCGACATCAAGCGCCGCCCAACGCATCCCGAAATCGGGTTTCCATTGCAGCTTCACATTGCCGCCCGTGACTGGCAGCGTCCATTCGCGCCCGTCCTCATCATCAAAGGTCACGGTGCCATCCTTGGCATTGACCTCTTTCATCGGCACATACAAAACGCGCCCCGTTTCGGGATGGATCGGCAGGAAACACGAATAGGTTTGCTGGCGTTCTTCACGCAAAGATTTCAACATGATGGCCATGATATCATCATAGCGCTCCGCCGAGCGGATCAGCATGTCGTCGAACTTGCCGGATTTGTAGTACTCGGTCGCACTCGCGAATTCATACTCAAACCCGAACGTATCCAGAAACCGGCGCAGCATCGCGTTGTTATGATCGCCAAAACTCGGGTATTCCCCGAACGGGTCGGGCACCGAAGTCAGCGGCTCTTGCTCGTGCTTGCGCAGCATATCCTGATTGGGAACATTCGTGGGCACCTTGCGCATCCCGTCCATATCGTCGGAAAAGCACAGCAATTTCGTAGGGATATCCGAGATCACCTCGAACGCACGCCGGATCATCGTGGTGCGCGCAACCTCGCCGAACGTGCCGATATGGGGCAGTCCCGAAGGCCCGTAACCCGTTTCGAATAGCACATAGCCCTTCTCGGGAGCCTTCTTTTCATAACGCTTGAGCAGCCGACGCGCCTCCTCAAAGGGCCAGGCCTTGGAAGTCATCGCAGCGTCACGCAAGCTCGTCATAGCACACCTCATCGCGGCGCGCCCATCGCGCCCATTTGCGACCCACCTATTGCGACGCGGGTGGACAGTCAATATTTTGCACTCTGAACCCACTGCAGGAGCCTCCCCGTGCCCGATATTCTCGCCTCTCTGTCACCCCAAGACGCCTTGATCGCGGTGATGGTCGCGATTTCCGCCGCTGATGAGGACGTGCCCATGTCCGAACTCATCGCGATCAACCGCACCATCGATCACATGCCGATCTTTGCCAGCTACGATATCGACCGTGCCGCGCGGGTGTCGAAATCCGTCTATGCGCTCTTTGAGGAAGAAGATGGGCTGGAGGCGCTGTTTGGCCTGATCCGCGCAGCTCTGCCCGAACGTCTGTATGAAACCGCCTATGCGCTGGCCTGTGACGTGGCCGCTGCCGATGGGGCGATCCGCCAAACCGAGCTGCGTATGCTAGAAGAAATTCGCGCCGAGCTGAACATCGACCGGCTGCATGCAGTGGCGATCGAACGCGGCGCGCGGGCGCGTCACATGACCCTTTGAGACGGCGTTAACCGCGTCGAAACCGGGCTTTGATACACCTCTCGGCAGTGCTTTTCTGCCGGAGGTTTCGATGCCCCTGTTCCGTCGTGTCATCGCGTGTCTATGCGCACTCGTCCTCGCCCTGCCCGCGTGCGCCCAAACTCGCAGCGCAAATGAGATAGACAAGCTGCGCATGGATATTGCGGCGCGCCAACGCCTGCTCAGCCAACGAATGACAGCGGCGGCTTGCTTTCTCACCTTCGATATCGACCGCGAACGGCAGCTTCGAATTCTGACCGACTCGCTTGATTTGTTTCGTGTCTCACTCGATCAGCTAGAGTCCGGCGCGCCCGCAATGGCCCTGCCCCCCGTCACGACGCTTACGGCACGCATCGCGCTGCATGAAAGCCGGATCATTTGGGGGCCCTATCGCAACCTCGCGACCCAAATACGCGATCAGGCTGCGACTGGCATCGGCGGCAATATTGCACTGCTTGATCAACTCGCGCGACTTGAACCCATTTTGCTTAACTCAACCCAGTCAGTCGTCAGCGCGCTCTCCAAAGTGCATCAGACCCAATCCGGCACACGCATCGCGGAAATTGATCTCGCCGGACGCCAAGGCATGCTGTCACAAGCCATCGTCAAGGAAAGCTGCTTGCTGACTGTCGCCAATATCCGCAAGGGCAGCTTGGTAAGCCATCTCAACCAAATGCGCGCGCAAACCGAAATGTTTGAACACACGGGCTACGCCCTGCGCACAGGCGAAGTGGGCGAAACGCACAATCCCCCGCCCCGCGACACGTTTGAGGCGCTGGTGCAGGCCCATTACGCGTGGAGCGATCTGATCTACCTTCTGGACCCGACACATAACGAAACAGCACTACCAGAGCTGACACTTTTCGATGTGGCTCTGGTCTATGAAGACCTGCTGCCGCGTCTCGAAGAAGTCGTCTGGACCTATGTGAATGGCTGATCAAGCGCCATACACGGCGGCCCATCGCTGCAACAACTGGCTTTGCAAAATTTTGGAGCGTTTGACCCAGTCGCGCTGACCTGCGGGGCGTTCTTGCCCACGGCTGCGCCGCCGCTGTGCCAGATCGCTGGTGAAAATCGTAAAGACCAACTCCGTGCCATCAGGTGCAGTCATGTATCCCGCCAAGGTTGAGACAAAATCAAGCGTCCCTGTCTTTGCATCCACTGCAAATGGCTGCGTTTTCATCGCCTTGCCAGTCGCATCGCGCAGCTTGAACGGCTTCATTAAGCCGCGCAACCCCATCGGCGCGCCCAAAACTCGCAGCGCAGTCACCATGTCACCCGGCGCGATGCGCGCATCTGCCCGCAAGCCCGAGTGATCGGTGAAGCGCGCAGAGCGCGCGCCCGTGCGTGCGCCCAGCCAAGCTGACATCGCTTTACCGGACGCAGCTAATGAATTGCCTCCCCCCAGCCGCGCGCTCGCAGTGATGCCAACCGCTTCGGCTGTCAGATTGGTCGAGTATTTCATCATCGCGCGCAACAGTGGCGACAGCGGATCGCTCGCCTGCGTCACCAATACATCCCCGCCGGGCAGTCGCGAAATGCTCTGCGGTTTGGGCAGCGGAACCCCTTGGTCGCGCGCAAGCGTTTGAAACACATCGCCCGCATAGGCCGCAGGGTCACGCACAGGCAGCCAGCGGCTGCCTCCACGTCCAAGCGCCTTCGAGGCCACCGTCCATTGCTCAATCCCGCCGCGATCAGAATAGGTGAACAGCGGTTTGGCGCGGTTCACGATCGCCGCTTTGGTCGTGTAGGCGGGCGGCTGGGCGGTCTTGCCACGCGCATCCATGCTGATTGCCCAGCCATTGCCCGCGCGCTTCCATTGGAAATGTACACGATTGTAATTCAGCATCAGCCCCGCAAGCGACGGGTTGTAGCCCGCGTAAATTGGCTGATCATCGGCAATTTCGTGCGTGTAGGGCAAGGCCCCTGACCACGTCAAATACCGCCCCGCTACGCCGCGCACGCCTTTCGCCGCAAGTTGCTTGGCCATCCCGGCAAGATCGTCAGTGCCAAGCGTTGGATCACCGCCCCCCGCGAGGATCAAATCCCCCTGAATGATGCCACCCACAATCGGCCCGGTCGCGATCAACCTTGTGCCAAAGCGAAACTGCGCCCCAAGGTTCTCCAGCGCATAAAGCGAGGT
>JAFGWK010000111.1 GCA_016937195.1 Paracoccaceae bacterium | reverse complement strand
GTGATGTAATCATTGGCGCCAGAATCAAGCCCAAGGATGGTGTCCGCATCGGTGTCGTGTCCCGTCAGCATGAGGATCGGGCATTTCACCCCATGCTTGCGCAGCTTCTTACACAGCTCGCGACCGTCCGTATCGGGCAGGCCCACATCCAGCACGACGAGATCATAAAGCGCCGATTTCGCCTTATCGACGGCATCGTGGCCGTTCTCCGCCTCAAAAACCTCAAAATCATCGGTCGCGACCAATTGTTCGGCCAAGGCCTCACGCAGGTCGGTATCATCATCGACCAATAAAATTTTCTTTAACGACGCCATCTTCTTTGCCTCCGATTGTATTTGAGACATAGCTGTTATCCTCTCACGCATATGGCAAGGGTGGTGAAACCTATCTCACGCGCTCGTGTCGAATCGCGCTTAGTTATTTCAATTTGTTACAGTCAAGGCTATCTGGAAGACGATGAAACCCGAATTCACCCTTGGCCCCAGCCCGGCCGAACGGCTCAACCGCGCCCGTGCCGATTTGCGCATGGGGGTGCCTGTTGTGCTCGCCGGACACGGGCTGGCAGTGGCGATCGAAACGCTTAGCCCCGAGCGCTTGGCGGCTTTGGGCGCGCTCGGCCCGCTCACGCTGGTGCTGACAGCACGGCGCGCGCAAACGCTTAAGGCGCGTGTCTATGACGAGGATATTGCGCGAATCGCGGTGCCAAAGGATGCGGATCTGGGCTGGCTGCGCGCGCTTGCCGATCCGGCGGACGACTTGCGCGTGCCCATGAAAGGTCCGCTGCAAGCCGAACGCGGCGGCGATCCTAGTTTGGCCCGTGCCGCGATCCGGCTTGCGAAATCAGCGCAGCTTTTGCCCGCAGCGTTGATCGTCGCATTGCCCCGTAGCACACCGCCGGAACTGACCACGATCACCGTGCAGGACGCGCTGCAAGCCGCCGACATTCCACAGGCCTTTGCCCCCGTCTCTGCCGCGCGCGTGCCGCTGCGCGCAGCCGAGGCAGGGCGCCTGCATATTTTCCGCCCCGATGATGGCAATGAAGAACATTACGCCATCGAGATCGGTCAGCCCGACCGCAGCAAGCCGGTGCTGGCGCGCCTCCATTCTGCCTGCTTCACGGGCGATGTGTTGGGGTCGCTGAAATGCGATTGCGGCCCGCAGCTCGATGCGGCGTTGACCCGGATGGGGCATGAAGGCGCGGGGGTGCTGCTGTATCTTAACCAAGAGGGGCGCGGCATCGGGCTGGCCAACAAGATGCGCGCTTATAGCTTGCAGGATCAGGGGTTCGACACGGTCGAGGCCAACCACCGCCTTGGCTTTGAAGATGACGAGCGCGATTTCCGTATCGGCGCAGCGTTGCTGAAAAAGCTTGGCTTTGGCGCAGTGCGGCTGCTGACCAATAACCCCGCCAAGGTCGCGATGCTGCAAGCCAACGGCATTGAGGTGGCCGAACGTGTGCCCCTCAAAGTCGGGATGAGCCGTCACAACGCGGGGTATCTGGCGACCAAGGCGGCGAAATCGGGGCATATCCTGTGATGCGGCTGACGCCTTCGGGTCTACTGTTTCAAGGCCGCCGCTTTCCGGTGCAGATCGGGCGCGGCGGGATCACCACGCACAAGCGCGAGGGCGACGGCGCGACCCCGGCGGGTCGGCTGCATATCCTGCGCATGCTCTATCGCGCGGATCGCCTGCCCGCGCCGCAGGACTGGGCCGAACCCATTGGGCCGCGCGATCTGTGGTGCGACGCGCCCCAACACCCCGCTTACAACCATGATGTGCACGCGCCCTTCGCCGCCAGCCACGAGCCCCTGCGCCGCGCCGATCCGCTCTATGACATCGTGCTGATCACAGATTGGAACTACCCGGATGCGCGCCCCGATATGGGATCAGCGATTTTCCTCCATCAGCGCCGCCGCGCGGGCTATCCTACGGCGGGTTGCCTTGCCTTTCGCCGCGATCACCTGATCTGGATCGCGCAGCGCATTGCGCCCGGTGAGATGCTCGACATCCCCATTCATTTGGCCAGAAATACTCAAACGCGCGGCCCGAAACGGGCGCTTCGCGACAAGGCTTAGGACGCGCTGTAATCCCGCGCGCCAAAAATGGCAGACCCCACCCGAACATGGGTCGCCCCCGCCGCAATCGCAGCCTCAAAGTCCGAACTCATCCCCATAGAAAGCTGATCCAACCCGTTGCGCGCGGCCATCTTAGCCAGCATTGCGAAATGGGGGGTGGGGTCTTCGCCCTCGGGCGGAATACACATCAGGCCCCTCAGCGGCAGGTCCAACCCCTGCGCATCCGCGACGAATCGATCCAGATCGTTGGGCAGAACGCCGGCCTTTTGCGGCTCGCTCCCGGTATTGACCTGCACGAACAGATCGGGCGAGGCGCCGCGCGCTTGCGCCAACCCGGCCAGTTTTTTCGCCAGCGAGGGGCGGTCGAGCGTGTGGATCGCGTCAAACAGCTCAACAGCGACTTTGGCTTTGTTGCTTTGCAGCGGGCCGATCATATGCACTGCGCAGCCGGGAAATTCTGCGCGCCACTCGGGCCATTTGCCCTGCGCTTCCTGAACGTAATTTTCACCGAACAGGCGATGGCCCGCGCGCAGCACGGCCTCGACACGCGCATTTGGTTGCACTTTTGACACCGCGATCAACTGCACCGATCCGGGCGCGCGCCCGGCGCGGGTCTCGGCAATTGCGATGCGGTCCTTGATCTGGGCCAGTCCCATTTTGCGCCTCCATATTTGCGTGCAGAAAACACCCTTGGCGCACAAAAGAAAAGAGCGGGCACAAGGCCCGCTCTTCCATTCGTTCTATCCGTAAGGATTAGAATGCGAATTTCACACCGAAGTCAGCAACGGTTTCTTTCGCGTAACCTTTTTGGATGCCACCAAGCAGGGTCGCGCCGCCGAGGTCGTAGTCAGCGCCGATACCGTAAGCGGTGTCGGTC
>JAFGWK010000110.1 GCA_016937195.1 Paracoccaceae bacterium | reverse complement strand
AGGGTTCGTCATTCTCGGTCTGATCGCGTGGGTCTGGTTCCTGTTTGACGAAAACGTCGCCAAGCCGATCGAGCGGCTTTCGGGTCTTTTGCGCGCGCGCAGTTCTGCCGATGTCACAGCTGATTTCGATGATAAAATTGCGCGCTATCTGGGCGATCTTGCTCCGGCTGCGGCTTCGGTGACGCGCCATCTGGCAGAGACGCGCAACGCCCTAAGTGAGGCCGTGCAGCGCGAAACCACCCGGCTTGCGAGCGAGAAAGAGCGCCTTGAGGCGCTGCTCTCGGATGTGCCTGTTGGCGTGCTGCTATGCACATCCGATCACCAACTGGCATTCTATAACGGGCAGGCGGTCGATCTGCTCGGCTCGGCTCATGCGCCCGGCTTGGATCGGCGGGTGTTTGAATATCTCCATGCGGCGCCCATCGCGCATGCGTATGAACGCCTTATTGCCACGCAAGACCCCGATGCTGCCTCAGATCTGCTCTGCGCCACGGTCGATGATGGCAAGGTGCTGGCCGCGCGGATGCGGCTGATGTCTGAGGGCGAGGATCATCATCTGAGCAAACGCCCCGGCTACGTGTTGACGCTGCGCGATGTGTCGGGCGATATGGCCAGTCACGCCGCGCGCGAGCAGTTGATGGATGAGCTGTTCGACCGCATCCGTCGCCCCGCTGCGGCGCTGCAATCGCTAATCGGGGTGCTTACCGCCGAGGATGGCCCGACCGGCGCGGCGCGCGATCCGGTGCGTGCGGCGGCGCAAGCCGAGGCAGTGCAGATGTCAGGGGCTATCCACGAATTTTTTGAGCGCCACGAGGCCAACCGTGCCGATTGGTGGCCGCTTTCGATGATCCGCGCCTCGGATCTGGGCCAAGCTGTTGCCGCCCGCGTCGAGGCTGATGGCGGGTCGATCCTACCCGTCACCTCAGCGCTGATGCTGCGCTGCGAGGGCTTTGAAATGGTGGCGCTGCTGGCCATGCTGGTGCGCAAACTGCCCCCGCGCCACGACTTGCGTCTTGAGATTACTCAAGAGGGTACAGGCGCGCTGATCGCGCTGGAATGGGTGGGCGCGCCGGTCTCGATCACCGATCTTGAGAGCTGGCTCGAGACGCCGCTCGATATCGGCATCGAGGACGTGACAGGACGTCGGGTGCTGGCGATCCATGCCGCCGAAATCTGGCCCGAGACGCTGCCCGACGGGCGGGGGCGGCTGTGCCTGCCGCTGCGCGAGGCCCGCCACGTCACGCAACGCCCCAAACCCGTACCGCGCGCGGTGGTCTATGATTTCGAACTGCTTGATCGCGAGCGTATCGCCGAGTTCGCTGACACTCCGTTGCTCGACCTGACCTTCGTCGTGTTTGATACCGAAACGACCGGGCTCCTGCCCAGCGAAGGCGATGAGATCGTGCAGATCGCCGCGGTGCGTATCGTCAACGGTCGCCGTGTAGAAAGCGAAGTTTTTGACACGCTGGTCGATCCGGGGCGCTCGATTCCGGCCTCGTCGACCTCGGTGCATGGGATTTCTAACGCGATGGTGCAAGGTGCGCCCGATATCGCCGAAGTCGGGCGCAGGTTTCATAAATTCGCCGAAGGTGCGGTGCTTGTCGCCCATAACGCGCCCTTCGATATGGAATTTCTGCATCGCAAGGAAGGCGTGATTGGTGAGCGGTTCGATAATCCGGTGCTGGATACCGTGCTGCTCTCTGCGGTGGTGTTTGGGCAATCTGAGACCCACACGCTGGATGCGCTCACGCATCGCCTTGGCATCACCATCCCCGAAGAGGCCCGCCACACCGCGATTGGCGATACCGTGGCGACGGCGGACGCGTTCCTGAAGCTGCTGCCAGCTTTGCAGGGGCGCGGTTTGATCACCTTTGGCGAGGTTGTCGAAGAGCTGCGCAAACATGGCCGCTTGCTCAAGGATCTCAACGAATAGGCCGATGGGCCCCTTCGCTCTTGTCAAAATATCCCGGGGTGAATGGCCGCAGGCCAGAGGGGCAGCGCCCCTTACACGATCTCCAGCACCGCCTCGGGCGGACGGCCGATGCGCGCTGCATTCTCGGTGATGACCACCGGGCGCTCGATCAGCTTGGGATTGGTGGCAAGCGCGGCAAGAATGTCGGTGTCACTCGAACCTTCCGCCAGATCGCTGTCTTTCCAACGCATTAGCGCCCCTGCTGGCTGGCCCAGCTTGCGCAGCACATCTTGCAATTCGGAGACGCTGGGAGGCTGCTTTTGATAATCGCGCACCGTGACGACGATCTCACGATCCTGCAACAGCGCCAACGTCGCGCGTGATTTCGAACAGCGTGGATTGTGCCACAGCGTCACAGCCATTTGTCACGCCCGCTACCCACGGCCTCTGCCACGTTCCCAAACCCGTCGCGTTCCAGCAGGTCATCCAATCCGCGCGCAATATCTGCCGCAAGCGAAAGCCCCGAAAACACCATTGCGGTGTAGAGTTGCACCGCGCTCGCACCGGCGCAGATCTTGTCATAAGCATCCTGCGCCGAGCTGATCCCACCCACGCCGATCAGCGGCAAGCGCCCCTCGGTCAGCTTGGACATCTGCGCCAGAATACGCGTCGAGCGTTCAAACAAGGGCGCGCCCGATAGCCCGCCTTGCGCAGGCGCGGTGGGGTCTTGCAGGCCATAGCGTGCCAGCGTGGTGTTGGTCGCAATCACCCCGTCGATGCCGGAATTCAGCGCCACTTCGGCGATCTCGGCCAGCGCGTCTGCGTCCAGATCGGGCGCGATTTTCAGGAAAACCGGAATGCGCCGTTCTAGCCCATCGCGCGCCTCGATCACCCCGGCCAGCAGTCCCGACAGCGCTGCCTTGCCCTGCAAATCGCGCAGACGCTCGGTATTGGGCGAGGACACATTGACTGTCGCGAAATCAATATGTGGCCCGGCATGGGCCAAAACGGTCGCGAAATCTGCCGCACGATCCGAGGCGTCTTTGTTCGCACCAAGGTTCAGCCCGACGGGAATCCCCTCGGGGCGCTTGGCAAGGCGCGCGGTGATCGGCTCCATCCCCTGATTGTTGAACCCAAAACGATTGATCGCGGCACGATCCGTGCTTAACCGCCACAGGCGTGGGCGCGGGTTGCCCTCTTGCGCGCGCGGCGTCGCGGCGCCCACTTCGAGAAAGCCAAACCCCGCCCGCATCAGTGACGAAACTGCCTGCGCATTCTTGTCAAAGCCAGCCGCTAGCCCCACCGGATTGAGCAGAGACATCCCCGCCAGATCGGTTTTCAGCCGCGCTGATGTCACCGGACCGGGCAGGGGAAGCAACCCTGCACGCAGTGCCTTGAGCGACAGATCATGCGCCGTTTCGGGGTCGAGGCGATGGAGAACGGCAAGACCTGCTCGCTCGATCAATCCGCTCATATCAGACCTGCGGGGAAAATATGGCCCGTCGCGCCCAAGGGCAGCGCGTGGTCCCAGATCACTTCGCTCAGTTGCAGCGGGCGATAGAGATGCGGGAACAGTTGATCCCCGCGCGAGGGTTCCCATTTGAGTTCAGGGCCCATCGCATCGGGATCAAATGCCACGATCACCAGATCAGACACTTTGGCGAAATGTTTGGCCGCTGTTTCAACCACCTGCGCGGCGGTCGAGAAATGGATGTAGCCATCGGCCAGATCAATCGGCGCGCCCAAAGTGTGGCCCGCTTCGGCAAACGCATCCCATTCGGGGCGACGAAAAATCTTGTAGATCAACATGGCCAATCTCTTGGCCCAAAGGGATGCTCCGGTCAAGCAGGCGTTGAGTTTGCGCCTTCCTTGCAATCTGGCTTGAAGCTGCGCGCAGGGGGCGCTAAAAGGGCGTCAGCGCGGGCGTTGTGTAATGGTAAGACCCTAGCCTTCCAAGCTAGAGACGCGGGTTCGATTCCCGCCGCCCGCTCCATCCTCCCTTAGAATAGCAAAACCCACCAGTGCGCTTGGCCCCCGATGGGTTCGCTACGTTTCGGCGTGGTTTACTTGGTCAGGATTAGCTTGTCAGCTTTGGTAATCCGTAGCGTATAAACTTGGCCGTTGTGAACAATCTGCGCCAGATTGCCCTGACCGGTCAATTTCCGTGCGTTGTAGGCCGGGAGGGTCGGCGGAAATTTCGTGGCGATAGTCATCGTTTTGCCCCTTCGATTCGATCAAGTGCCATCTCAAGCGAGGCAGAACTGGGCAAAGCCCCTGTGCAAAGCGCGTCCACAATATCGCGCAGGTTGAGGGGCGGGTCATTGGGGGTATCGGCCCGAAAACGGGGGCCGGGGAAGGACGGGCGTTTCATCTTCCGGTCTCCTTGGTGCTGGCGGGCTAGTCGGGGATCGACGAGCTGGTGCGCATAAGTTGATTAAAAGAGTCGGAATTGTAAAGATGATTCTTTCAGTCGGGTATTAAGATTCTCTCAGTCCGCAATGCGACACTTAGAACCACTGACCGGGCTCCATCAGCCCCAGATCCATCAATTGCTGGCTGGACCAGTCAAACCGTGCCGAGTTCGACCACGCAAAGCGGTCAATGTCATAGGT
>JAFGWK010000109.1 GCA_016937195.1 Paracoccaceae bacterium | reverse complement strand
TGGCCTCCCCCTTCCCGCTTACAAAAACGCGTCCGGCACTGCGGCTTTTTTCTGCGCCACATAGGCATCCAGAGCCTCGGCAATCGCGGGGTCAAGCGCGGGGGGCTGATAATCGCCAAGCATCTTTGCCACCCGCTTTTCGGCCAGCGCCATTGTGTCGGGGGCGCCTTGCTCGTCCCATGTCTCAAAGGGGCGATAATCCAGCAGGTTCGTGCGCCAGAACGCCTCTTTGTAGTTGGCTTGGGTATGCCCACAGCCAAGGTAATGCCCACCCGGCCCCACCTCACGGATCGCATCCATCGCCTGAGCGTTTTCGCTCATGTCGATCCCGGAGGCGAGTTTGTGAAGATAGCCAAGCTGGTCGGCATCCATCACGAATTTCTCGTAAGAGGACACCAGCCCGCCTTCGAGCCAGCCACAGGCGTGCAGCATGAAATTCACCCCCGCCAGCAGCCCGGTATTAAGCGTATTGGCGCTTTCATAGGCGGCTTGTGCATCGGGCAGTTTCGAGCCGGTAAAGCCCCCCGCCGAACGGTAGGGCAAGCCAAGGCGACGCGCGAGTTGGCCCGCGCCCAGCGTAATCTGCGCGGCCTCGGGCGTGCCAAAGGTCGGCGCGCCGGAATTCATGTCGATCGAGGTCACAAACGCACCAAAAATCACCGGCGCGCCGGGGCGGATCAACTGGCTGTAGGCCACGCCTGCCAGCACCTCGGCCAGCACCTGCGTCAGCGTGCCTGCGACAGACACAGGCGCCATCGCCCCGCCCACGATGAAGGGCGAAATGATACAAGCCTGCCCCGCGCGCGCATAGATTTCCAGCGCGCCCATCATCGTGCCGTCAAAGGTCAGCGGCGAGTTGATATTGATCAGTGAGGTCATCACCGCATTCTCATCAACGAACTTGTCGCCAAAGAGAATTTTTGACATCTCAACGGAATCCGCAGCACGCGAAGGTTCGGTGACCGACCCCATAAACGGCTTGTCGCCCAGCGTCATATGCGCGTGCAGCATGTCCAGATGGCGCTTGTTCACGGCCACGTCGGTGGGTTCGCACACCGTGCCGCCGGAATGGTGCAGCCATTTCGACATCTGCCCGAGTTTCACGAAATTGCGGAAATCGGTGATCGTGGCGTAGCGGCGACCATTGGCGCTGTCGCGCACGAAGGGGGGGCCGTAAACCGGGGCCAGCACAAGGTTGCGCCCACCGATTTCAACATTGCGCTCGGGGTTGCGGGCGTGCTGGGTGAACTGGCTGGGCGCGGTGGCGCAAAGCTTGCGCGCAAGCCCGCGCGGGATGCGCACGCGCTCTCCGTCGATATCGGCCCCAGCCTCGCGCCAGAGCGCCAAAGCATCGGGGTTTTCGACAAAATTGACGCCGATCTCTTCGAGAACGGTTTCGGCATTGGCCTCGATGATTTGAAGCGCCTCTTCGTTGAGCACCTCAAGATTGGGAATGTTGCGCGTGATGTAGCGAGAAAATTCCATCCGCACTGCAGTGCGTTCCGCACGCCTTGCAGCCCCACCACCGCCGCGTGCGCGTCGACCCGTACGTTCACCCAATTCCGAATCGGCCATGCTTGCCTCCGCCCGTTGCTTTCCCCTGAAACTAGCCGGGGCGCGCGGTTCGGCATGGCCTGCTTGCGACATCAACGGTAAAGAAGCGACCGCCCCTCTGCGAAGAGATGCACCTTGGCAGGATCAGCGGCCAGAGTAACAGAGTTGCCGCGCAGGCCGTTATGGATGCCCGGCAGCTTGGCAATCACCGCATCACGCCCGCTTTGGGGCTCGAAATACAAAAGCGTCACCTCGCCGAGCTTTTCGGTAATCGCGACCTTGCCGGTAAAGCAGCAGTTCGCCTCATCACCGGGCACGAAATCTTCGGGACGGATACCGATATTCACTGCGCGGCCCATATCGCTATCGACCGTGGGCACATCCGAATGCGCCTTGACCCCGTTTTCCAGCGTCACCTCGGTTTGCGCCCCCGTCGCGGTCACCTTGCCGGGGATCAGGTTCATTGCCGGGCTACCGATAAACTGCGCCACGAACTCGTTTTCGGGGCGCTCATACAGATCCAGCGGAGAGCCAACCTGCGCAATGCCCTTATTGGCCAGCACCACGATGCGGGTGGCCAACGTCATCGCCTCGACCTGATCGTGGGTGACATAGATCATCGTGCGGTCGGGCATCGATTCCTTGAGCTGGGCAATCTCGATCCGGGTGGCCACGCGCAGCGCTGCATCAAGGTTGGACAACGGCTCATCAAACAGGAACACCTTGGGATCGCGCACGATGGCCCGGCCAATTGCGACCCGCTGACGCTGCCCGCCCGAGAGCGCCTTGGGCAGACGGTCGAGATATTCGGTCAGTTGCAGCATCTTGGCGGCCTTTTCGACCGCTGCGTTGATCTGGTCCTTGCTTTGCTTGGCAATTTTCAGCGCGAACGCCATGTTGTCGCGCACCGTCATATGCGGATAAAGCGCGTAGGATTGGAACACCATCGCGATGCCGCGATTGGTGGGGGGCACGTCATTCACGCGCACCCCGTCGATATCCAGCGTCCCGCCAGTGATCTTTTCCAGCCCCGCGATCATGCGCAACAGCGTGGATTTCCCGCAGCCCGAAGGCCCGACAAACACGATCAGTTCGCCCGATTTGATGTCGAGGTTGATGTCCTTGAGAACATTCACATCGCCATAAGATTTCGAGACGTTTTCCAGTTTCAGATCGGCCATTCTTTCCCCCCTCTGCGCCTCAATTATCGAGATGCAGGATGCTTGGTTGCCACGGACCCAGATGCAGCGTGTGATCGGACATTGGCCGGATCGAGCCAAGCTCCCCGCCAATCGTAACCCAGTTGCCCGGCGGCACGGTGGCATTCACCGGCTGATCGGACAGATTGAAGTAACACAGGATCGTCTCATCCGCGTTCTTACGCGAGAACACCAGCAGATCGCCCGAGACATACATATCCTCTAGCGTGCCATCGCGCAGCACCTGATGATTGCGCCGAAACGCGATGGCACGGCGATAGTGATGCAAAAGCGAGGCCGGGTCGTGTTCGGCCTGATCGGCGGCCAGGTTGTAATGCTGAGAGGGCACGGGCAACCAAGGCCGCACGGGCGAGAAGCCGCCAAAGGCAGCATCACGTTCCCACACCATCGGCGTGCGACAGCCATCTCGGCCCTTGAACTCGGGCCAGAACTCCTTGCCATAAGGGTCTTGCAGATCCTCGAATGTCAGTTCGGCCTCGGGCAGGCCCAGCTCCTCGCCCTGATACAGACACACCGAGCCCTTGATGCACATCATCAACGTCGCATAAAGACGCGCCGCGGCAGGTGTCAGATCCCAGCGGGTAATGTGGCGTTCGACGTCATGGTTGGAATAGGCCCAGCACACCCAGCCATCGGCAGCGACATTTTCGACCTTGGCGAACACATCATAAAAGAATTGCGCGCTGAGCGGTTCATGCCCCGACAGCAGCTCGAACGCGTAAGACATCTGCACCTTATCCACGCCCGAGGTGTATTCGCCCAAGATCTCAAGTCCACGCTGGCTGTCGCCCACCTCACCCACGGCAGCGGCGTTGTAATTGTTCATCAACGTGCGCAGCTTGCGTAAAAAGCGCAAATTCTCGGGGTGGTTTTTGTCGTGGATGTGGCGCTGGTGATTATAGGGGTTCACCTTGGGCGCGGTCTGATCATTGCGCTCTTGCGGCGGCAAGGGTGGGTTATCGCGCAGTTGATCGTCATGCATGTAGAAATTGATCGTATCGAGGCGGAACCCGTCCACGCCGCGCTCTAGCCAGAACTGCGCCACGTTCAGCAGCTCCTGCTGCACCTCGGGGTTGTGAAAGTTCAGATCGGGCTGCGAGACGAGGAAATTGTGCATGTAATACTGCTCGCGCCGCGCATCCCAATGCCAGCCGGGGCCGCCAAAGATCGACAGCCAGTTATTGGGCGGCGTGCCATCGGGTTTGGGATCGGCCCAGACATACCAATCGGCTTTCGGATTGTCGCGGCTGACGCGGCTTTCCTTAAACCACGGGTGCTGATCCGAGGTGTGGCTCAACACCAGATCAATGAGTACTTTCAGGCCCAAAGCATGCGCCATCGCGATCACCTGATCGAAATCGGCAAGGCTGCCAAACATCGGATCAACGTCGCAATAATCGCTGACGTCATAGCCGAAATCCTTCATCGGCGAGGTGAAGAACGGCGAAATCCAGATCGCATCGGCACCCAAGCTTGCGACATGGGGCAACCTGCGCACGATGCCCAGCAAATCACCTACGCCATCACCGTTGCTGTCTTGAAAACTGCGTGGATAGATCTGGTAGATCACTGCTCCGCGCCACCAGTCGTCAGTCTTGGATAGGGTATTCATCAGCCGCCTTTCACCGAGCCTGCCAGCAGGCCCCGCACCAGATATCGTTGCATCGAGAAGAACACCAAGAGCGGCACGGCAATCGACACAAAGGCGGCGGCGGCCAGAATGCCCCAATCCCCCCCGCGCGATCCCAGCAGATCGTCAGCGATCTTCACGGTCATTACTTTTGACCCGTCATTGGCGGGCAAAAACACCTTGGCCACCAAAAGGTCGTTCCAGACCCAGAGAAACTGGAAGATTGCAAAAGAAGCGAGCGCCGGGAATGACAAAGGCAGCACAATCTTCATGAAAATCTGGAAATCGGTCGCGCCATCGACCTTGGCGCCCTCGATAATATCGCGCGGCAGGCCGACCATATAGTTGCGCAGCAGATAGATCGCGAGCGGCAGGCCAAACCCGGTATGGGCCAGCCATATGCCAAGGAAGCTTTGCCCGATCCCGACCTCTTGGTGCAGGCGCAACAGCGGCACCAGCGCCAGTTGTAGCGGCACGACCAGCAACCCGACCACCGCGGCAATCAGTAAGCCGCGCCCCGGAAATTCCATCCACGCCAAGGCATAAGCCGCGAACGCCGCCACTAGGATCGGGATAATCGTGGCCGGGATCGTCACCGTCAGCGTGTTGATAAAGGCCTGTCCCATGCCGTCCGAAAACAGCACCTCCTTGTAATTGGACAGCGTAAAGGCGGGCGGCATATCGGCAACGAAATAAACCCGCGGGCCATTGCCCTCAAAACTGGTGGCGCTGGTAGCGGTATAGCTGCCGTCTTTGTTCACAACCAAAGTGCCGCCATCGCCCAGATCGGCGGTCTCTCCGGCCTTATATTTATCGGGCTTGATCCCCGAGGTGCCAAAGGCCTTGATCACCGTGCCCGATTTCAGATCGGCGGCGTTTTGCCCGTTGGTCAGCAGATCGCCCGTCAGAACATATTTGCCATCCGCCTGCGTCTCGCCATCGCCCGGAATACGGTCGCGAAACGCCTTTTCGACCGGAAAGGCTGCGTCCCACCAGCCCGACTGGCTGATCTGATCGGTGGTGCGAAACGAACTCACCAGCAGCCCGACCGTCGGGATCAGCCACGCCACAACCATGATGACAACCGAGATATTCACCGCCCAAGTCAGGAGCGATTTCTGTCCAGCGATAGCGGCCATCAGCGCGTCTCCTTACGAGCTTGAATAATGTTCCAAATCATCACCGGCAGCACGATGATCATGATGACAAAAGCCACCGCCGTCGCGCGCCCGTCATCGCGGAACATATATTGCATCATGTAACTCGGCAGGATCTGCGTGCCGAAATTGCCCCCGGTCGTGGCGTAGACGATATCAAACACCTTGAGCACAAGGATCGTGATCGTCGTCCAGACCACCACGATGGTAGACATGATCTGGGGTACTTTGATTTTGAAAAACAGCTGGAACGCATTGGCCCCGTCCAACACGGCGGCCTCGACCGTTTCCTCAGGGATGCCACGCAATGCGCCCGACAGGATCACCATCGCAAAGCCGGTCTGAATCCAGATCAAGATCACCATCAGGAAGAAGTTGTTCCAGAACGGAATCTGCAGCGGATCAACAGGCATCAAATGGAAGTAGTCGCGCACGGCGTTGATCAAACCGATTGTCGGATTATTGGCGTAGACGAATTTCCAAATCAGCGAGGCGCCCACAAAGGAAATTGCCATCGGCATGAAAATCAGGGATTTCGCAAAGTTACCCCATTTTAGCCGGTCCGTCAGTTGCGCTGCCATCAGCCCGAAAAATGTCGCCAGCGCAGGTACGAACAGCACCCAAAGGAAGTTGTTCATCACCGCTTGGCGAAACGTATCATCGCCCGCAAGTTTTTCGTAATTGCCCAAACCGATGAATTGCGAGCCATCGCGGTTAAACAGGGACCGCCAGAATGACCCCACGACCGGATAGGCCAGATAAGTCCCGAGAGCCAAAATTGCAGGCAGCAAGAACAGCCAAGGGCGCACCATATTGGCGCGGTTGATATTGCGCCCCGGATCACGCCCCTTGGGTGGGAAGATGACTTTGTCGAGCACCAGATTGGAGAGGTAGAAATAGGTGACACAGCCCCCGACCCCCAGCACGATCGTAATCAAACCTTGCAAGATCGGTGACATTGCGCACTCTCCCCCAAAACCGTTTAAAATACGCCCCCGAGGATCAAACCCCGGAGGCGCAAAGTTTTATTTCTCGATGCTGTCCCAACGCTTCTGGATGGCATCGGCGGCTTGCTCAGCGGTTTCATCGCCAGTGGTGTAAGCGACCATACCTTTCCAGAACGCATCGGTGCCGATTTCGCCGGGCATTTGGTCGGACCCGTCAAAGCGGAAGGTCGTCGCATCCAACAAAATCTTGTTCATGTTGCGCTGAACATCATTGGCAAAGGCCGCGGGGTTGACCTTTTTGAACGGCGTCAGGAAGCCCGATTGCGCCATCCAGATTTCAGACGCGATCGGCGTTTCGAGGAACTTCACGAACGCCTCGGCGGCCGGGCTGTCCTTGGTGATGCCAAACAACGTGCCTGCCCCCAGAACCGGCTTGCCCAGATCCTTGCTTGCGTAAGCCGGGAAGTAGAAGAAATTCACGTCCTGACCCACCTTGGTCCCATCGGGGAAGAAGGTCGGGATAAAGCTAGCCTGCTTGTGCATGTAGCATTTGGGCGGGAAATCAAAGAGACCTTTGGGGCTGTCGCGGAAATCGGTGGTGGCCACCGCTTGCTCACCACCTTGGGCATAGCCTTTGGTTTTGGCGAACCAGCCGTAATCCTTGATCGCATCTACAACGCGCGGATCGTTGAACTTCACGGTATTCTTGACCCAGCCGTCATAAACCTCGGGGGGCTGGGTGCGCAGCATGAAATCTTCGACCCAGTCGGTTGCGGGCCAGCCCGTTGCAGCCCCCGACCCCAGACCGATACACCACGGCGTGCCGCCATCTGCGACGATTTTCTTGGTCAGGGCCTGCAGCTCTTCCATGGTTTGGGGCACTTTATAGCCCGCTTCCTTGAAGTTTTCCGGCACATACCAGACCAGCGATTTCAGGTCGGCTTTGAACGGGAAGGTATAGGTGTGCTTGGCCCCGTCCTTGCCCATATAGGTTGACAAATTCTCCCAGCTTTGACCCGCGGAGTAGTTGTCTTTGATCCACGCGCCCGTGCCTTTGGGCATCGGCGTCAAGTAGCCCTGCTTGGCCATGTCGGCGGCCAGACCGGGTTGCGGAAAGACCGCGATATTGGGCGGCGTGCCTGCCTTTGCCGCGATCACGATGTCATTTTCAAAACTTTCCGAACCAGAATAGTTGATCTTGGCACCGGTGGCGGCCTCAAAATAGGCCAACACGCTTTCGAACAGCTTCTTGTCATTGCCAGTCCAAGGGCCGGTGATCGTCAGCGTCTGGCCCTTAAGATCGGTGTCCTTGGCGAATTGGTCATAGCTTTGCCAATTAAAACGGTCGGGCTCGCTGCCCGGCTTGAACTTGAGCTCCTGCGCCGAGGCAAGCCCGGCCGACAGTGCAAGCGCCGCGATGCCAAGCATCAGATGTTTGGTCATAAATTCCTCCCAGAATGGTGCGTTTCCAGATCGCGGCGACTCGCCATAGATCCAAAGCGCTTTGGACCCCAGAAAGGTTTCAGAGCAAACCCTAGTTGTCAATGCGGTCTCCAGCCGTCAAAATCAAATTTTCTTTATTTTCCTACCCTTTGTAATAGCCCCGATGCCGCATCGCAGAACGGAATTTTCTGCAAACGCATCATTGACGCTCCTGTCAGGCATCACTAACCTCACAACCTTCCAAAGCGGTTTGGCGCAATGAATCTCAAGACACTCGCACAAGAATTGGGGCTGTCCCCCACCACGGTGAGTCGCGCACTCAACGGCTATCCAGAGGTCTCAGAGGCGACGCGCGCCCGCGTCACCGCTGCCGCCAATGCAGCCCATTATCACCCCAATACGCAGGCCAAACGGCTGGCGACGGGGCGCGCGATGGCCATCGGCCATATCATCCCGATTTCGGGCCGCCACGAAATTGTGAACCCGGTTTTTGCCGATTTCATCGCAGGTGCAGGCGAGGTCTATGCACGGGCAGGCTATGATATGGTGCTGACCATCGTGCCCGATGAGGACGAGGCGCGCGCCTATGGCGAGTTGCGCTCAAAGGGCAATGTCGATGGCGTGCTGATTCATGCCCCGCGCGTCAATGATCACCGCATCACGATGCTGCAATCACTTGGTCTGCCCTATGTGCTGCACGGGCGCATCAGCGGAATTGAAAGCTCGTATAGCTGGGTCGACGTGAACAATGTGCGCGCCTTTGAACGCGCGACGCATTTCCTGCTTGATCTCGGGCATCAACGGATCGCTTTGATCAACGGCATTGGCGATATGGATTTCGCGCGCAGGCGCAGGCGCGGCTATGAGCTGGCGCTGGCGGCCCGCGCGCTTGCCCCTGATCCGCTGCTGATCGCAGAGGGCGAGATGACCGAAGCGCAGGGGCATGATCAGGCGCGCGCGATGCTGGCGCTGCCCAACCCGCCCACGGCCTTTCTGACCGCTTCACTGCTGTCTGCAATGGGCGCGCGGCGCGCCGTCGAAGAAGCGGGGCTTGTGATGGGGCGCGATGTCTCGATCCTGACCCATGACGATGAACTGGGCTATCTGAAGAACGGCACCGATCAGCAACCGATCTTTACCGCCACGCGATCATCTGTGCGCGAGGCCGGGCGGCGCTGCGCTGCCATGCTGATCGACCAGATCGCCAGTGGCGAGCACACCCCCCGCTCGGATCTGATGGAGGCGGTTTTGGTGGTCGGAGACTCGACCGGGCCGGCCCCGGAACGCTAGAAAAAGGTTTAATATGCTCCCGAAACGCGCTGAATTTCCTGACAATTTCCTGTTCGGGGTTGCGACCTCATCCTATCAAATCGAGGGCCATGCCCAAGGGGGTGCCGGGTCCACCCATTGGGACACATTCGCGGCCACGCCGGGCAATGTGGTGCGCGCTGAGAACGGCGACCTGGCTTGTGATCACTACAATCGCTGGGAAGAAGACCTCGATTTGATCGCGGATGCAGGGTTTGATCTCTATCGCTTTTCGACATCCTGGGCGCGGGTAATGCCCGAGGGGCGTGGTGAGGTGAATGCGCAGGGGCTCGATTTCTACGACCGGCTGGTGGATGGGATGTTGGAGCGCGGGTTGAAACCGGCGCTGACGCTCTATCACTGGGAGTTGCCCTCGGCGCTGGCCGATATGGGCGGCTGGCAGAACCGCGATATCGCAGGCTGGTTTGGCGATTTCACCCAAGTCATCGCGGATCGTCTGGGCGATCGCATCTGGTCTGCCGCCCCGATCAACGAGCCGTGGTGCGTCGGCTGGCTCAGCCATTTTCTGGGCCATCACGCGCCAGGTCTACGCGATATCCGCGCCACAGCGCATGCGATGCATCACGTCTTGCTCGCCCATGGCACCGCGACACAGGCAATGCGTGCAAGCGGCATGACCAACCTCGGCGCGGTGTGCAATTTTGAAACCGCCCTGCCCGCCGATGACAGCCCCGCCGCCGCGCAGGCCGCGCGCCTTTACGACGCCTATTACAACCGCTTCTTTGCCGAAGGGATTTTCAAGGGCGCCTATCCCGACGAGGTCATGGAGGGCTTTGCCCCTCACATGCCCAAGGGCTGGCAAGATGATTTCGCCACGATTCAGACCCCGCTCGACTGGTTCGGGCTGAACTACTACACCTGCAAGCGGATCGCGCCCAGCGGCGGCGCTTGGCCCGCCCATCAAGAGGTCGACGGCCCGCTGCCCAAAACCGCGATGGGCTGGGAGATCTATCCCGAGGGGTTGTCCGAGTTCCTCATCAGGGTTGCGCGCGACTATACCGGCGATCTGCCCCTTTATATCACCGAGAACGGCATGGCCTCGCCCGATCAGCTCAGCGCAGGCGCCGTCAACGACCCCGCGCGCATCACCTATTACGCCGCCCATCTTAAGGCCGTGCAAACCGCCATCGCACAAGGCGCGCCGGTTGCGGGCTATATGGCTTGGTCGCTGATGGACAATTACGAATGGGCCTTGGGCTATGAAAAGCGCTTCGGTCTGGTTCATGTCGATTTCGAAACCTTGCAGCGCACCCCGAAAGCGTCCTATCTGGCATGGAAAAACGCGCTGGAGAGCTGCTGATGATTATGGCCGACCGCCTGACCCTGCTTGCCGATATCGGCGGGACGAATACCCGCGTAGCACTGGCGCAAGGCAAGGACATGCTGCCCCAAACGATCAAGCGCTATGTCAATGCCGGGCGCGGCGCGCTGGAAGATATTCTGGCCGACTATATAGCGACCCAAAATGTGCAGGATCTGGCGGGCGCTTGCGTGGCCGCCGCTGGTCCGGTGCGCGACAATGTCGCCACCATGACCAACCTGTCTTGGGTGATTGAGGCCAAGAACATCGCGCGCGTCACCAAGGCGGAACAGGTATTTGTTCTCAATGACTTGCAGGCGCAAGGCCATGCGTTGGGCTATCTTGCCCCAGAGGCCGTGCGCCAGATTGTGCCCGGTCAGCCCACACGCGCCGATGCCGCGCGTCTTGTGGTCGGCGTCGGCACCGGTTTTAATGCAGCCCCCGTGCATGAAGGCCCCGGCGGGCGTGTCGTCCCCCCGTCTGAGGCCGGTCACGTTACCTTGCCTTGCCAGACAGATGAGGATTTCGAACTCAAGCGCTACCTTGAGGCCAAGCACGAGTTTGCCAGCGTTGAACATGTCGTTTCTGGGCGCGGGATCGAACGGGTCTATGCCTATATGCAGGGGCAGGACGAGGCCACCGTGTCGGGCGCCGACATTCTTGCCGCGATCAGTCAGGGTGATGCGACCGCACGTGCGGCGGGTCAGATGTTTGTGCAGGCGATGGGGCGTGTTGTGGGCGATCTTGCGCTGACACATTTGCCCTTTGGTGGCATATTCCTGATCGGTGGGGCGGCGCGCGGCGTGGTGCCGTGGCTTGAAGAATTCGGATTTTCTGCTGCGATGCATGACAAAGGCCGGTTTTCGGACTTCCTGCAAGCCTTCCCGGTTTTCGTGATCGAAGATGACTACGCCGCCCTGCACGGCTGTGCCGCCTTTTGCCAGTCTCGGATTGGCGCGCAAGAACTCTGATCTCGTCAAGCTTATCTTAACGGCTGCACGCTAGACCTCTTTCATCACCGTATGAAAGGGGATGCCAGTGCGTGGAATTTTGTCAGACCGTCGGGGGGCGCAGTGATGCCTGCGCTATCTTTGCCCGCCAAGCTTGATCTATCCACGGTTGAGGCGTTTTGCGATGCGATCCGGGCACGCAAAGGCAGCGATCTTGTATTGGATGCAGGCGACGTGACGCTATTAGGCGGGCTTGGGCTGCAAGTGCTGGCCGCAGCCGCTGCCGATTGGCGTAAAGCGGGGCACACCCTGTGCATCGCGCCGCGATCCGACAGTTTTGATCGCGCGCTTACTCATCTCGGCGTGCCCCTCAATGATTTGCAATTCACGGAGGCCGCATGAGCCTGAAAGTTCTCGCGGTCGATGACAGCCGCACCATTCGTGACATGCTCAAGCTCGCGCTCAGCAGTGCCGGGATCGAATTATACCTCGCCGAAGACGGGGTGCATGGGCTTGAGGTTCTTGAGGGGATCGAACCCGATGCCATCATCTCCGATATCAATATGCCACGCCTTGACGGCTTTGGCTTTATTGAGGCGGTGCGCGGTCAAGACAAACACCGCGCAACGCCGATCCTCGTGCTGACCACCGAATCCGCCCCTGAACTAAAGGCGCGCGCCCGCGCTGCCGGGGCCACGGGTTGGATCGTGAAGCCCTTCGACCCCAGCAAACTTGTCAAAGCGCTCAATATGGTCGCTGGCTAAGGAGAGAGCGATGTCCAACGATCCGATGGCAGAAATCAAGGCTTCATTCTTTATCGAATGCGATGAGCTGCTCGAGAGCCTGCAAGATGCGCTGACCGATATGGATGAGGGCAACTATGATAATGAAACGATCAATATCGTCTTTCGCGCCGTGCACTCGATCAAGGGCGGCGCGGGGGCGTTTGGACTGGATACGCTGGTCGGCTTTGCCCATCGTTATGAAACCGTCATGGATGAGGTGCGTTCCGGTCGCCTAGAGATCGACCATGACTCGCTCAAACTGTTTTTCCACACCGCCGATTTTCTAGCCGATCAGGTCGCGGCGGCGCGCGACGGGCTGCCTGAACCCGACGGATCTGAGGCGTGCCTGAAAGATCTAGAAGCCCTGATGGGTGATGCCCTTCCAGCCCCCGAGGAAGAGGAAGTCGCTGATTTCCAACCGATGGGGCTTAGTCTTGATTTGGGTATTTCCGATGCCGAGTTTGGCGATTTCGGATCGCCGCCACAGGTCGAAGATACGCCAGATGAACGCGCCCCGTGGTCTTTGACCTTCACCCCCAGCAGCGCGCTTTATGCGTCCGGCAATGATCCGGCGCAATTGCTGCGCAATCTGCGTGACTTGGGCGAGGTCGAGCTGCGCTGTGATCTTGCTGGGCTCCCCGCTTTCGACACACTCGAGGCGCAACAGTCCTATCTTAGCTGGCACGCAACTTTGCCGGGCGAGCTGGATGAAGCTGATATTCGTG
>JAFGWK010000108.1 GCA_016937195.1 Paracoccaceae bacterium | reverse complement strand
GCGATGCTGACAGATCGCCATCGAATGAGAGACGCTTTCTAGGTCAGGCTAGGCTCAAACAACCTGCGCATCACACCGCTTATCCTGAATAGATGCCCCGCAGCCTAGCGTCGCTCAAACCAAGGTTGCTGCGGCTTTTCGATGCCTGTGGGCTGATCCTGCTCCACCTTACGCCAGACGGTTTCATCAACCGGGGCGATCGTTGCATCGCGGCCGTTCACAAAGCTCTGTTCGCGCACGATCAAGCGATAGGCGGTGTTGAGGGCATCGGCGCGTCTGGATGAGGGCAGGATCAGTGCGCCGATATCGTTGCGCAGCGTGGCGGCGCGCGCAGGCGTCAGTTCGCCAGCCTCCAGCCAAGCCTCTATCACCTCGGCATTGGCGCGAAACTCGTCTCCGGCACCATTGCTTGTCAGGTAATGGGCATACTCGCCCGTGCCGTCGGCGCGGATCAGATCGGGCGTGCCGACAAGGCTCTTTTGGCTCCAATGATACCAGCCATCGCGGAACGCGCCCTTGCCCAGCTTGCGCGCGAAGGCAAAGGTGGAGTCGTCATTCGCGCCCAAGGTGCCGTGGCAGCCGATGCAAAACACGGTTTCCTCAAAGCTCTGCGGGCGCAGATCGCCGCTGGCATCCTCGATGAACCCTTGCAGCCGCCAACCGAAGGCGTTGGGAATGCCGGTCTCGGACGTGCCGAAGAACTGTTTGGTGCGATCGGGAAAAGCGTTGTCTTCCTTCAGTTCGGCCAGCGCAGTTTCCTCCAGCGCGGCATAGCTGATCCAGTCAGTTTTGCGCATATAGCGCAGCTCTTTTATCCGCGCCGCCATCGTGATGCCCGCAGGCGTAGGATCAATATAGCGCACCGTATGAACGAACTCGGTGCCCTTGGGATACAGCCCGGCGGCCAGCTTTGCGCCCTCGGCCCCCGCGCGCCCTGCATAGTGCATAGTGATGCCGTCGAGCGGTGCGAAGGCGAATGTCACGCGCGTGGCGGTGCCCATCACGCCATCACGGTCCAGATCGACGCCCATCGCGCGCTCGTCAGTGGCAGGGATCACCACGTCTTTGCGGGTGATCAACGCCTCTATGATCGCGAAATTGGTCTTGTAGATGGTCAAATCGGGCGCGCCGTCCACCGTTTCGCGAAATGCCTTTGGCAAACGGATCAGCACATCATCAGTCGAGCCATTGGTGGGCCAGAACGCGCCCGGCAGCGGCTGATAGGCGAAGGCGCGCCACCCTGTCAGCGCGCCATCGGGGCGGCGATCAAAGCCCGCGTCATCAAAGGAGAACTGCACATCCGGCGTGTAGCCATCCCAGCGCCCATTGCCATCCACGTCCCAAGCGTCAGGCGGATCGGCCAACGTCTTCGCCAGCACGATGCCGCCTTGTGCATCATGGTAATTGTCTTGACGCACATAGGCGCGGATCTCGGCATGATCGGTCGCGGCGATTTGGGCGCGGCGGTCCACGAAAAGGTTCGTCCAGGGGTTTTCCAGCGCGGGTGCGGGAAAGGCGTATTCAGTCTGAAGATCGGCATCACGCACGTAATTGGGGCTGCGCGGATAGGTGTGACAGGTCTGGCACGGGTTGTGCACCTTGCCTGAAGTGTCCTCGGTCTTGGTGTAGCATTGCGAGGGGACATAAGCCGTCGGATTGTCCAGAATCGTGGTCTTTAGATCGACCGCCCCGGCGAGTGTCGTAGACCCCAGCAAAGCCAATATCGAGATACGCAGCATCGGGTTTCGTCCTGTTCGCGTTCGTAAAAAACGAGACCCGGTTGCCCGGATCTCGCCAGTATCATGTGGAAGGCCCGATCACTGGGTTTTAGCGGTGTCGTCCATCTGCGGGAACGGGCCGACATAGCCCACATAGGCGCGCGCCTGAGCCGGGTCTGTCAGCTTATCCTCATCGCTCTCGCCATAAGGGTGCTGGATTACCGCCATCAGATAGCCATGGCCGTTCACATTCGGATACCAGTAAGTCGAGGTGGTTTCCGAACCATAGGGCGTGGACAGGATACGGGTCAGCTCCTTGGTGTCGGTGTTCATCGCCCAGATCGCATCGTTCTGGTGGCCCGAGCCGGTATCTTCGCCGATGATCAGCGTGTTATAGCCCGGGATGTAAGTGATGTTATCGGGGTTCGCGATGCCGTTGATATCACAAGAGTTCAGCACGGCCGTATCGCCACACATATCGTGCGTAGGGTCGCAGTTAGCATCCATCGCACTGGCCTTATGCGCCTCGGTCAGCGGCTTGCCCGAGATGAAGCCCATGATCTTTGTCGCATCATATTTGTCATCAAGCGAAAGCGAATAGACCGTGCCGCACTTGTTTTTGGGGAGACGGATCGCGTTCATCCCGCCCTTGTCCTGCTTGGCGCCGTCTTCCATTCCCTTTTCAACCGCCGACATCGACAGATACATCTGGTGCTTGTCGGGATCGTAGGTGATGCCTTCCATTTTGCGGAACTCGGTCGTGGCCCCTTTCATCGAGGCGTAGCGGCGGGTTTCCAGACGCGACGCGAGCATGTCCATGCCGTCTTTGACCCTCAAGCATTCGGCATTACCCTCGGCGTTCGAGGCCGAAAAGCCCTCGGGGCACAGACCGTCATCACCGATCTCGGCGGTTTCGAACAAGTCCGAGAACTGGATGCCGGATTCGATGGCTTTTTGAACGCTCGCATCATCCGCATGGCCCAGATCGACCCATTCCAGATCGGCGGCACCGCCGTCCTGATCCGAGGTCTGGTTCCATTTCGCGGCATAAAGCGTGCCCGAGGACAGATCACCCTCATTGTCCGCCTCAAAGCGGAACAGGCCCACATTCGTGCCGTCATCCGAGATATAGGCGGTTTTGCGGTCGGGCATGACATAGGCCAGTTCGACAGCTACGCGGCCCATCGCAAAATGCTTATGTGCGTTGGCGTTGCCGTCCTGAGAAATCGCGATCTCGGTCGGGAAGCCATAACGATAGGGCTTATAGGCAGCGCGGAACTGATCGAGCGTCATATCCTCGGGGTTAACCCCGGCATAGCGCACCATCGGGAAGTCATAATCGTCGATCTCGTCCAGCGAGGTGGCCGCTTCGATGGTGCGCGCATCGGCGGGATATTCTTCAGACCCCAGATGCGTCTCCCACGGGGTCACCGAACCTGCGCAAGGCACCCAAAGACCGTGGAACTCGGCGAAATTGATCGGCTTGGTCGAGATCAGCTTGAGGTTGCCCTCGCCATCCTGCTCGACTTCGCTGAGATACATAGCACCGGGGCGCGATTCAAAATGCGTCACCGAATACAGCTTGTCGCCCTGACGGATCAGCGAGGTGAAATCCGCGTCTTCCGAGATATGCTCGGAGCCGTCAGCGGATTTGATCGGATTGCCGTCTTTATCGGTCAGCAGCGCGAAAGTGTGATCACCGATCTTGTCGCCCGAACGCGCCATCACATGATAGCCAATAGCGTAATCTTTACCATCAACAGTGACCTTGTCAGAGGCGATGGCCGCGCGTTTGGCCGTGTCATCCTTGGCAAATGGCACAGGCGCGAAGGACAGATCCCCCGCTTGAGCGGCAAGCGGCAGGAGGGCGATAGCGGTGGCTTGAAGAAGAGCGGAACGAAGCGACATAACAGGTCCTTGATTGGTTGCGTTCACCTCCCCCTAACGAACTTGTGATTCTGTTTTGTGACGCTTCGCCATCGCGAAACTTCTTTTAAGGCACCACATAAAATGCACCTTAGCCATCGTGTTGAGCTGCTGTTGAGGTGTCTCACAATCAGAATTGCCAGTGCGCAGCACTTCACCCATGTCAGAGCAGTTAGCGAACTTGGGGGAAACGCGGGAAGAATTCTTCGCAAGAGCTATTGTGGTCAGCCGGATGTGATTCCTATCTCCATTCAGGGTGGATGGACTGCCCGCTAGGTTTTTTTCGTTGGATTACATCTACGTCGTCGCCGGTCTGATCGGCTTGTTCTTCGGTGGGGAAGCACTGGTGCGCAGTAGCGTCGGGATTGCCCGGCGAATGGCGATTCCACCACTGCTGATTGGTCTAACCGTTGTGGGATTCGGGACCTCCACGCCAGAGCTTCTTGTTTCGGTTCAAGCCGCGTTGCGCGGTGTGCCTGACATCGCGCTTGGTAACATCGTTGGATCGAATATCGCCAACATCTTGCTGATCGTTAGCCTGACCAGTCTGGTCTGGCCCATTCATGTCTCTGGTGTAACTCTGCGGCGCGATACGGCTGTCATGGCCGCAGCGGCGGTCGCATTGGTGGCGATCTTTGCAGTGGGCGAAATCGGGCGGCCGTCGGGCCGTTTGTTGGTCATCGCGTTGGCTGGCTACTTAACCTAGGCCTACATTCAACCCGGTGCTGCACTTGATGACGACGGTGACACGTCGGTGCCTGCCTGCCTCTATGCTTGTCTCTGCACTCTGGGTTCTGGGTGGATTGGTCGTCTTGATGTTCGGTGCCCGGTTCCTCGTCGATGGATCGGTGT
>JAFGWK010000107.1 GCA_016937195.1 Paracoccaceae bacterium | reverse complement strand
GGCATCGCCGTGTTCGCCCCCCGACTTTCCAGTACCTGCCCCGTGCGCAAATCGGCCACAACAAACCCGACATCGCCACTCAGACCCGAACTGCGGATCAGGGCTGCACTGGACGCAACCATGGCCTGCGCGCGCAGGGACGGTGACATTGCAACAATCGCTGTGCCCGCGAGAAAGCCGCTTAGCAGTTTACGACGTGACAGCATGTCTATGCCCCGATTCCCGCACAATTGCAGCTCCGACCCTAGCGCAGCGTCAATCGCGGCTTCAAGCGGGCATGCACCTTAACGGCGCGGCCAATCGCCCTGCGCGCGGATCGCACTTGAAGAGATCGGTGACATCGGAATGTTCACGAAGGACCACGCAGGAGGCTGCGCATCCGCTAACGCATGCGCCGCGCGTTCAGGCAATTCGGCTTGCGCGTAAATCCGGGCAGCGCGAGCCATGCGCCCGGGCATACGCCAGCCGGGCCGCGCCAGAACGCCCACCGGCACACGGTCCAAGATGTCACGCCAATGCTCCCATTGGTCAAACTGCACCATGTTATCGGCGCCCATCAACCAGACAAAGCGCACACCGCGATAAAGCGCCTGCAAATGCGCCAGCGTATCCGCGGTAAAGCGCGTGCCCAGTCGCGCCTCCATATCGGTGATCTTAACGCGCGGATCGTGCATCACAAGCGCCGCCTGAGCAAGGCGGTGCGCCATCGGTGCTGGCCCCTCTCGCTTTAACGGATTGCCTGGGCTGACCATCCACCACACCTGATCAAGGTCGAAGCGCCGCAAAGCCTCGCGCGTGATCAGCGCATGTCCGCGATGGGCTGGATCAAATGATCCACCCAAGATACCGATGCGCATCCCTGGTCGTGCAATGGGAAACCCTTGTCTCATAGGCTGCCCTTAGCCGATCAAGCGCGGCAAACGAAAGAGAAAACTGCGCGGCGCGTTTTAAGGTTTGCATGCCGGGCACCTAAGCCTTTGGCTTTTCCAGATCACGATGCAAGACACAACACCCGCGCCCGGCACCTTTCGCGGCATAGGTCGCCGTATCGGCGTCAACAAGCATGCGCTCAATCTCGGGTGGCTGATAATCAAGCGACATCACCACGCCAAGCGACCCCGAAACCGAGCACTCATTCCCCTCATGCCATTTCGGCTCTTGCAAACGCGCGATAATCCGGTCGCCCAGATACATCACCTGCTCAGGCGTCATTGCGCCGCGCAACAGTAGCAAGAATTCATCGCCGCCCATGCGACCCGCAAGGTCACCGGCACGCATTTCCTCATGAAGAATACGCGCAACGGCAAGCAGAACATAATCGCCCGCGGCATGGCCCAAAGTGTCGTTTACCGATTTGAAATAATCGAGATCAATCTGGATCAGCGTAAAAGGTGCCCCCCTTGTCCCGCTCCCGCACTGGCTTGTTCCAGCGCGGCTTCCATCGCGCGGCGATTGGCCAGAGCGGTTAACGGATCGGTCAAAGCCTGCGTTTCGGCCTGCTTGCGCGCCCCATCCAGACGTAAAGCGAGTCCGCGCAACTCCTGCATCACCAGCGACTTCGCCTCTTGCAAATATAGCAACTCCATTGTCAGATCGGCAGGTGAGAAATCCCGCTCTGTCAGGGCAAATTTCGCGACGGCCTCTCGCAAATAGAACCCGAAGCTCAGCGTCATCAAGGTGCCCTCCCAACCTTTCGGGCCCAGAGCGAACGCTTCACCGCGCAAGCCAATCGTAGGATGCGATAACAAAGTAAGATGCACCTTTCGCTCGTTCGCAATTGAGAGCAGCGAAGCGCCGCAATCCCCCAATCGTTTTGCCCCTCCGGCAACGACACAGTCACAAGCTTCAGATGCACTGCAAGACTCTATCCGATCTTGCAGTCGCCCGACGCGAAAATGCTGAGAAAAGGGCTGGCCAAGCATTGCATCGCCTCCCAGAGCCTTGTGCAAAGTCGGCCCCATAGCGCGGATTTTTCCTTGCAGATCAACCCACAAAAACATGGGCAATAGCGCGCCGAGCATGCCCTGAGACAACGAGAAGTCTTGTCCTGATTTGCCAGATATGGCGATCTCGTCGCGCAAATCTATGACCGTTTCAAGCAGCGATGCCTTAGGCCGCCGATGATATTCGTTCACATCTCTGCTCCCGCCGCGTCCGACAGATCAAAGGACCGGCCGCTTGCATGAAAGGAATCCAAAAGCTGTACCGCGATCGCCTCTCCCACCGAACCCTCTTCTGAAGGCTCGTTTAGCTCAATCAGCACCAAGGCCCCGTAGTCATCCGCCATCGCGCGCAATACACCCGCAAACACAGCCCCCCAGCCCACCGACGCCCCAATCACGCTCAGCGTATATCGGCCATCGCCCAAAACTCGCAATGTCAACTCCGGCAGCTTGAGATCCTCAAGCGCCAACTGCGTTCGTCCCTGCAGCTCATTGAGAGAGCGCAGAAAATCGACATAATCTCGCCCACCGTAGCGCAACAATCGCCGCACAGCCTCACGGGTGCTAAGATAAGTTCCCAGGTCTTCAAGAAAGTCAAAGCGCCGCCGATCTAGCGTCTCGCAAGCAACATCCAGCAAGCGGTCTGTAAGCGCGTCCTCATAGCTCAGCATCGGCTCGAATCCCTCGGCGGAAACACCGACCTTGCAAGCAACAGCGTGCCAAACTTTCTCACCGAATGTATCGGTCAGAAAATTCTGTATCGAGCGATTCACCAGTCCCAGCATGGCACCTCCACGAGCACCACGCTAAACGCTTGAAGTTAAAAATCCCCCAAGATGGATGCCATTAGCGCAAACTGGGTACCAAAATCTGTCCCCCTGCTTGCACGCCCGAAATGCCACTTGGCACGATCTTGAACTGCCCTTTCGCAATTGCCGCAATCACCAAGCCGATCGCACCATCGCCACCGGGAACTGCGCGCATAGCACCGCCATTCACCCATTGACCGTTGTTCAGATAGTAAAACCGCATCGGCGCGTAAGTCCCGTCATCGCGTACCATGACGGCTTCGTCGCCGGGAAGGTCAGGGCGTAGATCGGCCATCACCAGAGCGCAGCTCGGTTCTGCTGATGCGCGCCACGCGCAAAGATCAGACAGAGGCACATTGCTGTCCCTCTCTATCACTTGCAAAAGCGCTTTTGGGATCGGCGCGGCACCGGGGGGCTGCGCGATATGCATGCGCAAATCGGCCAGAAGCGCATCATGAGAGGTAGGTGGCACGTCCTCACCAGCCACGCGCACAGACGCCAGCGCTTTAGCGAGCACAGGATCATTCGCCGCATGCGCGCGCAAGGTCGCGATCCCGTCCAGCCCCGGCTTACCCCAACTCTGCGCCATCGCATAAAGCGGCAAATGCGAAGGTTCGGTCAGGCCGCTCTCATAGCGCGCAATCTGGGATTTCGTGGCAATGGCGTTGGCATTGATCAGCGGTGTCAGCCACGCCACCGCCAGCGCAAGCAAACCCAGCGCCATCGCGATATTGACGCGGCGCACGCGTGCCATCCAACCATGCCCGCGCAACACCGCCGCTGCGTAACCGATCCCATACCCCGCGATCAAAACGATCAGTCCCCCTTGCGCCACGCGCGCAGGCGTCCAGCCAAATTCGGAGACTGTGCGCCATGTCGACCACGCGCTCACCGCTGCCAGAACCGGCAAAATCAGCGCCAGCCCCAGCGTCGAAATCCGCAAGATCGGGGTCACGACCGCCTCAAAGTCTTCGCGTTCCACGGCGACAGACACTAGCACAATCGCCGCCATCGAGATCACAATCAGGGTCGTCGCATGCGAAACCCCGACCGCATCAATCGCGCCAGCATTCAGGATCAAGCCCAGCAGGAACACGACCACCACCACCATCACGACTGGCAGCAAAAGCCGCAGCAGCCGCAACAGCAAGAACGGAGAGATCATCTCTTCAAGCTCGGTCACCACCGCCAAACCAAGCCCCAAAACCGCACCCGAAAGCCCCAGCGCCAGCCAATTCAGACGAAACAGCTGTCGCAACCAGTCGATGCCAACGCTTTGCAGCAATTGCGAGGACAGATACAGCAACAGCCATACCACCGCGAGAAACAGCCAAGCCGCGCCATAGCGCACAACAATGTTCCACGCATGGGTGAACAGCGCAGGGTAATCCGCCCAAGCCCTACGTCCCTGCTGTGCGATGACCATCGCGAACGGCATCGGAACCGTGGCCAGCACGAACAACGCCAGAACACCGAAATCCATCTGCCCCAACAGATCCTGAGCGGGATCAAACGACCCTGCCGCCCACCATCCCAAGACCGTCGTCGGGATCGCTATTAACAGGGCGGCAAACCCTGCCTTACGCGCGCCAATCTCGCCCAGCATCGCCAGACCGGTTCCGAAAAACACCATCCCCGCGACCGTGATCGCAAAGATACCGCGCGGCCCCAGCGGGCCGTTGACAAAATTGCCCTCGTGCAGCGCCCAAAGAAACAGCCCTGCCAAAGCACCGAAAAGGATGTGCTGTAAACGACTATGCATCGCAGCCTCCTGACATGGTCCGCGCCAACCACCCCGGCAATTCACCTATATTGGCCAGCACAACATCGGCCTCTGGCGCCAGTTCGGCGTGCTCTGCCGGACCGGTCAACACCGCCACCGCATACATGCCCGCCGCGCGCGCAGCCCGCAGATCGTGCAAACTGTCGCCCACCATGACCACTGTGGCCGGGTCCAGCCCCAACTGATCCGCAAAAGCGAGCAACGGGCGCGGGGCCGGCTTTGCACCATGCCCGCTGTCATAACCGATAATCGCGTCGAACAGCTCAAGCACGCCGGCCATGCTGGCATGCGCACGCGCCGTCGATTCAGCGTCATTGGTGCAAATCCCCAACTGCAAGCCATGCGCGCGCAGATCGCTTAGGAACGGTGCAAGTGGCACAGGCGCGACCAAAGGCACGTCTTGGGCGGCCTGATCCAAAGCTGCAATCAGCTCGCTGCGCTCGCGTCCCGGCAAATGCGGCAATAGCAAATCGGCCGCTTGCGCCACCGTGCCTGCAATCACCGGCGAGGCGGGGTCAAACCGCGCCTGCTCATAGTCGAAGGCGATCGCATCGGCCATTGCGCTCAGATGCGCCGCATCCCGCGCGAGATCGGCAAGCTGGGCGCGCGCCCATACCCCCCAAGTCGCGTCGAAATCGAATAGGGTTCCGTCCTTGTCAAACAGGATCGCCCGAATTTCCGGTGCGTTCATCGCCTTGCCTTCCTTGACCCACACGCGCGCGAGTCATGCAATTTTCCGACCATCCTTGGCCCGGTTTGCACGCAGACTGCCCGCTCTGTCTGCTCAGGTCCAGTGCCGCTGATCGCCGCGCCCCAAAACCATACGCGCGCCGGGCACATCTTCGGGGATCACGTCAAGGTCGGCCGCGCAATCAAGCACCCATTGATCATTCAACAAAATATAATCAAGCACACCGCATAGGAAATCAGGATCGCCCGCCTGCGCACGCAGATCATCCTGCGATGCACCGGTATGGGCGAGAAACCCGTCAATCAATGACTCTTGCGAGACCAGCCAAGCCAGCGCGCGGATTGCAAGCACATGGGCAGTTTCTTGCCGCATAGTTAGCCCCTCAAATTATCTGAAACGCTTTGTTAACTCTTTGCTCTATATCTTAGAGCGACTGGCGAACAGTCTTGGTTTATAGCAGAGGAACCCATGGCGGGATCCATTCTCATCGTTGATGACGTGTCCACGAATCGTATCGTGCTAAAAGCTATGCTTTCGGGTGCGCGATACACGACATGTCAGGCCGCTTCCGGAGCAGAGGCGCTAGCGCTCACGGCAGCCAAACAGCCCGGGCTGGTCCTGCTTGATGTCGACCTGCCTGATATGAGCGGAATTGAGATCATCACACGGCTGCGCGCCGATCCCGCGACGCGGCGTATTCCGGTCGTCGCTGTGACCTCGCATGCCACACCCGAAATGCGCTTGAATTTGCTGCATGCGGGCGCGACCGATATTCTGGCCAAGCCGTTTAACGAATTGCTGATGCTCGCGCGCCTGCGCAGCCTGCTGCGCGAACATGGCACCGATGCGGAATTCGCCCTGCGTGAGGCGACCTGCCGCGAACTCGGCTTTGCCGAGGCGCGCAGCGAATTCAGCCCTCCCGCGCGCGTTGCGATGATTGCAGCGCAGGCTGAAACGGCGTTGCGTTGGAAAACCGCGCTCGTGCAACAGATGCCGGGCGACAGAATCGAAGTGATCGGTCAGGAAAAGGCCCTGACGCATGCAACCCACAACGCTGCGCCCGATATTTTTGTAATTGAAGCAGATTTGGCGCGCCCGAGCGAGGGGCTGCGCCTGATGTCAGAGCTACGCTCGCGTGCCGAGACGCGCAATGCGGTGATCGTAATCGCCACCAGTCCCAGTGCTGTCGAAACGCAGGCGACCGCCCTTGATCTTGGCGCGAACGACCTTGCCAGCACCAACCTTTCCGCCCCTTTCATGGCGCAAGAAACCGCGCTGCGCCTGCGCCGCCAATTGCAGCGCAAACATGCGCTCGAACGCCAACGGGAAACCTTGGACGAAGGCCTGCGACTGGCAATGGTCGACCCGCTCACCGGACTCTACAACCGTCGCTACGCCAGGACCCATTTGACGCGACTGGCCGAACATGCGCTGCGTACGAAGCGCCCCTTTGCAGTGATGTTGCTCGATCTCGATCGGTTCAAGTCGGTCAATGACACCTATGGCCACACCGTTGGGGATGAAGTTCTGACGGCCGTTGCCTCGCGCCTGCGCGGCAATCTACGCGCGGTCGACCTTATCGCCCGGATCGGTGGCGAGGAATTTTTGATCGCGATGCCTGACACTTCCATGCCAGAAGCCCGCGCAGCCGCAGAACGGCTGCGGCGCGTCATCGAAAGCACCCCTGTTCCATTGCATGACGGTCGCAGCATTTCAGTGACAATTTCGATTGGACTGGCCTTGGGTGGCACGACACCCGACACGCCCCAACAACTGGTCGATCAGGCCGATTCTGCATTGCTCGGGGCCAAATCCACCGGGCGCAATCAGGTCAGCGTGGCAAGAGCTGGCACTGCTGCCTGAGATCGCGCAAAACGCCCAGTCGCGAAACCGGGCGTGCGTTGTGAAAAACCTTCTTACTCAAGCAAAATTGGCGTTAATCCGGTTCACCCTGCAAGGGCGGAGGATCCTTGCGGTCCTCCTTGTCATCGCGATCCTTACGCTTTTCGAGCCGCTTTGCATCTTCACTCAAACGCTGAGCGAACTCTTGACGCCGCGTCGGGCTCATCGCGTCAATCCGCTCGAAAATTAGCGCGTCACCAATCAGCACGCGCGAAGAGATGCGTGACTGATGGCGGGCAAATATTTGCTCAACTTCGGCGCGGTTCCAAGGATCGGCCTTCAGCGCGGTGATCAGCGCTGCCATATCGGCACGCGATTGGCGCCGCATATCGCGAAACGCGCTACCGCGTTTCTGTGCCGCTTTGCGCAGCGCCTCACGGTCTTCCTTGCTCAGCGCATTCGTAAACGCGCCAAGCGTCACATCGCCCACAACAGGGCGCGGCGGGTGGCGATCATGCCCTATGATGCCGCCTGTAATCACGCCTACGACCAACAAATTCAACGTGACCGACGCGATCAACGCCCAGCGCAACCCGCGGCAATTTCCAGACCCGCTCTCGGCCATCAGAACTCTCCATCATCGACAAAGGCAAGAGTCTCGCCCATAGGCAACAGATTGACTGTCCCCAAATTTTCACTGCTCTGCCAGTAGCTTGACGTCATCACACCCATCTGCTCGGAACCAATGAACCCGATCCACAATCCGGCCAAACCCGCTGTTACCAGCCCGCCCATTGTGCCCCATCCGCCAAAGACCGAACGCAGCGCCTGCATGATCCCTGCCCCGCGTGCAGGTTTCGGGGAAAGTGGCGCGGTTGCAGGGGCGGCAAAGCCCGCTTGCACATCCAGCGCATCCTCCATTACCCGCGCCAGAAAGGCAGGTTGCGGCTCGCTCACTTCGGCACGGGCCTGCGCCAACAGCGCTTCAATCATCGCCTCATCTTGGCGTTCTATTGTCTCGCGACCCAATTTCTTATCAGTCATCGCCAAACCCCAACTCTTCGCGCTGCCCCGAAAGCAGCTTTTTCAAAGCGCGCTTTGCACGCGCTGTCAGACTTTCTACGGCCTCGACCCCGGTTTCCAGCGCGTCAGCGATCTCGGGATTGGATAAACCGTCAATATGTCGCAGCGTCACTGCCAGTCGCTGGCGTTCCGGCAGTTGCGCCAGTGCTGCCTCTAGCGCAGCCATTCGATCACGTTGCATCATGCCTTCCAGCACCGAGGGGCTATCGTCTTCGACCTCAGGGGCTTCATCAAGTCCGACGCCGCGCCGCTTGCGCAACCGATCCGTCGCCAGATTGCTGACCACCCGATAAAGCCAAGTCGAGACCTTGGCTTCTCCAGCGCGCCACTCTGGTGCAATCTTCCACAGCCGCAGCAATGCCTCTTGGGCAACGTCTTCGGCCTCGGCGCCATTGCGCAACATGCGCAGCGCCAAACGATAGGCCAGCGGCCCCAGCCGAAGCGTCAAAGCACGCGCCGCCACCGGATCGCCCTGAGCGTAAAGCTCTAACAAAGCTTCGTCGGAAGCATCATTCATCGCATCAAGCGCCATATCCATTCCGCCAAACGCCTAGCGCGGATTTCACCCTCGCGCAATCACGGCAAAGCGCCGGAAGTGCAAGATACACTCCCGGCGACCGATTCTGACTTAGCGGATCAGTTACCTCCTTCGGGCTGTTGCCAAGGTTTACCCTCGGGACCGTTTTGCAAGCCATTGCCCATCGGCCCACGATCGCACTTCGGACTCCGATCCCCTTTTTGATCGTGACGATCCATCTTGCCATGCTGGCCCATTTTGCCGTGACCGCGCTCGTGATTGCCGCCGCGCTTGTCATGCCCGTCCATGCGCGCGCGCATCATTTTGCGCGCCGCTTGCATCTCGTCGGGGCTCAGCACGCCGTCATCGTTGCGATCCATGCGCTCGAACATCTGCGTCGGGAGCGGGCGCGCCATCAGCTCTGCGGCCGACAATTCCCCATCCCCATTGACGTCTTGTGTGGCAAAGCGTTTCGCGACGCGCGCCTCGATACGGGCTTTTTCTTTGGCCATCTGGAAAGTGACCAACTCGTCCTGCGAGATCATGCCGTCGCCATTGGCATCAAGCGCCTTGGCATCCGCAGCGCGTTTGGCTTGAATCTCTTCCAGCGAGATAGACCCATCGCCATTGGTATCAATCTCGACGAAGTTAAAGCCAAAGACGTTACCATCTTTCATCATCGCGCGCTTGCCAGCCTTGGGCGTCGCAGCTTGCGACTGTTCCGTCTTGGCCGCTTGAGCTTGCGCAACGGCGGGCAAAGTAAACGCAAGACTGCTGCCTGCCAGAAGCGCTGCGATGATGGTTTTTCTGCTCATAAGGGTCATTGCTTACTCTCCACTTGGATCTGTTTGGCGGCGTCTTTTCTGCCACCGATGCAAGACAAACGCGCTATCTACCCTATTCCGTCGCCCGACCTCACCGCCTCACGCAGCCGTGATCGACAGGCGAGACTTCCCAACCGCGGTGATCACCGCCATACTGCGCCAAGCGGCACTTGGGAGAGTGCATTGCGCGAGAATACGGCGCGGGAGAGCGAGCATGTATGAATATGATCCGTTGATTGACGACCGCCCGATAGGGCGCGCCATACTGCGCGGGCTGGCGTGTCGCTGTCCTGCTTGTGGCAAGGGCCGCATTCTTGACGGCTATCTGAAAGTGCGCGACACCTGTGCGCATTGTCATGAAGACCTGTCACACCAGCGCGCCGATGACGGTCCGGCATATCTCACGATCCTGATCGTCGGGCATCTGATGCTGCCGCTGATGGCCGCCGCCTTCATCGCCTACCGTCCCGAACCGTGGCAGATGATTGCGCTGTTTGGCAGTGCGACGGTAGTGTTGTCTTTGTTATTATTGCCGCGCATGAAGGGGCTGATGGTCGCGATCCAATGGTCGCGCCGGATGCATGGCTTTGGCGAAAGTGAGATTGTGCATGACTGACACCCTGAGCCCCGCTACCCCCGACAAAAGCGCGCTGCGCGATGCCGCGAGTGTCATCGTGCTGCGCCGCGACGCGGGCGCGCCTGCGCGTGTCTTGATGGGGCAGCGCGGTTCGGGGGCCGCCTTTATGCCTTCAAAATACGTTTTTCCCGGTGGCGCGCTCGACGCGGGCGACTGGAGCATTCCGCTTGCCGCCCGCCTGCCCGCATCCGATGCCGCACGACTTGAAAGCGACGCCCCCGCTGGCATCGCGCCTGCGCTGGCGGCTGCGGCTTTGCGCGAATTGTGGGAAGAAACCGGGATGATCCTTGGGCAGAAAGCACCTTGGGCCTCTGATGTGCCCGCCGATTGGCAGGGCTTCGCCGATCTGGGCTTTGCGCCTTCGGCTGCCGATTTGCGTTTCGTGTTTCGCGCAATCACCCCACCGGGCCGTCCGCGTCGCTTTGATGCGCGGTTCTTTTTGGTAGATGCGGGCGCGATCTGCGGTGACCCGGATGATTTTTCGCGCGCCTGCGATGAGCTGTCGCATCTGCACTGGGTCCCCCTGACCGAGGCCCGCGCGCTCAACCTGCCCTTCATCACCGAGGTCGTTCTCGCGGAAATCTCGGCGCTTTTACAGACCGATCATGTGATTTCCACCCCGGCCAGCGTGCCGTTTTTCGACAATCGCGGCCCGGCCTCAGAATTTCGCCGCATCGGTGCCTAGCGCGTTCCCGCCAGCACAATCACCACCAGAGACCCCACGACCAGCGCGATGCCGACAGCTTCGCGCCGATGCAATCGTTCGTGAAACACCAGCACCGAGGCGAGCAGCGTGAACACGATTTCGACCTGCCCCAGCGCGCGCACGAAGGCCGCGTTTTGCAGCGAGAACGCCGTGAACCACCCCGCCGAGCCCATCACCCCCGCGATCCCCACCCAGATCGTGCTGCGCCAAGCCGACAGCACACGGCGCAGTTCTCCGGGTTCGCGCAATCGCAGATACATCCCCATGCCGATGCTTTGCGCAAAGGTCGCGCAGGCCAGCGCGACAATGGCACGGGCGAAAAACTCCAGCGGTTGCAACTCTAGCGTGGCACCGCGATAGAAGATCGAGGACAGCCCAAACAGCGCCCCCGCGCCGATACCGTAACCCACCGCGCGCAGGTTCAGCCGCGCCGCACCGGGTTGCTTTGTCAACAACAGCACGCCCACCATCCCGACGAGGATGCCAAGCCAGCCGAGCGGCCCAACCCATTCGCCCAAAATCACAGTGGAAAACAGCGCCACCTGCACAGTTTCCGTCTTAGTAAACGCCACCCCTACCGCGAAATTGCGCATCGAGAATAGCGCTACCGTCAGAAAGGTCGCCGCGACCTGCGACGCCCCGCCTGCCAGGACAAAGCCCCAGAACGCAGCGCTCAGATGCGGCCAAGGCGTCGCGGTCACGCTTAGGAACGTGACCGCCACCAGCGCCGCAAGCGGAAAGCCAAACAGAAAGCGCGAAAACGTCGCCCCGCCAACTGAGAGCCGCGCGCTTGCAAGGTGTTTTTGCAGCATGAAGCGTAACGTTTGCACGCCTGCCGCAAACAGCGTCACCCAGATCCAGAGATGGGCGGGCGGGGCGCTCAGGGCGAGACCTTCGCCAGATCATACCCGTTGAAATCCAGCACCTCGCGTGCCGCTTTCAACAAATCTGGACGCGCGGGCGTTTGGCGCGACAGGATCATCGCCCAACGCCCCGAGGGCGTACCCAGCGCCGCAATCCGGTAATCCTGATCGACCCACATCACAAAGATCGGCTCGCCACCAAACCCCGTGCGCGCCGCCAACCGCCCGCCCGGCCCGGTCAGCACGACGCGATCCGCAAGCGGCTTGGCCACACCCGCGCACTCGATACCGCTGACCTGATATCCGGCCATGCCGTCCCAATCCCATTTCTGCGACCCCGCGCAGCCCGGCACGCCGCTGGCGACCACCTGCCACGTGCCGCCAAATCGCGCGGCATCAAACAGCGAGGCAGAGGAAATCGGCGCCTTGGGATCGCGCAGGTTGCTCGTCGATGGAGTGGAGGCACAGCCTGCCAGCGCGGCAACACCGGCCAAAGCCAAAATCAGTTGACGCACGCGTTCATCGGATACCCCGCCTCGGTTAAAATATCATTGCAGCCCATAAGCGGTTTCACCGGCGCGCAGCTTTGCGAACGCGCAAGACATACACCCTCGCAATCACTGCCCGAATGACAGGGTTTGCCGCCATCGCCGGTTATGTTCTGGCAAAAATAGCCACCCTGATACTGCGCCCAAGACCCGCCCTTGGCCAAGCAGTTGAATTTCTCCACATCCTGCTTTTCTTGACCCACAAGCGGCAATTGCGCGCTTTGATCCGCGCCACTCCCCCCGTCCAGCGGCTTGCACCCTGCCAAGGCGAGCCCTAGGGTGACGATGATAAAGACCGCACGCATCAGTAGGGCATCGGCATGTCGTGGTGCAGCGTGGCAATCTTGTCCAGCAGTTCCTTGGACAGCGTCACGTCCGCCGCATCCAGACTTGGCACCAGTTGCTCAAGCGAAGTCGCCCCGATGATCGGGATCACCGGGAACGGGCGGCTCATCACCCAAGCGATCGCCATCGTTATCGGGTTCACCCCGAACTCTTGCGCAAGGCTCACATAGGCGTCAGCGATGTCGAAAGCGCGCGGATTGGCGCGCCCGCCCATCGTTTGGTTGAGTGCGCGACGCGTGCCCTCGGGCGTGGTATCGCCAGAATATTTCCCACTCAGAATGCCCGCAGCCAACGGCGAATAGGCCAGCAACGTGACCTGCTCGTGATAGCCCAACTCGCCCAAATCCAGATCGTAATAACGACACATCAACGAATATTCGTTCTGGATCGCCTCCATCCGGGGGCCTTTGCCAGCCTCAGCCATAGCGAGCCATTGCGCCGTGCCCCATGCACTTTCGTTCGACAAGCCCACGGTGCGGATCTTGCCCTCATCGACCAGATCCTTGAGCGTGGCCAGACAGGCCTCCATATCAGCCAGAACGGCCTCCTTGCCCGGCTGTTTGGACGGGTCAAAGCGCCATGATTTGCGAAAGTGATACGAACCGCGATTGGGCCAGTGCAGCTGATAGAGGTCAATGTAATCGCTTTGCAGGCGCTTCAGCGAGCTGTCCACCGCCTGACGAATACGCGCTGGCGAAATCGCAGGCCCACCCGGCACCGCATTGCTGCCCTCGCCGGTGATCTTGCTTGCGATCACCAGATCGTCGCGCTTGCCACGTTTTGCCAGATAAGTCCCGATCACCGCCTCGGTATCGCCTGCCGTCTCGGCACGCACCGGGTTGACGGGATACATTTCGGCGGTGTCGATGAAATTCACCCCGCGATCAAGCGCGAGGTCGATCTGCGCGTGACCCTCGGCCTCGGTGTTTTGGGTACCCCAAGTCATCGACCCGAGGCAGATTTCCGACACCATGATCCCACTGCGGCCAAGTTCGAGTTTGCGCATTCCCGCGTCCCTTCTGTTCATTTCGCGCGACCCTGCCACTGCGCCTCGCGAAGGTAAAGGCCCAGCCCTACTCGACCTGCGCAATCAAGTCGCCATAGCCCTCGACCTCCATCTCCTCGAGCGGAACAAACCGCAGCGAAGCCGAATTGATGCAATAGCGCAAACCGCCCTGATCGCGCGGCCCGTCGGGAAAGACATGCCCCAGATGGCTGTCGCCATGTTTCGAGCGCACCTCGGTACGCACCATGCCAAGCGACGCATCGCGCAGCTCGACAACGTGGTCAGACACCAGCGGCTTGGTGAACGAGGGCCAGCCACAGCCCGCGTCAAATTTGGTCGTTGACGCGAAAAGCGGCTCGCCTGACACCAGATCAACATAGATTCCGCGCGCCGTGGTGTCGTTATATTCGCCCGTAAACGGGCGCTCTGTGCCGTTTTGCTGGGTGACGCGGAATTGCTCGGGGGTCAGTGCCGCCAGCGCCGCTTCGGATTTCTGCCATTTGCTCATAATGTCTCTCCCTTTCGAACATGATCTAGGAGTGCCGCGCGCACTGAAAAGGTCTGCACATGTGTTTTACTCGCCTCAAACCCGTCTGCGGCCTATCTTTAGGTCAGGAGGAATTCGCCATGACGACGCCAGCCCCCCGCGCCAACCTGCCCACGCATCACGTCGAAAACCAGCCCCCCGCGCGCGGCGATCTCGATCTGTGGGGGAACGACCTGCCGTTGCGCGAGGCCATCGCCCGCGAAGGGGTACAGCCAGATGGGCTTGCAGATTTCGGCGCGACCCTCGGACGCTCTGAGATGCGCGAAGCCGCGCGTGACGCCAATCGCCACAGCCCCGAGTTGCGCCTTTTCGATGCGGGCGGGCGCAGGCTGGATGAGATCCACTTCCACCCAACCTATCACCGATTTCTGCAAACCGGGATCGAGGCGGGCTATTGTGCGATCGCCTGGGACGGTACGGCCGGAGGCCATACCGCCCATGCCGCGATGGTCTATCTGGCCTCGCAGATAGAACCCAGCACCTGCTGCCCGATGACGATGAGCTATGCCGCCTACCCGGCACTGGCCAACGATCCCGAACTAGCCTCGATCTGGCAGCCCAAACTCACGTCACGCCACTATGACCCGCGGGTATTGCCCGTGACGGAAAAAATGGGTGCGACGCTGGGCATGGCGATGACAGAAAAGCAGGGCGGCTCAGATGTGCGCGCCAATGCGACGCGCGCTGAGAAACTGGACGATCACTACCGGCTGACAGGACATAAATGGTTTTGTTCCGCACCGATGTCGGACGGTTTTTTGACGCTTGCGCAAAGCGAGGCGGGCCTGAGCTGTTTTCTGGTGCCGCGCTGGCTGGAAGGGGAGCGCAACGCGATCCGCATCCAGCGCCTCAAAGATAAGCTGGGCAATCGGGCCAATGCCTCGGCAGAAATCGAATATGAGGGCGCGATGGCTTATCTTCTGGGCGAGGAGGGCCGCGGCATTGCAACGATCATCGAGATGATCCACCACACCCGGCTCGATACCGCCATCGCCCCCGCCGGGCTGATGCGCGCAGCGATTGGAGAGGCGCATCACTGGGCGACCCACCGCGCCGCGTTTCAGCGCCGCCTGATCGACCAGCCTTTGATGCGCGCGGTGCTGGCCGATCTCGCGCTGGATTGGGAGGGGGCATTGGTGCTGGGCCTGCGCGTGGCGCGCGCGTTCGATGGTACGACTCCAGAGGATCGCGCCTTTGCACGCATCGGCGTGGCCTTGGCGAAATATCTCAGCAACAAACGCTGCCCGGTCGTGACTTACGAGGCAATGGAGGTGCTGGGTGGCAGTGGCTATGTCGAAGATAGCGTGATGCCGATGCTCTATCGCGAAGCCCCGCTGAACGGCATCTGGGAAGGCTCGGGCAATGTGATCTGTCTTGATATTTTGCGTACATTGGCCCGCGAGCCGCTGGCGGGGGAGGTGTTGCAGGCGGAACTGACCGCCGCGACGGGGACCGATCCACGCTATGACGCCGCCCTGCAAGCGCATCGGCAACGCTGGCCCGCCTTGCCACCCGAGGCCGAGGCACGTTGGTTCGCCGAACAGCTCGCCCTGTTACTGAGTGCTTCGCTATTGATCCGTCATGCACCCGCATCGATCGCCGATGCCTTCGTGGCGACGCGCCTTGCAGGAGAGGCTGGGCGCACCACCGGGGCGATGGCAGGCGCCGATGTTTCATCTATTCTTGCGCGGATCGCGGGTTGAGAGCGTGCAGCCTCCGGCGGGGATATTTTTATCAAGAGGAAGAAAAGACGCCATGACCCAAGACCGATATCTGATCCGCGCCGAAGAGATCGCCGCCATGGAAGGGCTTGCCAAGACTCATTTCCTCAATGAGAACGCACGGCGGATCAACAAGAGCCTTGGCGACGCGACCGGCCTTACCGGGATCGGGGTGCATATCATAGAGGTGATGCCAGGATGCGAGAGCACCGAACTTCATCGCCATTGTCATGAAGATGAGGCGGTTTTCGTGCTACAGGGCCATGCCACCGCCCGGATCGGCGAGGCGCGCGAGGCGATTGGGCCGGGCGATTTCATCGGTTATCGGGCAGGCGGCGTGGCGCATACGATCCTCAACACCGGAACGGACGTTTTGCGCCTTCTTGTGATCGGCCAGCGGCTCCCCCATGACGTTGCCGACTACCCCGATAAGCGCAAACGGCTCTTTCGCAATGCTGGGATGGCGTGGCAACTGGTGGATATCGACGCGGTGGAAGAAATCAGCGCGGGGGCGAAAAACTAGCCCCGCGCCAAGCTTAATTGCCAAACAACCTTACGCGTTAAAGAGGAAATGTAGCACGTCGCCGTCTTTGACCTCGTAGGTCTTGCCCTCGACTCGGAATTTCCCGGCTTCTTTTGCGCCCGCCTCGCCCTTATTGGCGATATAATCGTCATAGCCCACAGTTTCGGAGCGGATGAAACCGCGTTCGAAATCGCCGTGGATCACACCGGCGGCTGCGGGGGCCAATGTGCCTTTGCGGATCGTCCAGGCGCGGGCCTCTTTCGGGCCGACGGTGAAATAGGTTTGCAAGCCCAACAATTCGTAACCCGCGCGGATAAGACGGTCGAGACCGGCCTCTTCAAGCCCCATCTCGGTCAAGAACATCTCGGCTTCCTCAGCATCAAGCTGGGAAATCTCTTCCTCAATCTTGGCCGAAATCACCACCGTGCCAGCGCCCTGTTCAGCGGCCATTTTCGCCACCGCGTCAGATTTGGAATTGCCTTTGGAGGCATTTTCTTCTTCGACATTGCACACAAACAGCACCGGCTTGGCCGTCAGAAGTTGCAGCATATCCCATGCTTTGCGGTCATCGTCCGAAACCTCAACCGTGCGCGCCGGGCGGCCTGCCTCTAAAGCCTCTTTGGCTTGTTCCAACAGGCGTGCGGCGTCTTTGGCATCTTTGTCACCCGACTTGATCTTGCGCGCGAGATTGGCGAGGCGTTTCTCAAGGCTTTCAAGATCCGCGATCATCAACTCGGTTTCGATGGTTTCCGCATCGGCCACCGGATCGACGCGCCCTTCAACATGGGTCACATCGCCATCTTCAAAGCAGCGCAGCACATGGGCAATCGCATCGACTTCGCGGATATTGGCAAGGAATTGGTTGCCTAGCCCTTCGCCCTTGGACGCGCCTTTCACCAGACCGGCGATATCGACAAAGGTCATGCGCGTGGGAATGATTTCTTTCGAGCCAGCAATTTCGGCCAGCTTCTCAAGGCGGGCATCGGGCACAGCGACCTCGCCGACATTGGGCTCGATCGTGCAGAACGGGAAATTGGCGGCCTGCGCTGCTGCGGTCTTGGTCAGCGCGTTGAACAGGGTCGATTTGCCAACATTCGGCAACCCCACGATACCCATCTTGAAACCCATTGCGCCCTCCTGATTGCGGCTTGGCGCTTCTTATTCATTGCCCAGCCTTTGCGCAAGCCAGACGCGCAGAGCCATTGATTTTCTCGCCTTCATAGCGCAAACCGCCTCTATATTGACCGGAGGAACGCCATGACTCGCATCGACGCCAAATTCGCCGCGCTGAAAAAACAGGGAAAAAAGGCCTTTGTGTCGTATATCATGGCGGGCGACCCTGATCTGGAAACCTCGCTTGAGGTGATGAAGGGACTGCCGGGCGCAGGCGTTGATATTATCGAGCTGGGCGTGCCGTTCACCGACCCGATGGCCGATGGTCCGACGATCCAACTGGCAGGCCAGCGCGCCCTTGATGGCGGGCAGACCTTGCAAAAGACGCTGGATATGGTCGCTGCGTTTCGCAAAAACGACGATACGACGCCGATTGTGTTGATGGGCTATTACAACCCGATCTACAGCCGGGGCGTGGATCGTTTCCTGACGGATGCGAAAGCGGCGGGCATCGACGGGCTGATCGTGGTTGATCTGCCCCCTGAAGAGGACAGCGAATTGTGCCTTCCCGCACAGGCCGCAGGCATCAACTTCATCCGGCTTGCCACGCCCACCACCGATGACGCGCGCCTGCCCAAAGTGCTGCAAAACACCTCGGGCTTTGTCTATTACGTCTCGGTCACCGGCATCACTGGCGCGCAAGCCGCCCAAGCGGGCGAGGTCGGCCCCGAAGTGGCCCGCATCAAAGCACAGACCGATCTGCCCGTCATCGTCGGCTTTGGCATCACCACGCCAGAGGCCGCCCAAACCATCGCAAGCGTTGCCGATGGCTGCGTGGTGGGGTCGGCCATCGTCAAGGAAATCAGCGCCGGCAAGCCCGTCTCCGAAGTGCTTGATTTCGTCGCGGACTTAGCCAAGGGCGCGCATTCCGCCTAAACCAAGTCAGGGGCGCGGCCACTTGCCCCGTAATATTCCACAATATTTCATGCAGTTGGAATGGGACCTCGCGTCGCCCCGTCCGACACCAGCCCATGCTGCTGCATCCCACACGGCGCGGCACGCTACCGCGTGCGCGCAAGGCGATTGCGAACTGCCCCCATCATTGGTAAAGAAAATTGACCGAACCGGGGGAGGATACCATGCCCGTCATCACCTGCATCGACGACCTCAAGCGACTACACAAACGCCGCACGCCGAAGATGTTTTACGATTACGCGGAAAGCGGGTCGTATACCGAACAGACCTTCCGCGAGAACACAACGGATTTCGCACAGATTCGGCTTAATCAGAAAGTCGCGGTGGATATGACCGGTCGCTCGACCCAAGGGTCACTGCTGGGCGAAAATCACGCAATGCCCTTGGCACTGGCACCGGTCGGCTTGACCGGAATGCAGCGCGCCGATGGCGAGATCAAGGCGGCGAAAGCGGCCGAAAAATTCGGTGTACCGTTTACGCTCTCGACGATGTCGATCTGCTCGATTGAGGACGTGGCCGAAAACACCAATGCGCCGTTTTGGTTCCAAATTTACACGCTGACCGATGACGATTATAACCGCAAAGTGCTGGATCGTGCCCGTGCCGCGGGCTGTTCGGCTCTGGTGATCACGGTCGATTTGCAACTGCTGGGTCAGCGTCACAAAGACCTCAAAAACGGGTTGACCGCACCGCCGAAATTCACGGTGCCGGTGATGCTCGATCTGGCGACGAAATGGCGCTGGGGGCTTGAGATGCTGGGCACCAAGCGGCGGTTCTTTGGCAATATCGTGGGTCATGTCGAAAGCGCGGCGGATCCGGCCTCGCTGGCCTCATGGACGGCGGAAAAATTCGATCAGGCGCTGAACTGGGACCGCATCAAGAAGTTGATGGATATGTGGGGCGGCAAGGTGATTTTGAAGGGCATTCTCAGCCCCGAAGATGCTGAACTGGCCGCCGCAACCGGCGCGGATGCGATTATCGTCTCCAACCATGGCGGGCGGCAATTGGATGGTGCGCTCAGCTCAATCCGCGTGCTGCCCTCAATCGTTTCAGCAGTGGGCGACAAGACCGAGGTCTGGCTCGATAGCGGCATTCGCAGCGGTCAGGACGTGCTCAAGGCGCTGGCTCTGGGCGCGAAAGGCGTGATGATCGGTCGGGCCTATATCCACGGTCTTGGCGCGATGGGCGAGGCCGGCGTGAGCCGCGCACTTGAGGTAATCCAGAAAGAGTTGGACACCTCGATGGCGCTGACTGGAGAAAAGCGGATCGAGGATCTGGGGCGCCACAATCTGCTCATCCCGAACGGATTTTTTGACACCTATAACTGAGGCGCGCGCATCAGCCGGGCCAGCCCCGGCAAGATCGCGATCAAAATCAGCGCAATGGCCGCAAAGGCCCAGCGCAGCCCCGCCCCTTGCGCAATCGTCCCCATCACCACGGGCCCGACGAAGAAGCCGGTAAATCCGATCAGCCAGACGCGTGACATCGCAAGCGCACGCCCCGCATGCGCAACCCTCTGACCAAGCAGCGAATTGACCGAGGGGACGATAACCGCACTGCCAATACCGATCAGCGCGATCCCCACCACGGCGAGCCACTGAACTGGCGCAACCGCGCTAAGGGCCGCCCCAATCGCAGCCAACAGGGCCGAAAGCGCCACAAGCCGCGCCTCGCCCCAATGCGCTGCAGCCATCTGCGCGAAAACACGCCCCAGCCCCATCATCAGCCCGAACATCATAGGACCGAACGCGCCTCCCCCCGCAGCCGCGCCGAAGCTGCGCGTTATATGCAGTGCAGACCAGCTTTCAGTGGAATTTTCGGCGACAAACGCAAGAAACAGGATCATCCCCGCCGGAACCACGACGGTCCAGGCCGAATGCCCGAAACTGGCG
>JAFGWK010000106.1 GCA_016937195.1 Paracoccaceae bacterium | reverse complement strand
GGATTACGTGCACCGCATCGGACGCACCGGGCGCGCCGGGCGCAAAGGCGCGGCGATTTCGATCGCGACGCCTTCGGATGAAAAATATCTGCAAGGTATCGAAAGCCTGATCGAAAGCGAAATCCCGCGCGCAGTGCCGCCCGAAGGGTTTGAGCTGTCCGAAGGGGCCAAGACTGCGCCGCAAAAGCGCGACGATTCCAAAGGCGGTCGCAGCCGCGGCGGTCGCTCGCGCGATGGCGAGTCGCGCAGTGGTAGTTCGCGCTCCAGCCGTGGCCCGCGCCCCTCGCGCGACGCCAAAAAGACCGATCAGCAGGAAAACGCGGCAACCACGCCGATTGTGCAAACTCCGGCGCCTGTGGCTGCTCCGGCGGTCGGGGTCGCACCTGCGCCCGCGCCTGAACAGGCCGCACCCTCCAAGCCCGAAGCGAAACCCGCGAACGAGCGTGACGACAATCGCCGTTCGCGCGGTGGCCGCAACAACCGCCGCGATTCTGATCGTGGAAATTCGGTTGTCGGGATGGGCGATCACATGCCCGATTTCCTCACCCGCTCGTTCCGCACCAGCAAACCGGACGCTGAGAGCGAAGTGGAAACCGAGGATAGCGCGGAAAGCTAAGTCTAGATTTTCGAACCGAAAAAAGCCCGCCGGAGTTTCCTCTGGCGGGCTTTTTCATAGCCAGTTCGGGCGCGGCGCAACCGGCGCACATAAGGATTTTATTCGTCGGTCAGCCGCGAGGTCACCACGATCACTTCGGGTTTTTTGCCGATCTCTTCCATCGAGACCTGACGCGCGATGCGGCGCAGCGCCTCGTCCATCTTGTCGTCTTTGGACAGCACTTTGACCGATGCACGATTGACGAAATCCGTCATCTCGTCTTCGATCTGCTCGACCAGATTGGCGCCGCCACGCCCCAGTTTCGGCAGGCCCATCGTTTCGACCCACGGATCACCAAGCGGTTGATCCTGCTCGTCCAGAATGACCGTGACCAGCACCAGACCGTTCAGCGCCATGCGGATACGCCCGCGCACCACGCCATCCATCGCGCCGATCTTGACCGAGCCATCCAGATAGGTGCGCCCGGCTTCGATATATTCGACAACCTTGGGCACATTGCCCGAAAGGTCGATCATCGAGCCGTTGGTCGCCACTTCCGAGGCAATCCCTTTGGCTTGCGCGATCTTGGCATGCTCGCGTAGGTGGCGGTGTTCGCCATGCATCGGGATCAGCATTTTCGGGCGCAGCAGGTCATGCACCGCCTCAAGATCGGGGCGGTTGGCATGGCCCGAGACGTGATACAGCCCGTCATGATCGTCGATCACATCCACGCCCATTTCGGAAAACGCGTTCATGATGCGGATCACGCCGCGTTCATTGCCGGGGATGGTTTTGGACGAAAACAGAAAACTGTCGCCCTCTTTCATCTCTAGACCCAGATATTTCCCGCGCGAAAGCTGCGCCGAGGCCGCGCGCCGCTCGCCTTGCGACCCGGTCACAATCAACATCAGATCGCCGCGAGGCAGTTTAACGGCCTCTTCGGGCGGAATCGTGCCGGGCATGCCTTTGAGAACGCCGGTTTCCTGAGCTGTGCCGACCATGCGTTTCATCGCGCGCCCGAGCAGACAGACCGAGCGGCCCGCCGCAACGCCCGCCTCGGCCAGCGTCTTCAGGCGCGCCACGTTTGAGGCGAAGGTGGTGGCCACGATCATGCCAGTTTGATCGGCGATCAACTTCGTCAACGGCTCGGCCAAAGTCGCCTCGGATCGGCCGGGCATGGGCGAGAACACATTGGTGGAATCGCTCACCAAGACCTTCACGCCCTCGCCTTCCTGCGCGATCTCGTGCCACATGACCGGATCAAAGGCCTCGCCCACGATCGGATTGCCATCCAGCTTGAAATCGCCGGTATGCACGATGCGCCCGGCGGGCGTGTCGATGACCAGCGCCGAGCTTTCGGGGATCGAGTGCGACACCGGCACGAACTGCACGGTGAACGGCCCCGCGTCGATGGCATGCGGGCGCGGCTCAACGATTTGGATCGTTTCGGCGGGGATGCCCGCTTCTTCCAGCTTGAGCTGGCCGATCCGGCCCGTGAACGCGCGCGCAAACACCGGCTTGCGCAGCTTGTTCCAGACATGGGCGAGCGCGCCGATATGGTCTTCGTGCGCGTGGGTGATGAAAATCGCCTCGATGCGATCAGCGTTTTCCTCAAGCCAAGCCACATCGGCCATGATCAGATCGACGCCGGGAGAGCTGTCCATATCGGGGAAGGTCACGCCCAGATCGACCACGATCAGCCGCTCTTTCCCCGCGCGCCCATAGCCATAGACATAGGCATTCATGCCGATTTCGCCGGCGCCGCCAAGGGGAAGATAGATCAATCGTTCTGTCACGCGGTTAGTCCTTTATTGTAGTCATATAGCAGGCGAAGGCCATGCATGGTGAGGTCTTCCTCGACCTTGTCGAAAAGATCGAACCCCTGATCAAACAGCGGCGCAAGCCCTCCGGTGGCGATCACCTTCATCGGGCGGTCACGTTCGACCCTTATCTGGCGCACGATACCCTCGACAAGCCCAATATACCCCCAAAAGACACCAGATTGGATACAAGCGATGGTATTTGTCCCGATAACGGCTTGGGGCTTGGTGATATCGACATGGGGGAGTGCTGCGGCGGATTGGTGCAATGCCTCAAGGCTCAGGTTCACACCGGGCGCAATCACGCCACCAATATAGGCCCCATCGCGCGCGACCACGTCAAAGGTGGTCGCCGTGCCGAAATCGACCACCACGATATCGCCGCCATGACGATCAAACCCCGCCACCGCATTCACCAGTCGGTCGGGTCCAACGGTTGTGCCCTCATCGACGCGCGGGGCGACGGGCAGTGCGCATTCCGGCTTGCCCACCACGACGGGGCGACAGTCGAAATAGCGATTGCACAGCACCCGCAAGTTGAACACCACGCGCGGCACGGTTGAGGAGATGATCGTCTCGGTGATTTTGCCGGTGATCTCATGCAGGCGCATCAGCCCCGAGAGCCAGACGAAATACTCATCCGCCGTGCGCTTGTGATTGGTCTCCATTCGCCAGGTCGAGAGAAACGCATTCCCGTCCCAGATCGAAAACACCGTGTTGGTATTGCCGCAATCAATACACAGAAGCATACCCGCCCCTTTTCGCACTCAAAAGAAAATATCGGCCGCCGCGATTGCGCGCGTCCCCTGTTGCTCGCGCAGGGTCAGCGCCCCGCTATGATCTATCGTCTCGAAGATGCCGTGATAGGTCTGGCTGCCCACGCGCGCCGTGATGGGTTCGCCCAGACGCGCGGCGCGCGCAAGCCACGCATTGCGGATCGCATCGAAACCGTAGTCGCGAAACTGCTGGTCGTAATGGGCAAAGGCGCGCGCCAGCATCGGCAAGAAGTCCTCGGGCGTGACGCGCAGCCCGGTCTGTTCCAGCAGCGAAACGGGCGCCATCGCGCCAGCTTCCAGCGTATCGTGCGCAGGTGCATGGGCAAGGTTCACACCGATCCCGATGGCCAGCGCGCTATCTGCGCCCTGCCCCAGCGTTTCCAGCAAAATCCCCGCGATCTTGCCACCGTCCAGCAACACATCATTGGGCCATTTGATCGAAAGACGCGCATGCGGACCTGCGACATGGCTTAGCGCGGCCTCAAGGGCAAGCGCCGCCACAAAGGAGTAAAGCGCGGCGTGCGCCAACCCTCCCTCGGGGCGCATCAGCAAAGTCGCTGAGAAGCTTCCCTCGGGCGCGCGCCAAACCCGGCCCCGCCGCCCACGCGCCGCTGTTTGCACCCGCGCGAAGATCCATGTTGAACCCGAAAGGCCCGGCGCTAACCGGGCCGCTTCGTTCATGGTAGAATCGACCGAGGGCAGCACATGGCGCGCCACGCCCTCGGGCCAGACCGTGTCTTTAGTTGACAAGGGCCGCCGCCGCAGCCTGCGCCGCGCCTTCGATTCCAAAGAGGTTAAAGACGCCAAACACCGTCACCAATGCCGAAGCCACCAAAAGTCCCCATTGCACTGCCGGCATCCGATGATCGAGGGGCTCGACCTCTTTGCCAAAATACATGAAGTAGATGATGCGGATGTAGTAAAACGCCGCCACAACCGAAGTCAGAACCCCCAGCAGCGCCAACCAGATATAACCGCCCTGAATGGCCGCCGTCAGCACCGCATATTTCGCGAAGAAGCCCAGCATCGGGGGCACGCCCGCAAGGCTGAACAGCAAGATCATCATCGCCAGCGCTTTGGTCGGCTCACGGCTGGCATAGAGGTTGAGCGCCTTGATATCGGTCACCGGCTGGCCGTCGCGCTCCATCGACAAGATGAAGGCAAACACGCCCACATTCATCGTCACATAGATCGCCATATAGGTCAGCATCGCCTGCACCCCGAACACGGTGCCAGCGGTCAAACCGAGCAGCGCAAACCCCATATGGGTGATCGAGGAATAGGCCATCAGACGTTTGATGTTACGCTGGCTAATGGCCGCGAACGACCCCCAGATCATCGACAAACCAGCCAGCAGCCCGATCACTTGCCCCCATTGCGCAGGCACCTGACCGAAGGCGTCAAACATCAGCCGTGCGATCAGCGCCATCGCCGCGACTTTCGGCGCGGTCGAGAAAAATGCGGTCACTGGCGTGGGCGACCCTTCATAGACGTCGGGCGTCCACATGTGGAACGGCACGGCCGAGACCTTAAAGGCCAGACCCGCGATCAGGAACACCAGACCGAACAGCAGCCCCATCGGCAACTGCCCCGCTTGTACCACCTGCATGATGCCCGAAAATTGCGTCGTGCCAGCAAAGCCGTAGGTCAGCGACGCGCCATACAGCAGAATGCCCGAGGACAGTGCGCCGAGGACGAAGTATTTCAGACCCGCCTCCGAGCTTTTCTCGCTATCGCGGCGCAGGGCTGCGACGATGTAAAGCGCAAGCGATTGCAACTCGAGCCCCATATAGAGCGACATCAGGTTGCCCGCCGAAACCATCATCATCATGCCAACAACCGACAGCGTGATCAGGATCGGAAATTCAAAGCGCAGCAAGCCGCGACGCTCCATATAGTCCGCGCTCATCGCGAGGATCAGCGCCGCCGCGATCAGCACCAAGACTTTGGCAAAGCGCGAAAAGGCATCGTCGATGAACAAGCCGTCAAAGGCTTGATGCGTGCCACCGCCACCCAGCCCGATCCATGCCGCAACCAGCAGCATCACAGCGCAGGTGGACCAAAGCAGCGTCGAGGCCAGCTTATCCTTACCAAACCAAACCCCGACCAGCAGCGCCGCCATCGCATAGATGGACAGCAAAAATTCCGGCAGGACGGTAGAGAAATCCGAAGCAGTCATCTCTGGGGCTCCTCAGTGTTCGACCAGGTCGGACAGGAGATTGTCCGGCAGGGCTTCGTGATAGTTCTCGACCAGATTGGTCACGGAGGGTCCGATGATATCTGTCACCAGATCAGGATAGACGCCCAAGATCAGGGTCATCGCGATCATCGGCGCAAAGATCCATTTCTCACGCGTGCTCAGATCGGTGATTGAGCGCAGGCTTTCCTTGATCAGATCGCCAAACACCACCCGACGATAGAGCCACAGCGCATAGGCTGCCGACAAGATGACGCCGGTTGTCGCCAGCATCGCCGCCCAGGTATTCACCTGGAACGTCCCCACTAGGATCAGGAATTCCCCGACAAAGTTGGCAGTGCCGGGCAAGCCGACATTGGCCATCGTGAAGAACATAAAGATCAGCGCGTACGACGGCATCCGCTTGGCCAAGCCGCCGAAGGCTGCGATCTCGCGGGTGTGCATCCGGTCATAGATCACGCCCACGCACAGGAACAGCGCGCCCGAAACAAAGCCGTGTGCCACAACCATCATGATACCGCCTTCGATACCCTGCTGCGTGCCCGAGAAGATCCCGAGCAGCACAAAGGCCATATGCGCGACCGAGCTGTAGGCAATCACCTTTTTCATGTCGTCTTGCACCAGTGCCACCAGCGAGGTGTAGATGATCGCGATCACCGCCAGCCACATCGCCCAAGGGCCCACCACCATGTTGCCCACCGGGAACATCGGCAGAGAAAACCGCAAGAAGCCGTAGTCAGCCAGTTTCAGCAGCACCGCCGCCAGCACGATCGACCCCGCCGTCGGCGCCTGAACGTGCGCGGCAGGCAACCATGTGTGCACCGGCCAAAGCGGCATTTTCACCGCGAACGAGATGAAGAACCCGAGCCAAAGCAGCGTCTGCACCCCGCCCGGTATCGTCACCCCAAGGATGTGTAGCGGCGTGTAGGGGAACTTGTCGCTCAACAAGTTGGGCATGTCCGTCGTGCCAGTGTGGTAATAGATGTAGATAATCGCCACGAGCATGAAGACCGAGCCGAAGAACGTATAAAGGAAGAACTTGAACGCGGCGTAGACGCGCTGTTTGCCCCCCCAGATCCCGATAATCAGGAACATTGGGATCAGACAGGCTTCGTAGAACAGATAGAACAGCACAAGATCGAGCGTGACAAACGTGCCGATCATCAGCGTTTCCAGCAACAGGAACGCGATCATGTATTCCTTAACGCGGTGCTTGACCTCCCAGCTTGCCAGAATGACCAGCGGCATCATGAAGGTGGTCAGCAACACGAACAGGATCGACAGCCCGTCGATGCCAACGCGATATTGCAGGCCCATGATCCAGCTGTAATGCTCTACGAACTGGTAGTCGGTATTTGAGGGATCAAACCCGGTCAGCAGGAACAGCGACACAAGAAAGGTCACCGCCGTCGCCGTTAGCGCAAGCCATTTGGCGTTGCGATCTGCGGCCTCGGTGCCGCCCCGTTGCACCAACGCAAGGATCAGCGCGGCAACGGCGGGGATGAAGATGACAATAGAAAGCAGGTGCTGCATCAGTTGCTCCCCCCGTTAAGCAAGACCCAGAACATCAGACCGACGATCCCGATCACCATCGCGAATGCGTAGTGGAACAGATAACCCGATTGCATCCTGTTGATGAACCTCGTGAATGACGGGACAATCCCCACAGCCACGCCGTCGATGACGCGGTCGATAGAGCCTTCGTCCCCTTTCTTCCAGAACGTGTATCCGATCCACAATGCGGGGCGCACAAAGATCACCTCGTAAAGCTCGTCGAAATACCACTTGTTGAGCAAGAACCGGTGCAGCACGGGCTGCGCCTCGGCCAGCCGTTTGGGCAAACGCGTGTCCTTGATGTAAAACATCCATGCCACGAACAGCCCCAGAACCATCGCCACAAAGGGCGAGACCTTGACCCAGGCCGGCGCGTTATGGGCATCCTCAATCACGGCGTTCTCGCTATGCATGAAGATCGCGCCTTGCGGAGCAACGCCCGGATCGGCAAGCACGGCTGCCGACGGTCCCATGTCAGGCGAATGCGCGGCATCGGCGGTGACTTCGGCCTCGGCCTGCGCCTCGGTCATCGCGTGGCCTGTGCCATCCGCTGCGCCATGCCCTTCGGCCATTTGCTCGGTATGGGCGGGCAGGCCAAAGAATTTCACCAGCTTGGCATGATCACCAAAGAACACATTATACCAGATCATCCCGGCAAAGATTGCACCAAGGCTAAGCACCATCAGCGGCACAGTCATGACCAACCCGCTTTCCTTGGCATGGTCATGGGCGTGATGATCGCCGCGCGGCTTGCCAAAGAAGGTTAGGAAGATCAGGCGCCACGAATAGAACGAAGTGAACGCAGCCGCGATGACCAGCATCCAGAACCCGTAGCCAGAGCTATCCCCCGCCCAAACGCTTTCAATGAT
>JAFGWK010000105.1 GCA_016937195.1 Paracoccaceae bacterium | reverse complement strand
GAAAATCTGACCGGGCTAGTGCCCGTCAAAAGCGATCCGGTGATTATTCGAGGGACCGCCGAGGGGCAAACCTGCGTGCCCAATATCGCGGTGAATAAGCCCGATGTGCATGGCGGGCCCGACAATATCCCGATTGCGCTGACGCTCGCCTGTAGCGGCTAGTATGATTGGGGCGCAGCCCCCTCTGGCCTTCGGCCATTCACCCCCGGGATATTTTTATCAAGAGGAAGGGGGCAGTTTCGGCGCCGGACGCGTGGTTGCCAATGGCGTGTCAGACAGGCGGATCGGAGTGCGAATTCCTGCGATCCCCTCTGCCTCAATGCGCATCTCTCGTGCTTGGACTTGAGGATCGTCAAACACTTGATCTAGCGAATTAATTGGGCCTGCGGGCACGGTTGCGGCCTCTAGCGCGGCGAGCAGATCGGCGCGCGGCCAAGCAGCCAGTGCAGGCAGCAACACCGCACGCATCTGTGCGCGATTGGCGACGCGCGCCTCGTTGGTTGCAAAACGCGGGTCACTCGACAGATCGAGCCCAAGCACCGTGCAAAGCCGTGCAAACTGCCCGTCATTGCCCACCGCGAGGATCAGATCGCCATCGGCAACGCTAACAACTTCGTAAGGGGCGATATTGGGATGGGTATTTCCCAAGCGACGCGGAGCGGTGCCCGTGGCGAGATAATTCATACCTTGATTAGCCAATACGCCCACGGCGCAATCCAAAAGCGCCATATCGACCAACTGGCCCCGCCCCGTGCGCTGCCGCGCGGCCAGGGCCGCTTGAATGCCGATCACTGCGTAAAGCCCGGTGAAGAGATCGGCGAAGGCAACGCCCACCTTTTGCGGCTGGCCCTCGGGATCGCCGGTGAGATCCATCCAGCCCGCCATGCCTTGGATCAGAAAGTCGTAGCCCGCACGGCTGGCATAAGGGCCATCCTGGCCAAACCCGGTGATCGAGCAATAGACGAGGCGCGGGTTGAGCGCGCTGAGGCTGGCGTAATCGAGGCCATATTTCTTGAGGCCTCCGAGTTTGAAATTTTCGATCACCACATCGGCGTCGGCCACTAGGTCACGCACGATTTGCTGTCCTTCAGGCGTGCGAAAATCGGCGATGACAGAGCGCTTGCCGCGATTGGTGGCATGGAAATAGGCGGCCGAGCGATTTTCGGGGCCATCGCCCTCACGCGCGATAAAGGGCGGGCCCCAGCGGCGGGTGTCGTCGCCCTCGGGAGCCTCGACCTCGATCACCTCGGCGCCCAGATCAGCCAGCACCTGACCCGCCCAAGGGCCAGCCAGAATGCGTGCCAATTCAACGACCTTCACGCCCTCAAGCGGAGCGCTCATGCGAAGGCCTGCAAGCCCGTCTGCGCGCGCCCCAAGATCAGCGCATGCACGTCATGGGTGCCCTCATAGGTGTTGACCGTTTCCAAGTTCACCATGTGGCGGATCACCTGAAATTCACCCGAAATTCCGTTGCCGCCATGCATGTCGCGCGACAATCGCGCGACGTCCAGCGCCTTGCCGCAATTGTTGCGCTTGATGAGGCTGATCATCTCGGGGGCGGCCTTGGCGGCATCCATCAGGCGGCCCGTTTGCAGCGCGGCTTGTAGCCCCAAGGTGATCTCGGTCTGCATATCGGCGAGCTTTTTCTGGAACAGCTGAGTCTGTGCCAGCGGCTTGTTGAACTGCTTGCGATCCAGCCCGTATTGGCGCGCGGCATGCCAGCAGAACTCAGCCGACCCCATCACGCCCCACGCGATGCCGTAGCGCGCGCGGTTCAGGCAGCCAAACGGCCCCTTGAGGCCCTCCACATAGGGCAACAAAGCGTCTTCGCCAACGTCGACGCCCTGCATTACGATTTCGCCGGTGATACTTGCGCGCAAGGACAGCTTGTTGCCGATTTTTGGCGCGGAGAGGCCCTTCATGCCCTTTTCCAAAACGAAGCCACGGATCTTGCCGCCATGGGCCTCAGATTTGGCCCAGACCACGAAGACATCGGCGATCGGGGCGTTGCTGATCCACATCTTGGTGCCGGTAAGGCGATAGCCGGTCGCGGTTTTCTCGGCCCGCGTCTTCATGCCGCCGGGGTCCGATCCCGCATCGGGTTCGGTCAGACCAAAGCAGCCGATATATTCGCCGCTGGACAGCTTGGGCAGGTATTTCTGACGCTGTTCTTCGCTGCCATAGGCATAGATCGGATACATCACGAGGCTGGATTGCACCGACATCATCGAACGGTAGCCGCTATCGACCCGCTCAACCTCGCGCGCTATCAGACCGTAGGACACATAGCCCGCGCCAAGCCCGCCATATTCCTCGGGGATGGTCGCGCCGAGCAAGCCCATCGCGCCCATCTCAGTGAAAATCGCAGGATCGGTTTCCTCGTTTGCGTAGGCGTCAATCACGCGGGGTTGTAGCTTGTCTTGCGCATAGGCGCGCGCCGCATCGCGCAGCATCCGCTCGTCTTCAGTTAGCTGATCGTCAAGATGCAGCGGATCATCCCAAGTGAACTGCCCCAGATCGGGAGCATCCTTGGCTTTGAGCGTGGGGCGATCGGTCATCTACATCCTCATATGTCGGTCTTGGGTTGGACGTAATCCTAACGATCAAAGGCGCGAGAGCAAACGATTTTAATTTTGAACATGATGAGATTTACGCATAAACTTGTAGAACCTTTCAGAAAGCCCAAGCTATGCGCAAAGCCTATATTCCGACCGTAAGCGAGCTACAGGCCTTCACCGCCTGCGCGCGCCATGGCACGACAACCCGCGCCGCCCAAGAGCTGAACCTGACGCAAAGCGCGATCTCGCGTTCGCTGGGCACGCTGGAGGAGCGGCTGGGCGTGGCGCTGTTCAACCGGGTGCGCAAGCGGTTGGTGCTTTCGCCAGCGGGACAAGTGTTTTTGGACCGAGCCGAGGCGGTTCTGGCAAGCCTTGATAGCGCCGCGATGGGGGTGATGGCCTTTGGCGGGGCGGATGCGATTTTGCGGATTGCGGTACTACCCTCGTTTGCGCGCAGCTGGCTAATTGCGCGGCTGGCCCGATTCGAGAAAATCGCACCGCAGATCAGTCTGGACGTGACTGCACGGCTGCATCCGGTGGATTTTCAAAGCGACCCGTTCGATCTGGCGATTATGCGCACACAGCATGAAGGGTCGGGCACGCAGGCCGTGGAACTGCTGTGCGAGACGTTGGTGGCCGTCTGTGCGCCGGGGCGGTTGGACGGGGGCGCGCCGCTGGGGGATGATGCGTTGTTAAGCCATCCGCTGTTGCAGCAGTCGACGCGCCCGACACTGTGGCTCGATTGGTTTCGCGATACCGGGCGCGATCCGCGCGACATCTTGCGGGGCGCGCGGTTTGATCATTTCGACATGATCATGGATGCGGCGGGGGCGGGAATGGGAATCGGGTTGGTGCCCGAGATCATCGCCGCACCGGCCTTGCAACAAGGGCGGCTTGTACTGGCCTCAAACCGACGGTTTGAGACGGGCGAAACCTATTCTCTGATCCTGCCCGAGCGCACGATGGGCAGCGCCCCCGTGGCGGCATTCCAAGACTGGCTGATTGCAGAACTGGGCGCGAGTTAAAGATCAAGTGCGCCAAGACGGTGCCACGCGATACGCTCGACCTGTATGCAGGCCTCGTCCAGTTCGGCTGCGCGGTTATTGGCCAAGCGACGATGAAAGGCGTGCAAGATCGACGCCTTGGAGTTGTCTTTCACCGCGATGATAAAGGGGAAGCCGAATTTCTTGGTATATTGCGTGTTGAGCGCCTCAAATGTGGCGCGTTCGGCATCGCTGAGCAGATCCAGCCCGGCGCTGGCCTGCTCGCTTGTGCTTTCCGCTGTCAGCCGCTTCGCCTGCGCTAGCTTGCCTGCCAGATCGGGATGCGCGGTCAGAACGCCCAACCGCTCATCCGCGCTGGCGCTGCGAAACATCCGCGCAAGGGCCGAGGCCATGCCCTCATGGCAATCATGCGCGGGGCCAAGTTCGAGATCGAAGGCGCGCTCGGCGATCCAAGGGGAGTGTTCGTAAATCCCGCCAAAGACCTCGACAAAGCGCGCGCGGCTCATCTGGCTGGGGCGCTCGCGCCGGACCGGCGGGTTCGTGGCCGCCCAATGCGCCGCGATCTGTCCACGCGTAGCAAACCACACGCCCTCATGCCTGCGCGCATACTCAAGAAAGCGTTTCAGCCCGGCAAGTTTGCCCGGCCGCCCGATCAAACGGTTATGCAGCCCGACCGAGAACATCTTGGGCGCACCCTCTAGCCCCTCGGCGTAAAGCGTGTCGAAACTGTCCTTGAGATAGGTGAAGAACTGCGCGCCCTCAATATAGCCGGGCGCCGTGGCGAAGCGCATGTCATTTGCCTCAAGCGTGTAGGG
>JAFGWK010000104.1 GCA_016937195.1 Paracoccaceae bacterium | reverse complement strand
CAGTTTAGCAGGATTACAAACATTGGGACTGAACTGGGGCTGCTTTTCGGAGCGCTTTGTGGCTTGGCCAAGACGCATCCGGGGTTCGGTTTTATGCTTGGGGCTTTGTATTGCCCCAATATATCCGCCAGAATGGCCCCGGGGCAACATGCCAAGAGGGCGACTTAATTCGCCGCGCTCTCAAGTTTAAGCAGTCCTGAAATCAGAAGGTGAACGAGAACAAACGCGACGCGCCGATGATCACGTGGACTTGCTCAACCGACCCTTGCCCCACAATCGACGAGTCCTTGGCCTTGTTTTGGACGCGGTCGTGGCGCACCGCGCTTGATGCTCCACCTGTCGTAATGCGCATAGGTCGCGCCAACTTCGATCCCGGAGCTGATTACGCCCGAGCCGGGATTGTAGGCTGCAAGCGCGCCAGCACTGGCCAGGGATTCTGCTGCCGTCACGCCGAAATAAGTGTCGTTATACTTGTTGGGGCCGACCACAACGCGTGGGCCTGCCTTAAGCATCAGATGATCCGACGGGCGCAGAACCAGATCCGGCCAAGCTCGCCGATCCAAGCCTGATGTCTGATCGCGCCGTGGCGAAGGTTGCCGACTGCCGGCCTGGGCCCGCATAACATGGCGTCACGCGCATCTGGTGCGCGCAAAATCACTTTCCCGCCCCTAGCGGGCCAACAGTTCGACCAGCACCAGCGCCATTACCTTGGCACTGTCGGCCATATCGGTAATGCCAACCCATTCATCGGGCTGATGGGCAAGTTCCAGCAGACCTGGCCCATAGGCGATGCAGTTTTTCAGCCGCCCGATCCGGTCGATATGCTTTTGATCGTAGGTGCCGGGGGAGACGACATAGGCGGCCTCGCGGCCCAGCACTGCCGCAATCGCGCTTGCGGTGGAGCGCACGACGGGCGCGTCACGATCGGTCATCGACGGCTGGACTTCAAACAGATCGCGGATCTCATACGAGAATTCGGGGCGGCGTGTTTTGACCCGCTCCATCAGATTGGCGATCTCTGCTTTGACCTGCCCGATCTCTTCTTCGATCAGAAACCGGCGATCAATGATAATCCGGCAGCGATCGGGCACGCAGGGCGCGGGCAGGCCGGTGTAATCGGCGTCTTGTTCCGGCTCTCCGCCATGGATCGAATTGATATTGAGCGTCGAGGCGCGCGCCCCGTCCGGGATCACGGGCATCTCGGTGCGCTTGCTGGCCAAAAGCGGAAACAGCGTCTGCTCCATTTCTTCCAGAACCGCGCCCATGTGGCGGATCGCGCTGTCGCCCAGAAACGGCATGGAGCCATGCGCGATCCGGCCATGGGTCTCGATTTCCGCCCACCAGACGCCGCGATGGCCCAGACATATCTGATCTTTGTGCAACGGCTCGGGGATGATCACGTGCTGCACGCGGGCGGGGTCAAAGCGGCCCTGCTCGGCAAGATAGGCCACGCCGCCAAAGCCGCCGCTTTCCTCATCTGCCGTGGCCGAGATTTCAATCGCGCCCGCAAAATCGGGGCAGGCGGCGAGAAACGCTTCGGCCGCGATGATCGAGGCCGCGAGCCCGCCTTTCATGTCACATGCGCCACGCCCGTAAATCCGGTCGCCCTCAACCTGACCGCCAAACGGGTCGCGGGTCCAGCCGTGGCCCAGTTCGACCACGTCGTGATGCGAGTTGAAATGCACGCACTCGCCGGGGCGCGTGCCTTCGATCCGTGCGACAAGGTTCCAGCGCGGATAGCGGTCGCTATCGCCGGGCGCATCCTTTGCGCGGATCAGCTCGGTCTTGAAACCGCGTGCTGCCAGCCGCGCCGCGAGGTATTCGCAGATCTCCAGATAGTTGCGCCCCGGTGGGTTCAGCGTCGGGATCATGATCAGATCGCGCGTCAGCGCTACCAGCGCATCGCGGCGGTTGTCGATTTCGGCTTTGACTTTGGTATTGAGGTCCATGACGCAAGGCTAGACCCGCAAATGGGGCGCTCCAAGAGGGAAAACGCATGGAGTTTGCCCGTATGACACGCTATCGAGAGGCAAACCCGGCGGGCTTGCCGGTAGGAGGAATGATTATGAACCTGTTTTTAGCCTTCGCCTTGGTGATTTGCGTGGCGGTCGGCGGTTGGTTGTCGAAATATGAATGGGCGAAACTGCTGGCCTTCATCCCGATTGGTATGCTGGTGCCCGCCTTTTACATGACCGGCACGTCCTGCGGCGCGGGTTTTATCATGCGTTTCTTTTCCGATGTCGGCAGTTGCACGAACGGCTACGCACCGCGCCAGATGTTCGCTGCGACCTATGTGCTGGCCTTGGTGCCGGTAGCAACTGCGGCTATCGCGATCAAACTGATCCGCATGGCGATGGCAGCACGCAAAGGGTAACGCGCTGGTTTGACCCGCGTTTGGCGCGTATGATTGGCGCAACTTGCAAGGAGCAGGGGCGATGTTTGGCTTTGTCCGGCTGGCGATTCTCGGGTTCATCGCGCTGAGCGTGATCTTCTGGCTCGTGCGGATCTATGCGCGCTCGTTACGCCGCGAGGCGTTGGAAGACGAATGGGCCGAAGCTGAGGCCGCAGGCGACACCCCCGGCCCGCGTGAGATTTATGTCGAGATCGGAATGAAGAATTACGAACGAAGCCTGCTGCGCAAGTTGATCTGGCTGGTCTATATCTTGCCCATCGCTTTGGTTGTGGGGCTTATTTATCTCGTGAATTACGCGTGAGGGTTTGATGCGCTATCTGAAATGGGGTTTCTGGGCGGTTCTGGCGATCACCGTCTTTACCTTCCTAAGCTACAACTTGCCGCGTCATGATATCGTGCGCGTGGTTGGTACCGAAGTTCGCCGCGTCGATTTCGGAGAGAACTCGATCTTCTGGGCCGCGCCAGATGTTGGCACGGCGCCGGGGGCCAGCCGGGATGTGCGTTTTATCAATACGGTGCGCGCTAATGGCAAACCGCTGGTGTTTCGCAATGAAGATACCGGCTGGGGCTGGCCGCCCTATTTCAAGCTCGACAGTTCGAACCTTCAGGCACAGGCGGAATCGCTGATCTCGACCAAGGCCGATCCGGTTTGGGTGTCGGTCACGCGCTATGGCTGGCGCTCGAACTGGCTGACGATCTTTCCCAATGCGGTCGGGATGAAGGTCGTGGCGGGGCCGGATACGCGTATTATCCCTTGGGTGAATATCGTGATCCTGACGCTGTTGCTGGCGCTGATTTTGGTGATCCGCGCGATGTGGCGACAGTTCCGCGAACGCTCGATTGATCCGCTGATTGAGGATGCGGGCGAGGCGTGGGACGATGCCGAGGAAGGTGCCAAAAGCTGGTTCGACCGTCTGATGGGGCGCAAGAAGTAACGTGTGAAAGGGGGGCGGATTTAGCCGCGCCCCCTTTGATCACTCGGAATCGACGCCTTTCTTGTTAAACACCCCGCTCAGCGAACGCCCGATCAGATTGGTTACGCGCGGCTTTTTCAACGTGCGAAACGGCATCGGGCGGCAGACTTCAAGCGCCGCAATACCAACGCGGGCGGTCAGCGCGCCGTTGATCATGCCTTCGCCAAAGCGACGCGACAGCTTGGTCATCAAATGCCCGCCGGTCATGGTTTCAATCAGATCATCGCCAGCCGCCACCGCGCCGGTAGCTACCAGATGCGTCATCACCGTGCGCGCCAGCCGGATCGAGCCAAGCGAGCCTGAGCGTCCGCCATAAATCTCGGCGATGCGGCGGATCATGCGCAGATTGGCCGTAAGCGCGGTCACGACATCGGCCAGCGCAAGGGGCACCAGCGCCGTGACGGTTGCGACGGTGCGCGCCGCGGCTTCGATTTCCAGACGCGCAGCGGCATCGAGCGGGGCCATCAACTCGGTCTCAGCCAGCCCCATCAGTGTGTCGGTATCGAGAACTTCGCTCGCGCGCTCTTTCAGCCTTGCGCGCGGCCATTCCATTTCGGGGCGCGCAGAATACAGCCCCGAAACATGGCTCACCACCTTGCGCGCGCGGCTTAGGTCATCGGTGGCCAGCGCCTCGGAGACCTCTTTATGCACCTTATCAAGCCGCGCCAGCCGCGAGAATGCCGCGATCTCGCGCCCCGCGATCAGCAGCGCACCAAGCGCGAAGGCCAGCACCAGCGCCGAGCCGATCCAGCCCAAGATCGGATGGGTGGCAAACAACCCGTCGATAAAGCGCCACAGCGCCACCGAAACGAGGAAGCCGACCAGCGCCACCAAGGCGCGCCAAAAGAACCGGGTCACGCCCGAACTGCGCCGCGCCCCAAGCCGGGTTGCGATCTGCATCGCGCGGCCCTCAAGGCGCTCTTCGGTGGCGGCGGGCATATCCTCGATCGGGGCGGCCTCGGCGGGCGAGGGGGCGGCGTCGATCTCGATCATCACCGGTTTTTTCATAGCTTGTCCCCGATCAAAAAGTCTGCGGCGCGATCCAGCCGGATATGGGGTGGGCCATCGCCGGGTTTTAAGATCACGGGGGCGGGGGCGAAATTCATGATCGCGTAATCCTCGTCCAGCCAAGCTTGCGCGCCTTGGGCCGCAGGGGCTAGCAGATGGGCCGGGTCCGCAGGCAGTTCGCCGGGATAAAGCGCGACCGATTTGCCGCTCTCCAATCGCCCGCGCACGGCCTTGAGTGCCGCGCCATCATGGGTGATCTCTTCTTCGGTGGTCGTGCGCAGCGCTGCCAGCGACAGCGCCAAAGTCTTCGCCCCCGAAAAATCCGCGCGATCTTTGGCTTCGCGTAGCAGTGCGCCGGTGATTGCGGTCAGGCGGGCATGTTGCGAATGATGCAGGTGATCGGCCTTGGTGGCGGCAAACAGGATGCGTTCCACCCGACGCGCGCCCAGAAGCGAGGCCAGCCAGCCCGCTGTGCCGGGACGAAAGGCCGACAGGATATCGACCATCGAGCCGCGCAGGTCTTCAAGCGCCGCTGGCCCGGCATGGATCGCGCCCAGCACATCGACCAGCACGACCTGCCGGTCGATCTTGGCGAAATGATCGCGAAAGAACGGACGCACGATCTCGCGTTTATAGGCCTCGTAACGGCGCTCCATCTCGCGGTGCAGCGAGCCGCGTGGCGATGCCCCCTCGGGCAGGGGCGCGAAGGTTAGCGCGGGTGATCCGGCCAATTCTCCGGGCAGCAAGAAGCGCCCCGGCGTGCAATCGGAAAACCCCGCCTCACGCGTGGCGCTCAGGTGACCGGTGAAAGCCGCAGCCAGCGCCTTGGCGCTGGGTTCGTTAAACTCGGCGGTGCCATCAACGGCTTCTGCTTGTGTTAGATATTCCGCGCCCTTGGGGCGATGGGGCAGGCGGGCGAGGACTTGCTTGCTCCATTCACTATAGCTTTTGTCCATCAGCCCGAGGTCAAGCAGCCATTCGCCGGGATAATCCACGATATCAAGATGCACCACACGCGGGCCGCGCACAGCGCCCAGTAAACCGCGCGGCTGAATGCGAAAGGACAGCCGCAGTTCAGACACGGCGCGGGTGCCTTCGGGCCAATGCGGGCTTGGCCCTGTCAGCGCGGCGAGGTGGCTTTCATAGTCAAACCGCGGCACGGTGTCGTCGGGCTGGGGTTGGAGAAAGGCGGCGGTGATGTCGCTCGCAGCCGCCAGCGCAGGCATGCGCCCACGATCCAAAAGATTGGCGACCAGCGAGGTGATGAACACCGTCTTGCCCGCGCGTGACAGCCCCGTCACGCCAAGGCGCACAACCGGTTCAAACAGCGTCTGCGAGACCTGCGCACCGATCCCCTCGAACCCGCGCGTGATCCCGTCCGCAATATCGGAAATGCCCAACTGCCGCCCCTCACTCATATTTATCGCCTCAAGATAGGCAGACGGTGACGCGGTTGAAAGGTGCAATGCATCCGCGCACTCTCGGCTGGCCCTTTTCGCGCGCGCGCTAATCTCATAGGTTAGGGGCAACCGCGTAAGGAGCAAAGATGAGCGAACAGGGCCAGATCACGCAAGAGACCGTTCAGCCGTTGTTCACACGGAGTTCGGGGGACTACCTTTTCGCGCGTTGGGGTCGTCCGATTGTGCCCGTTGTGTTCGGGGTTGAGGCGGGCACTTTGGCGACCGTCAAAGGCGCGGTTGAGGCGGTGGTCGCGCTGGTGGGTCACAAGATGGCCGAGACCGACCCCGAGCTTGGCGCGAACTTGATGATCTTTTTCTTCCGCGATTGGCAGGAATTGCTTGAGGTTCCCAATCTCGATCATCTGATCGACGGCTTGCAAGATCTGGTCGTGCGGCTCGATGATCAGGGCGCAAGCCAGTATCGCGTGTTCCGGTTCGACCCTGACGGCGCGATCCGGGCCTGTTTCAGCTTTGTGCGCATGGATGCCGGGCTTGATGAAGTGCCCGCCGAGGTGATCGCGCTGCAACAGGCGGTGCAGATGATCGTGCTATGGTCGGACACGGCCTTTAGCGAGCGCTCGCCCCTTGCGATGGCGCATGGGGTCACCGTTCTGCGCCCCGAGATCGCGGCGGTGATTGCGGCGGGCTATGATCAGGTGATGCCTGCGGTGGCGCGCGATTCGTCGCATGCGCTGCGGCTGGCCGCGCGTGCAGAGTTACGCCAAGATGAGGCCATGCAAGCGGTGCGGGATTTGCGTCGCGAAGTGGGTGAGGCCGATCAAGGAGAGCCAGATGGCGCATGAATTTCCGGTTCGCGTCTATTACGAAGACACCGATCTTGCGGGCATCGTTTATTACGCCAACTACCTGAAATTCATCGAACGCGGGCGGTCGGAATTTATTCGCGCGCTGGGCGTCGATCAGGTTGCGCTTAAGGCCAATCATGGCATCGTTTTCGCCGTGCGCCGCGTTGAAGCGGATTATCTGCGCCCGGCGAAATTTGACGACCAACTGATGGTCGTGACCGAATTGGTGGCCGATACCGGGGCGCGGCTCGTGATGGATCAGGCGGTGACACGCGAGGGCGAGATCTTGTTCACCGCCACTGTCACGATCGTTTGCCTTGGCGAGGGGGGCGCGCCTCAGCGACTTCCCGCCGATATGCGACGCAAATTAGCGCCGAAACTGCATTGAATGAGGCGTTTGTGAGGCGCGATTACAACGTTGTTATGGCGTTCCTCTTACGGCTGAGGTAGAATCGCTGCTAATCAGAGCCACGATAACGTGGCCCCAAAAAACGGCGAGCAGTATTCATGGACCAATCTTCGCTTGCGATGGCGCAGGAGATCGACTTCTCTCTGCTGGCACTTTTTGTGCGCGCATCGTTCACCGTCAAACTCGTAATGATCATCCTCGTGGTGGCCAGCTTTTGGTCATGGGCGATCATTGTTCGTAAATTCATCGCCTATCGCGCGGCCAAATCCGAGGCCGAGGCCTTTGATCGCGCGTTCTGGTCGGGTGAGCCGCTGGACGAGTTGTTCGACCAGATCGGGCCTGCCCCCGAGGGGGCGAGCCAAAAGATTTTCGCAGCTGGCATGATGGAATGGCGTCGCTCGCATCGACAGGATGGCGCGCTGATTGCCGGTGCGCAGGCGCGCATCGAACGTTCGATGGATGTCGCAATCCTCAAGGCGACCGAGGGGCTGAACTATGGGCTGAATTTCCTCGCGACGGTTGGCTCGATCTCGCCTTTCGTGGGGCTGTTTGGCACCGTTTGGGGCATCAAAGTTGCCTTTGAAGAGATTGCGATCTCGCAGAATACCTCATTGGCGGTGGTGGCACCCGGTATCTCCGAGGCGCTGGTCGCGACGGCGCTGGGCCTGCTCGCGGCAATCCCGGCTGTGATTTTCTACAACAAGCTGTCTTCGGATGCCGACCGGATCGCCTCGGGTTATGAGGCATTTGCCGACGAATTCACCACCATTCTCTCGCGCCAGTTGGACGGCTGATATGGGCGCAGGGGTTGCAAAACGTAGCTCGGGCGGATCGCGGCGCAGACGCGGTGGTGCTTCGCGCCATACCGCGATGAGCGAGATCAACGTCACGCCGATGGTTGACGTGATGCTGGTGCTGTTGGTGATTTTCATGGTGGCTGCGCCGATGATGACGGTGGGCGTGCCGCTGGAGTTGCCGAAAACGGCGGCCAAGGCGGTGCCAACCGAGGCGGAAGTGCCGCTGACCGTGTCGATCCAAGCCGACGGCAAGGTTGCGCTGATGAATTCCGAAGTGCCCGCCGATCAACTGGTGGCGCGTCTTCAGGCGATCGCGAAAGAGCGCGACAGTAACAAGATCTTCCTGCGCGCCGATGGCAAAATAGCCTATTCGAAAGTGGTCGAGGTGATGGGGGCGCTCAACGGGGCGGGATTCTCTAATATCACATTGGTCACCGATACCGGGGGGCCGCAACTGACGGCACCTGCCGGGAATTGAGCCCAGGGGGCACATTTCAATGAACCGGGCGGACAAGATCGGTTATGGCGTTTCCGGGGCACTCCATGCGGGGGTAATCCTTTGGGCTGTCGTGGGCAGCGCTTGGTTTCAGCCCAAGCCCAACGAACCTACGGTGATCAGCCAGGTTGCGGTGATGTCGCAAGAAGATTTCAATGCGATGATGGCGTCTGCGCCCAAGGACGCGCCCCAGCCCACGCCCGCCCCCCAAGCGCCCACTGCGCCGCAAACCCCAGATGCCACGACGCCGCCGGAAACGCCCGCACCCGATGCGCAGGCGACATCTGAACCAACGCCCGAGGCTTTGCCCGATCCGGCCCCGCAGCCCGATTCGCAGCCCGATGTCAGCGCATTGACCGAGCCGCCCGCACCCGCTGATGTCGCCGTGGCGCCGCCAGTCATGGCGCCGCCTGTCGAGGTGCCTTCCGAGGCGCTTGCGCCGGTCATTTCTCCTCGCCCCAAGCCCAAGGACGTCCCCCGCGTCGCCCCTGAGGCCGCGCCCGCGCCGCCCCCCGATGCCAAGGTGTCAGAGCAGGCCGCTCCGCAAGAAACGCCCGATGCGCAGGCCAAGCCCGATCAGGTTGTGCAAAAGCCGAAAGAGGCCGCGGCGCCGCCCGAAGCCACGACCGAAATCGTGACCGAGGCGACCAAGACGGACGATAAGCCCGAGACCTCGGCGCCGCTGGCCTCGCCGCGCCCGGCCAACAAGCCCAAGCCGCCCGCGCCGACGCAAACGGCCGCAGCGGACACGCCCACCAAGCCCGATACCCCTGCCAAACCGGCAGCGGCCAAACCCGCGACGCCGAAAGCCCCCGCCAAGACCGATAGCGCAGCGGTGACGGATGCGCTTGCAGCGGCGCTGGGTGGCGAAGGCACGGGCGGAACGGGACAGGCGGCCATTGGCCCGCCCATCACGGCAGGCGAGAAAGATGCGCTGATCGTCGATGTGAAGCAGTGCTGGAATGTCGGCGCACTCAGTTCGGATGCGCTGCGCACAACGGTGACGCTCTCGGTGAATATGCGCCCCGATGGCCACCCGGATATTGGCTCGATCAAGCTGGTTGGTTCGTCGGGCGGCACGGGTGCGGCGGTTGATCAGGCGTTCGAGGCGGGCAAACGCGCGATTGTGCGCTGTGGCTCGGACGGGTTCCCGCTGCCGGCTGACAAATATGCGCGTTGGAAGACGATTGAAATTGATTTCAACCCTGACAAGATGAGGATGAAATGAGCATTGATCGGCGAATTTTCGCGT
>JAFGWK010000103.1 GCA_016937195.1 Paracoccaceae bacterium | reverse complement strand
GTCTGCACGGTGACGGCTGCCATGGTTCGGCCCTTGCCCGTGTTGAAGGCGACGATTTGCAGATCGTCAACACTGGTCACCACTTCGGAAAGTTCAAAACGATCTGTTGTAATTTTTGCGTTCGCGAGGGCCTCTAGGGAGGCAAGCAATAGCTCTGCTTTTTCGAGTGCTATCGTGGTTATCCCGTCGTTGGGATAATCGCCGCCGCCCTCGACTTCAAACCGGACCCCATGAAACAAGATCTCCCTGGCTGGAACAACAGCCTCGTAGGCAGAGATTGCTACAGAGCCATTTCCGCGAAGACTGCCAACGGCAGTGTAGCCTTTGAATGTCGTTTCGGCTGGTGCGCGATCTTCGGAGTCGATTTCAGCGAACGCCTTGGCAAGTTTCATCGAATTTACCTTTGTTCAAATGCTTTCACTTCGAAACCCGGCACGTCTTGGTTTTGGGGGCAATCGCGGACCCGGGCCAACAAGGGGGCGAACGGGGGCAATCCCTCCGCTTGCGGACCTGAACTGCCGCCCGTAGGTTGCCCCTCAAGATGATCACGGTGAGGTGAGGTGGAACATGAGTGGTTTGCTAGCATTGCTGGACGATGTGGCGGGGATCGCCAAGATCGCGGCGACCTCGATTGACGATGCGGCAGGCCAGGCGGTGCAGGCGGGGGGTAAGGCGGCGGGCGCTCTGATCGACGACGCCGCCGTCACCCCGAAATATGTGCATGGCTTTACCCCCGCGCGCGAGTTGCCCATCGTGGGGAAGATCGCGCTTGGCTCTATCAAGAACAAGCTGATTTTCCTGCTGCCAGCGGCGCTGTTGCTGTCGTCCTTTGCGCCGTGGGCGATCACGCCGCTCTTGATGCTGGGCGGATCTTATCTGTGCTTTGAGGGCGCGGAAAAGGTTTATCATCTGTTTAAACCGCATGTCCCCGACGCCGAAGGCCATATCGCCGCGCAAACCGCTGATCACCTTGAAGAGGCGCGCGTCAAAGCGGCTGTGAAAACCGATTTTATCCTGTCGGCTGAGATCATGACCATCGGCCTGGCCGCGCTTCCGCCTGCGCAGAACGTCTGGATGGAGGCGCTGGCGCTGGCGATCATCGGGATTGGTGTGACGGTGGTGGTTTATGGCAGTGTCGCGCTGATCGTGAAGGCCGATGATGCGGGGCTATGGCTGTGCAAAAACGGCAAGCTCGCGCCCACCCGCGCTCTGGGGCATGGGATCGTTAAGTTCATGCCGTGGTTGATGACGCTATTGATGACGGTGGGTACAGCGGCGATGATCTGGGTGGGCGGAAATATCGTGCTGCACGGTCTGGCCGAATTGGGCTGGCACGCGCCCTATGACTGGATTCACCATCAGGCCGAGGCCGCAGGACACGCCGTTGGCGCGGCTACGGGCTTTGTCGCTTGGGCCGTCACGGCATTTTTCGATGGCATCTTCGGGCTGGCCTATGGGCTGGTGCTGATACCGGTGGTGACACGGATGATCCAGCCGCTTTACCGCGTGCTGACAGGCAAGAAAAAGACCGCGCACTGATCGCACACGGCCTGCCTTCGCTCTTGCATAAATATCCCGGGGGAGCCTGACAAAGCCCCCCGCTTTGTCAGGCGGGGGCAGCGCCCCCTCCTGTCAGTTCAGATATGGCATCGGGTCGATCGACTCGATGCCCTTGCGCACCTCGAAATGCAGATAGCCCGGATCGCCCGGGGCGACCTTTGCTATGGTTTGGCCACGCTTGACACTGGCCCCCTTTTTCACGCTCAAACCGGTCACGTTGTAATAGACCGTGACCAAATTATCGGCATGTTTGAGTGCGAGGAACGACACATCATCGGTGTCTTGCGAGATCAGCAGAACGGTGCCTGCCTCGGCGGCTTTGACAGCGGTGCCGGGGCTTGCAGAAATGTCGATCCCGTCATTCTTGCCCTTCTTGAACGGGCGAATGATCGCACCCGACACCGGCATCGTCATCTTGGCATTACTCGAGGCGCTGGTGCGCTCGTTGCTCATGTCGGGAACGCTGGATTTATCGACCGGGGCTGAGGCTTTGGGCGGCACGGTCTTGGGTAGTGGCTCGGCTGCCGAAGGTGGCACCGGGGTCGGTGAGCCGATGCCGGGCACCGTGGTCGTGCTTGCGGTTTCCACCTTGGCTGGCTGGCGGCTTGAGGCGACCGGGATCAGCAGCACCTGACCTTCGCGCACGCTCAGATCGTTGGGCAGCCCGTTCCATTGCGCCAGCGCCTTGACCGGCACGTTGTAATAGCGCGCGATCGAATAAGCGGTCTCACCGCGCGCGACCTTATGGCGGGTCGGCTCGGGGCTGGTGGTTGTGACGGGTGCGGGTGCAGCGGGGCGCGCGCTTTGGCCCGCTTGCGAATTGTCGATCGCGTTTGACGCCAGCGAGGTGATGTCAATCGTCTCGGCTGTCAGTGCGCTGGGGTTGGTGCCCACGCCGGTTGCGCCATTGGCCGTGTTGCCACCGGCCACCTTGCTGGGCAGGGCCAGAACTTCGCCTGCGTTCAGCACCGCATTGGGAGCCACTGCGTTATAGCGCGCCAATGCGCCGGGATCTGCGCCGATACGTTGGGCCACGGCAGTCACTGTCTCACCACGATTGGCCACGACGACTTGATAATTGGGATAAGTGATGATGCCACGGCTATCGGGGCGTGGGCGGTCCTGCACGGCCTGACGGGCGGCGTCAGTGGTATTCAACCCACCCGTGCCAAAGCGGCGCAGGTCCATGTCAAAGCCTTGCTGGTCACACGCCGCCAGCGTGCCTGCAGCAACACCTGCTGCAAGGATCAGCCGCAGCCGGGAGTTTCTTAATGACATCCGCTCGTCCTCACTGTTTGCCGGGCCTCTGGGGGCCCTTTTCATATCTATCGTTTTGCCCGTCAATCATTCGCCATACCCTCGACAAGGGGAACAAAGCGTACCGGGCGCAATTCTTCGTAGTCAAACCCGACCTCAAGGCGGTGCACCCGGATCAGGCTTTGCACCGTGTCCGACTGACCTACGGGCAAAACCATGATACCGCCGATCTTGAGCTGCGCCAATAGGGGCCCGGGGGGATCCTCGGCGGCGGCGGTCACGAGTATTCTATCGAACGGGGCCTGATCGGGTAACCCGCGCGAGCCATCTCCTGCAATCGTCACAATATTGGGAATCGAAAGCGCGGCAAACAATGCTTCGGAATCGCGCGCCAGACGGCGGTGGCGATCCACCGTATAGACACGGCGCGCAAGCTGACTGAGCACAGCAGCCTGATAGCCAGACCCGGTGCCGATCTCCAGAACGGTATCGCGCGGCCCCACTTTCAACGCTTGCGTCATCAGCCCGACAACCGAGGGCTGGCTGATCGTCTGGCCACAGGCGATTGGCAGCGGCATATCCTCATAGGCGCGTTCGGCAAACAACCCGCGCACAAAGCGGCCCCGGTCGATTGCCTCCATCGCGTTCAGCGTGCGTGCATCGGTCACGCCTTTGGAACGCAGCGCAAAGAGAAAGCGCATCTTGCGCTCTGCCAGGTTCTCTTGCGCCTCATTGCTCATCCCAGACATGCCTCAAGATCGGCCAGCATGTCATGGGCGGTCAGATCAGCGCGCATCGGCGTGACCGAGATATAGCCATCCAGATTGACCGCCGCATCGGTGCCCGGCGCGGTGGGCGTGTGTTGTGGGCCACCCTTGACCCATAAAAACCGCCGTCCAGAGGGGGCGTGATGGGGTTCGACGCCGAAATAGCAGTCCTTGCGAAAGCCTTGGGCGGCCACTTTGTGCCCCTTCACATCTGCGGCCAGAACAGGGGGGAAGTTCACATTGTAAAACATCCGATAATCGCCATCGTCCCAGATGCCGTTTTTCCACAGCTTGCGCACCAGTGCCGCGCCATGCACGCGGGCAGCCTCGAACATATCGGGGGCGTCAAATACCAGCGGGCCAAGGTATTGCGACAGGGCAATCGCGGGAACACCTTGCAAAGCGGCCTCCATCGCGCCGCCCAAAGTGCCTGAATACAGCGCGTTATCGGCTGAATTATTCCCCCGGTTCACGCCTGATAGTACCAGATCGGGGCGTTGCCCATCAAGCACATCATACAGTCCCGCCAAGACGCAATCGGCCGGGCTGCCCTCGGCTGCAAAGCGCCGCTCTGCGAGTTTGGAAATCATCATTGGATGGGTATAAGAGATGCAATGACCGACGCCGGATTGCTCAAAGGCGGGGGCAACCGTCCAGACCTCGCCATCCGGCCCTGCGACTTCGGCGGCGATTTCGCTGAGAACCTGAAGCCCGGGTGCGTCGATTCCGTCGTCATTTGTGATAAGAATGCGCATATTGCCCCCGAAAATACTGGCTGTCTGCCCTGCTTAACGCGGGTGGGCAGCGGGGTAAAGCGGGGCTTAAAGCGCGCCCAGAATCCGGCGCGCCTCGGCGTGGCGATCTGCCAGCACATCGCGATCTTCGCCGGGGAAGAAACGCCCGCGTAGCGCGGTGGCCATCGGGGCAGGGGATGCGATCACAACACGCGGCCCAACTTTGACAGTTTCCGCCTGCCAGCTGCGCACCATCGCCATTTGCGCAGCCTTGGTCGCACCGTAAATCCCAAAAAACTTTTGCCCCGCGCGATCATCGTCAAAAAACAGCGCCGTGCCTTTGCGCGCCAGCAAAAGTGGCTCGATCAGCCCAATCAACTGCGCCGTGGCGGTCAGGTTGACGGCAGTCGATGTCGCCAATTCCTTGGTGTCGATATGCGCGGTGGGCGACAGCGGCGCTGCGTGGATCGCGCAATGCGCCCAAAGATCGACGCCGCCCCAACGCGCCGCCAGCGAATGCGCCAGATGCGCCATCTGATCGGGATCGCTAACATCAAGCGGTCCAAGCGAAGCGGTGCCACCAAGCGCCTGCACGCGGTCGTCAAGCTCTTCAAGCGCCCCGGATGTGCGCGCCACGGCCATGACGTGATAGCCATCGGCGGCCAGCGCCTCGGCCAATGCTGCCCCCAGCCCGCGCGAGGCGCCGGTGATCAGGGCAAGTTTTTTATCTTGGGTCGGATCGGTGCTCATAAGAGCAGTCTTTGCCACCGCACGCGCGCTCGCGCAAGTGCGCACGCAGGGATGCGACGCAATCGCGCGCCAACCATCTTCCTCTTGATCGAAATATCCCGGGGGAGGCCGAAGGCCGGGGGCAGCGCCCCCCTCCCGCCATAAAAATGCAAAACGGGCCGGAGGTTTCCCCCCGGCCCGCAAAACCCTGTCACAACGGCTTAGCGCTTGGACACGTCCACATAATCACGCATCGTCGCACCGGTATAAAGCTGACGTGGGCGACCGATTTTGTTGGTCGGATCCTCGATCATCTCTTTCCATTGCGAGATCCAGCCCACGGTGCGCGACAGCGCGAAGATCGGGGTGAACATCGAGGTCGGGAAGCCCATCGCCTCAAGGATAATCCCCGAGTAGAAATCGACGTTGGGATAGAGCTTTTTCTCAACGAAATAGGGGTCTTCCAGCGCGATACGTTCCAGTTCTTTGGCGACCTGAAGCGTCTCGTTATTGTGCACACCCAGCAGATCGAGCACTTCGTCAGCGCTCTCCTTCATGACTTTGGCGCGCGGGTCGAAGTTTTTGTAAACGCGGTGTCCGAAGCCCATCAGACGGAAGGGGTCGTTCTTGTCCTTGGCGCGCGCGATATATTCCGGGATCTGGTCCACGGTGCCGATTTCGCGCAGCATTTCCAGACAGGCTTGGTTTGCGCCGCCATGTGCGGGCCCCCAAAGACAGGCGATACCGGCTGCGATACAGGCAAACGGGTTGGCGCCCGACGACCCGGCCAGACGCACGGTCGAGGTCGAGGCGTTCTGCTCGTGATCGGCGTGCAGCGTAAAGATCCGGTCCATCGCTTTGGCCAGCGCCGGTTCAACCTTGTAAGGCTCGGCTGGCACCGAGAAACACATGTTGAGGAAGTTTTCCGCATAGCCCAGATCGTTGCGCGGATAGACGAAGGGCTGACCTACCGAATATTTGTAGGCCATTGCCGCGATCGTAGGTAGCTTCGCGATCAGACGCATCGAGGCCACTTCGCGCTGCCACGGATCGTTGATATCAAGGCTGTCATGGTAAAACGCCGACATCGCGCCAACCACGCCCACCATCGTCGCCATCGGGTGGCTGTCACGACGGAACCCGCGGAAGAAGTTGTGCATCTGCTCATGCACCATCGTGTGACGCGTGATGCGGTATTCGAAATCTTCCAGCTCGGTTTTGTTGGGCAACTCGCCGTTCAAAAGCAGATAGCAGACCTCGAGGTAATGCGATTTCTCGGCCAGTTGGTCGATCGGATAGCCGCGATACAGCAGCTCGCCCTTATCACCGTCGATAAAGGTAATCGCGCTTTCGCACGACGCCGTCGAGGTAAAGCCGGGGTCATAGGTGAACACATCCGCTTGGGCATAAAGCTTGCGAATGTCGACCACGTCGGGGCCTGCAGAAGGCGACAGTACCGGCAGCTCATAGGTTTCCCCATCCAGCGTCAGAGTGGCGGTCTTTGCGGTCTCAGCCATGAATATTCCCTTTCAATCGTCCGGCTGGGCCGCGCCGGTCTGTGACGTCCGGGGTCGGTCCCGGAAAGGGCGGCCAGGCCTCAGGCCGCCTTGTCGCTTAAACGAGCCAAGGTTTCCTCTTGGCCCAAAACAAGCATCATCTCGAAAACGCTGGGGGTGGCGGCACGTCCGGCGAGGGCTGCGCGCATCGGGGCTGCGACCTTTCCAAGTCCAAGCCCGTGAGCGCTGGCGACTTCTCCAACGGCTGCCTCCAGTTCTTCCCGCGACCAATTAGCGCGTCGCAGCACAAAGGTCAATTCTTTCAGTATACCACGGGATACATCGTCAAGCGCTTTGGCGGCTTTCTCCTCGACCTCGATTGGCCGGCTTGTCAGTGCGAAGTGAGCTTTTTCAAGAAGTTGTGGCAAGATTTTCGCGCTGCCTTTGACCACGGGAAGGGCTGCCAAAAGCCCCTCACGTTGCGTCGCATCGAGAGGTTTTTTTTCTGCAGCTGCGAGATAGCTTTCGATTTCGCCCAGTAATTGGGCGTCTGGCGATATCGCGATATGTTGACCGCAGATACTCTCGAGTTTCTTGAAATCCAGCCGTGAGGGCGACTTGCCAATCCCATCCAGATCGAACCACTCCTTGGCCTGTTCGTCGCTGAAAAATTCGTCGTCACCATGGCTCCAGCCCAGCCGCGCGAGGTAGTTGCGCATACCCGACGCCGGGTAGCCCATCGCCTGATATTGCTCGAGGCCGACCGCGCCGTGGCGCTTGGAAAGCTTCTTGCCATCGGGTCCGTGAATCAGCGGAATATGGGCGAACACGGGAACGTCCCAGCCCATCGCCTGATAGACCTGAATTTGGCGCGCGGCATTGGTCAGATGGTCATCCCCCCGGATTACATGGGTCACGCCCATGTCGTGGTCATCGACGACAACCGCCAGCATATAGGTGGGGGTACCATCGGATCGTAAACAAATCATGTCATCGAGCTGATCATTGCGGATCGTGACATCGCCTTGGACTGCATCCTTGATCACAGTGGCGCCTTCACGCGGGGCGCGCAGGCGGATCACGAAAGGCGCATCGGGGTAGGTTGCAGGATCGGCGTCGCGCCAAGGGCTTTGATACAGGGTTGAACGCCCCTCGGCGCGCGCGGCTTCGCGAAATTCGGCAATTTCTTCTTGGCTGGCAAAGCATTTATAGGCACGCCCCGCAGCCAGCATCTCATGGGCGACCTCGGCATGGCGCGCAACGCCGGCGGCTTGGCTGACCACCTCGCCGTCGTAATCCAGCCCCAGCCAATCGAGCCCCTGCAGAATCGCCGCTGTCGCCTCGGGGGTTGAACGCTCGCGATCGGTATCCTCAATGCGCAGCAGGAATTTTCCGCCATGGCCGCGCGCAAATAGCCAGTTGAACAAGGCTGTGCGCGCCCCGCCAATATGCAGATAGCCGGTGGGTGAAGGGGCGAAACGGGTGACGATTTGTTTGGTCACGGGCTGCTGCGACATCTGGGGCCTTTCTACCGCGCGGGTTCGAGCGCGCGTTAATCTTTTGGAAACCATAAAGCGCTTAGGCTTTCTCGGTTGGATGCATAAGCAGGGACGGGGCGCAAGACAAGCGTGGCTTGGCATGGGATCGGATCGAGCCCTCGTGAGGGGGCAATGACGCGGCCACGCGCGGGGCGTTTTCTCGGGGCACTGGGGTGTGTTCTGCTTGGCGGATTGGCGAACCCGGCGCTTGCGCTGACACGGGCGCGCGCGCGGCTATTCTTATGGGTTCCCGTGGCGCTGTCGCTGGGCATCGGTGCCTATTTCGCCGCCCGTGCCGAGCCCGGCCTACCAAGCTACGCCGTGGCGGCGCTTGTCGGAATAATAATGAGTTGGCTTTGGTTGCGCGGGGCTGATTGGGCGCGCTTTGGCGCAGCGATCGTCGCGCTGGCCTGTGCGGGTTTTTTGCTGGCGGGCTGGCGCGCGCATGCGGTGGCGGCTCCGGTTCTAAGCTATCGCTATTACGGCCCCGTCGAAGGGCGCGTGATCGGCATTGACCGCGCGGCCTCTGACAAGCTGCGCATCACGCTTGATCAAGTGCGCATCGACGCACGCACCCAGCCCAAACGCGTGCGTATTGCGTTGGGTGATATGGGCAATTCTGACGTTCCCCCGCCCGGCAGTTTCGTGATGACCACCGCGCATCTGATGCCACCGCCGCCGCCCGCCGCGCCGGATGCCTATGATTTTCGCCGCGCGGCGTGGTTCAGCGGGTTGGGAGCGATCGGCTACACCAGCGTGCCGGTGATGCGCTACGCCCCGCCCGCCCAGCGCGATCTGGGCCTTGGCGCACATCGCGCGCGCCGTGCGCTATCGCAAGCGATACAGGCGCGCATTTCAGGTCAGCCGGGCGCGATGGCGGCGGC
>JAFGWK010000102.1 GCA_016937195.1 Paracoccaceae bacterium | reverse complement strand
TGGCCGCTGTGATCACCTATTCTTACCGCGCTACGGGCCGCGCCGCGCGGTTCTTTGCCCGCGCCCGCGGAGCTGCGCGCTTGTTGTCGCGCTTCACCCACGGACCGACTCTCATTGCAGCGCTCGGCCTTGGCCTGATCGGCTGGTTCGCCGAAGGCTATGCCTTTCATCTGCTGCTAGGCTGGATGGGCGCCGATATCGGCCTGTGGAAAGCGGTCGCGATCTTTGTCTTCTCAGCGCTGGCAGGCGGGTTGACCGGAGCGCCCGGCGGGCTGGGCGGGGCAGAGGCCGCAATGGTCGCGCTGCTCTCGCTTGATGGTGTGCCGCTCGAAATCTCGGTGCCCGCCACCGCCGTTATCCGGCTGACCACCTTGTGGTTTGCCATCGCAATCGGTCTGGCAGTGTTTCCGCTGGCCGAACGTTTCTCCCAGAAGGGTCAAGTATAAGGCCCCGTTTGAACGAGCAGAAGATGGACTGGAAAGAGACTGAATATGCAGGCTGGGGCCGCGCATTGCGTGCCAAGGGCACCGTCGCCCGCCCCGATACGCGGCGCGCATTAGGCGCGCTCGAACCGGCCCCCGCCTTCGGGATGCGCCGGTCCTACGGGGATGCGGCGCTGAATTCACACGGTCGCGCCGTTGATATGAGTGGGCTGGACCGGTTAATCGCCTTTGACCCCGACACCGCAGAGCTGCACGCCGAAGCAGGCGCGCGGATCGGTGATATCGCAAGCGCGTTTGCCCCGCGCGGCTGGCTGCCCGCTGTCATGCCCGGCACCGGGTTTGCAACGCTGGGCGGCTGCATCGGGCAAGACGTGCATGGCAAGAACCATCACCACATGGGCAGCTTCGGCCAACATGTGACCGAGATCACCCTGTTGCAAAAGACGCGCGAGATCACCGTCACGCCGGGCAGTGCACTGTTCAAGGCAACGCTAGGCGGGTTGGGCCAGACTGGCACGATCCTGCGCGCCAAGATCCGCCTGATCCCCTGCAAAGGCGATGTGATGGTGGTGACCGAACGCCGCGCGCCCGATTGGGATAGCCATCTGGCGCTGCTGGATGCCTCAACTGCCAGCTATACCGTCGGCTGGATCGACGCGACCGCGACGGGCGACAGCCTCGGTCGCGGGATCATCGAAGAGGGAGAAAGCGCCGCAGGTATTGTGAAGCCACGCAAAGGGGCGCGCAAAGTACCCTTTAACGCGCCGCATTTTGCGCTGGCGGCCCCGGTCGTGCGCGCCTTCAACTGGGCCTATTACCACCGGGTGCCCGCGCATGGCCGCTCGCTCGTGCGTCCGCTGCAGGATTTCTTCTTCCCGCTCGACAAAATCCACGACTGGAACAAGCTTTACGGCCAACGTGGCTTTCACCAGTTTCAATGCGTCGTACCGCTGGAGCAGGCCGATACGCTGCGTGAAATGCTGGTCGAGATTGCCGCATCGGGTCTCGCCTCGCCTCTGGCCGTTCTCAAACGCATGGGGCCGGGGCGCGCGGGCTATCTGAGCTTTCCGATGGAAGGCTACACACTGGCCATCGACTTCCCCAACCGCCCCGCCGCCCGCGCTTTGATCCAGCGACTGGAGGCCCGCGCAGCCGCAGCCGGTGGGCGATTGTATTTCGCCAAGGACAGCTTGGCGCAAGGCGCGCAGATCGCCGCGATGTATCCCGAATTGCCCGACTGGCAGACAGAAGTGGCCAAGGCCGACCCGGCGGGGGCATTGGAAACCGACATGACCCGCCGATTGAAACTCAGGAGTGCGACATGAATAGCAGCTGGATTATCTTGGGCGCGACCTCGGGCATTGCCCGCGCCGTGATCCGCAAACTCGCCGCCCAAGGCCACGGCATGTTTCTGGCCGGACGCAACATGGCCGAACTAGAAGCAATCGCCGCCGATTGCCGCCTGCGCGGTGCACGCATGGCTGAGGTGATGGCATTCGACGCGCGCGATCACAGCAACTATGGCGACCTCATCGCCCGGCTACGCGATGAAGAGGGCGAACTAAACTGCGCGGTCTTCACAGGCTCGATGCCCGAACAAGAGGCGATCGACACCGATCCCAGCATGATCGAAGGTGTGCTGGCCGACAGCCTGACGGGCCCCGCCACTTTCCTGACGATGCTGGCCCCCCTCATGGAGGAACGCGGCTGCGGCGCAATTGCAGGCGTAGGCTCGGTCGCGGGGGATCGTGGACGGCTGGGCAACTACGTCTATGGCGCTGCGAAATCAGGCTTTGCCACCTACCTGTCAGGTCTACGCAACCGCTTGGGCCGCTCGGGCGTACATGTGATGACGATCAAGCCGGGCCCTGTGGACACGCCGATGACCTATGGCATGGAACTGCCCTTGATGACGACGCCGGATGCGGTGGCAGATGACATCCTCAACGGGCTACACCGTAAAACCAACGTGCTTTATACGCGTAAAATCTGGCGGCTTGTAATGGGAATTATCCGCGTCATTCCAGAACCAATCTTCAAAAAAATGTCGATCTGACTCACCTATTGCATGCGGGGATGCCTCCGGCGAGAGTATTTTTAGCCAAATGAAGTGAGATCTTTTTTCATTTGGCAGAAATACTCCACGGGGGTCTGGGGGTGTGAAACCCCCAGCGCGCACCGCTGGGCCTAGCCGCCAAACCATTGCGCCCAAAGGCCAGCGGCCCAAAACATCAGCGACAGCATGATCATGATCAGCCCCAGCCCGAACTTGTCGCGCATCGCGAAGACGATCGGGTCGTAATCTTGCTTGCCAAACCAGCCCAGCGCGACCATGCGGATCAGCCACCAGCCAAGCGGGATCATCGCGATCCACATCAGCCAGGTGTCCGGATAAAGAACCGATCCCTGATCCGAGACGGTGTAGAGGAAAAACACCAATAGCGCGCCAAACACTCCGAGCCCCGCGACATTCACCAGGTCGCTGCGGTCCCCCCTGCCATAGCCGCGCCCGGGGAGACGCTCATCCGAGGTCGCAAGCGTCAGTTCGGTCAGCCGTTTCACACAGCCAAGCGCGATGAAGACCGGGAAGATGAAGATCAGCATATAGACTGACACATCCACCTGCCCAGCAGCCGCCCCCGCCACGACGCGAATCGTATAAAGCGAGGCCAGCGTGGCAATATCGACCCAGCGCATACGCTTGAGTTTCAAGGAATAGGCGAGGGATGTGAGCGTATAAAGCACCACGATGCCGAAGAACGCCCAGTTCAGCGCCGCAGCAATGCCAAGCGCGCTGAACGCCAGCACCACGAACGCCATCATTCCAATCCGGATCGGCACAGCGCCGCTTGCAAAGGGGCGGCGGCATTTCGTCGGGTGTAGCCGGTCGGCCTCGAGATCGAGCAAATCGTTAATGATATAGATCGAGGAGGCCGCGAAAGAGAATGCGACGATGCCCAGCAGGATCGGCCCCAGTGTAAGCAGGTCAAAGCGGTGCGACGCGATCAGCGGCAGCAAAAGCAGCACGTTCTTGACCCATTGGTGCGGTCGGATCGCCTTGAGCAAAGCACGCCATGACCAGCCACCCTCCAGCTCGGTCACTTTCGGCAATGAGTTCGCCGCCGCCACGTCGCCCACGATATAGGCGCGATCGGCATGGGGCCAGATCGCCATGTCGGTGGCCTCGTTGCCCGCGTAGTCAAAACCTTTCTCGCCATAGGCCGAAACAAGCGCCCGCGCCTTGGCCTCGCCTTTGAGGTTGGTCTGCCCATCCGAGGCAAACACACGCTCGGACAGATCATGAGCGGCCGCCAGAGTCTTGACCTGCGTTTCGTCAGAGGCCGAGGCCAGCACGACTTCACGCCCCTCTTCCTTTGCTTGCGCAACCTCCGCCGCCACCGAGGGCGTCACCGGCATCAGATCGAGGCGCAAGGTCACGATGCGCGCCAATTCCGCCTTGAGCTTGGCGGGCTGCGAAAAGTACCGCGCGGCGGCGCGTAAGGTCGGCAGCGGCGCGCGGCCAAGTCCGGCCCAAAATGCTTCGAATAAAAGATCGGTCTTTAAAAAAGTGCCATCGACATCCAGCACAAGCGGTTTGGTATTCGCCATTTCTAACCTTTCACCCGAAACACGCAGCCATCGCTTACCAGCTCTGGCGGCGTCAGGCACAGGCCCCGCGCGACCGCCCAAGCGGCCAGCACCTTGGGCACGTAATCACGCGTCTCCGCGAACGGCGGGACGCCATCGTTTTTCTTCACGTTATTCTCACCCGAGTTATAGGCCGCAATCACCATCAGCGGATCGCGGTCAAACTCTTTCATCAGCCAGTTCAGATAGGTAACCCCGCCCGAGATATTCTGCGCCGGATCGGTGCTATCTTCGACGTCAAACCGATCTGCGGTTGCCGGGATCAACTGCATCAACCCGACTGCGCCCGCATGGCTGACGGCCCCACGATTGCCCCCCGATTCCACCGAAATCATCGCAAGCACCAGGGCAGGCGACACTTCCGTGCCAATTGTAGCCTTTAGGATATCGGTGCCGTGGGCTTGGGCGATCTTGGCAAGATCCGCGAGACGCGGCGCGCGCACGGCCCCGCCTTCGGGCCCCTGCGATAAAGCTGCGACCGCTGATTCAAAGCGCCCAGCACGATCTTCCAGTTTGGGCGACACCTTTTTCCAATACCAAGCGTATTTCGCGCGACCGCGAGCGGAGCTTGGGCCGTCACCGGGCGTTTTGCCGGTGTCGGGCGCCGACTTTGTCAGGGGCTGCCAAGGGGCTTTTGACATCGCAGCCAACTCGCGCTGCTGCTCTGCAGGATCAATCTGAATCGTGATGAACCGCTTTGTACCCGGTTTCGGCGGCACCACGCGTTTCGCTTTCCAATGGTTCACTGTCGGCGTGGACATATCAGCCCAAACCGGCGCAGCGGACATCGCCACAAAGACTGCAATCGTCACTGCCTGTATCGCGCGCATTGCGCCACCTGCTCTTTGCCCCGCGCAGCTCTAACGGCCGCGTCTGCCCTGCTTATAGGGGAACCAGAGCAAAAAAATCCAGAAAATCAAGCATTCAGCGGCATGATTCGCGCCAGAGCAGTGGTGAAGCAACAGCGAATCCCCACGCAATCAAAGGTTTTTTGAATAATTTATTTATATAAATCATATGCTTAATAACTAAATCCTAAAAGAATTAAGCCTTCGTGAAAATTCCCCATCCCTGCCCCAATCCCGCCACCTTCCGGGGGCCATATGTACCCATGCCGCAAGACGGGGACCAACGTCAGAACTGGTCAAGA
>JAFGWK010000006.1 GCA_016937195.1 Paracoccaceae bacterium | reverse complement strand
GATCACCGGGGCGGGCCAATCGGCGCGCGGAAGGTTGATGATTTACGACGCGCTTTGGGGAGAAAGCCGCCAGATCACGATCCGCCGCGATCCTGAATGTGCGGTTTGCGCAGCGCCCAAGGTCTAGTTGCGTCAATCGCGGTTGCCCACTGGCCCTTCCAGCAACCGCGCCCTAGTTTGTGCTCAAAGGAGACCTCCCATGACCAATCCGCTTTTGACCGACTGGACCGGCCCCTATCAACTGCCGCCCTTCGCGCAGATTTCCGATGAGGATTTCGCCCCCGCCTTCGAGGCCGCACTCAGCGCCGCACGCGCAAACAGCGCCGCGATTGCAGATAACCCAGACGCGCCGACATTTGCCAACACGATTGAGGCGATGGAGCAATCCGATAGCGCTTTGGATAAGGTGGCGGGCGTTTTCTACAATCTCGCAGGGGCTGATGCGACGCCCGCGCGCGAGGCTTTGATGCGCGATCTTGCCCCGAAACTGGCGGCGTTTTCGTCTGAAATCACGATGAACAAGGCGCTGTTTGCGCGCATCGACCAGCTTTGGCAGAGCCGCGATGCCTTGGGGCTGAACGCCGAACAATCGCGCGTGCTGGACCTTTATCACCAGATGTTCACCCGCGCCGGAGCCGCGCTTGAGGGGGACGCGGCGCAGCGCATGAAAGCGATCAAAGAGCGCCTCGCCACGATCACCACGCAGTTCAGTCAGAACCTGTTGGCAGACGAGCGCGACTGGTTCCGCCCGATGTCGGCTGACGATCTTGCCGGCCTGCCCGATTTCGTGCTCGACACCGCACGCGCTGCGGGGACCGAGCGCGGGCAGGAGGGCGCGGTGCTGACGCTTTCGCGCTCGCTCATCGTGCCGTTCTTGCAATTCTCGCCCAATCGCGAGTTGCGCCGCATCGCCTATGAGGCTTGGGTCGCGCGCGGTGCGAATGGCGGGGAAACCGACAACCGCGCCCTCGCTGCCGAGATTTTGATGCTGCGCGAAGAGCGCGCCAAGCTGCTCGGCTATGCCAGCTTTGCCGCCTATAAACTTGAACCCGAAATGGCGAAAACTCCGGCGGCGGTGCGCGATCTGTTGATGCGCGTCTGGACGCCCGCCAAGGCCGCTGCCGAGACAGATGCCGAAAAGCTGACTGCTCTGATGCATGCAGATGGCGTGAATGGCGATCTGGAGCCTTGGGACTGGCGCTATTATTCCGAAAAGCGCCGCGTCGCCGAGCATGATTTCGACGAAGGCCAGATCAAGCCCTACCTGTCGCTTGATGCGATGATCGGGGCGGCGTTCGATACTGCCAACCGACTGTTCGGGTTGGAATTTAAACCTCTTGAGGGGCCGTTCTATCACCCCGATGTGCGCGGCTGGGAGGTTTCGCGCAACGGCAACACCATCGCCGTCTTCATGGGGGATTACTTCGCGCGCGGATCGAAACGCTCGGGTGCGTGGTGCTCGGCGATGCGTAGCCAGAAGAAACTGGGCGGCGCGGTCGTGCCGATCGTGCTCAACGTGTGCAATTTCGCAAAGGGCGATCCCGCGCTGCTCAGCCATGACGATGCGCGCACGCTGTTTCATGAGTTCGGCCACGCGCTGCATCAGATGCTCTCGGATGTGACCTATTCCTTTATCTCGGGCACCTCCGTGTCGCGCGATTTCGTAGAACTGCCGAGCCAGCTTTACGAACATTGGCTCGATGTCCCCGAAGTGCTGGAACGCCATGCGCGCCACTACAAAACGGGCGAGGCGATGCCGACGGATTTGCGCGCCAAGCTCAAAGGTGCGGCCACTTACGATCAGGGCTTTTCTACGGTGGAATATCTGGCCTCTGCTTTGGTTGATCTGGCCTTTCACGAGGGCGCGGCGCCCTTGGATCCAATGGCGAAACAGGATGAGGTGCTTGCAAATATCGGCCTGCCTCATGCGATTCGGATGCGTCACGCAACACCGAACTTCGGGCATATTTTCTCGGGCGACGGCTATTCCTCGGGGTATTACAGCTACATGTGGTCTGAGGTAATGGATGCCGATGCGTTCGAAGCCTTTGAGGAGGCGGGCGATGCGTTCGATCCGACGACTGCGCAAAAGCTGGAAGAATTCATCCTGTCTGCGGGCAATTCGCGTGCGCCAGATGCGCTTTATACCGCGTTTCGGGGCCGGATGCCGGGCGTTGAGCCGCTGCTTAAGGGGCGTGGTTTGCTTGATCCTGCCGCCTGATCTGGGCCATGGGGCAGGTGCCTCCGGCGGGAGTATTTTGAGTCAAATGAAAGCCGGTTCTTTCATTTGGCCTGAAATACTCCGGGGGTCTGGGGGCAGCGCCCCCAGCTCTAGCCGCGCCAGACGTCTTTATGAATGATCACATCGGTTTGGGGATAGGCGGCCAGGATTTTGCGTTTCAACGCCGCGCCGATGTCATGGGCTTCTTCCAGCGTTTGATCGCCATCCAGTTCGATATGCAGATTGACGAAAATCTGTGCGCCTGCGGTGCGGGTCTTGAGGTCATGAAAGCCGCGCACTCCGGGATGGGCGCGCGCGATTTTGACGATGCCGTCGATGACCTCATTGGGGGCGGCGCGATCCATCAGCGCGTTCCACGCGCCCGATCCGATATGCACAGCGCCCCAGATCATCCAAGCCGCCGCAATCAGCGCAACCATGCTGTCAATCTGGCCCCAGCCAAATGCATGTGACACCCAGAGCGCGCCAATCGCGCCCAGCGTGGGCAGCAGGTCGCCTAAGTAATGCAACCGATCCGCGGCCACGACCTTGTTGCCCGTAGCGCGCGCAACGCGGCTTTGCCACCACACCAGCGCCCCCGTCAGCAAGGCCGAGATCACCATCACCACGATGCCCGTGCCTTGCGCGCTTAGCGGGTGGGGCGTGGGGGCCATCAGACGGTGAATTGCGGAATAGCCAATAAGGGCCGCAGAGGCGAAAATGACCAGTGATTGGCCCAAAGCCGCCAGGTCCTCGGCCGAAGAATGGCCAAAGGCGTGATCGTCATCTGCGGGTTTGGCAGCATAGAGGATCGCAGCCAATCCGCCTGCAGAGATGATCAGATCAACCGCGCTATCGGCCAGCGACGCGGCCACCGACAGCGCTCCGGTTTGCCACAATGCCCACAGCTTGAGCGCCACCAGCAGGGTTGCCACCCCAACCGAGGCCAGCCCCGCCAAGGCGTTCAGTTTCGTGTCTGTTTCACTATAGGCCATCGGTTTCGCCGCTGTTTGTTTGGCTTTGATGTAGGGCAAACCGCTTGACTAGTCACGCGCCTCATCGGCATCGACGCCCCAGATATCGGTCTTGGGCAGCCATCCAGCGGCCCCGTCTGCGTCAATTTCGCACCACGTGCTATTGCACTTGTCGAGCCGGGCAATCGCGCCCGACTGGGCTTTGGCCGTGACCTCGGCCTTTTCATCGGGACGTGCGTGCAGCGAGACCATATCTTGCGTAATCACCACATGGCGCACCCCAGAAATCAGCGTGTAATGAATCCAGCCGCCCTGACCGTCGCGATCTTCGACGCGCCGCCAATGGCCAAATTCCGCGGTGACTTTCAGCGGCATGCCGGGATGGGTGAACACCCAGTCGATGCGATGCGACAGCGAGGGACCGCGCCGGGCATTGCCTTTGGAGCCTTTGAGCGAGACGTAACGGGGCAGCGGCAGATGGGTGACCGGGCCGCGATGATCGGGCGGAGTTAGGGTGACGGCGCTTTGCGGGCCCGGATCTTGCGTCTCGGGGATGGGGGGCGCCGGTTTTGCGACCGGTCGGGCGGCGGAGGTATTTTCGGCGGTCGCGCTTGCCGCAGGGGCGCCATCAGAATTGGCATGCGCCGCGCGATTGCCGCTCCAGGCCATCAGGCCCAGAATCGCCATGCCGCCAATTGCTGCCAAAACAGTGACCTTGGTCATCATTTGCCTCATGCCCCTTACCCGGTAACGTCAGTGCCGCCGATGCTTCTCGGTGGCTGCGCAATAAAATTACGCATTCATGCCGTTTCGGGCCATTTTCGCTCGATCAGGGCCTTGTGCCTGCCCTCGTTGAGCGTCACTTTGCACCCAAGAGACCAGCTTTGGAAGAGAGGAGAGGCTCAACATGCCCGCAGAGCGCCTGAGTGTTGTCGTGACGCGACGCTTGCCCGATAGCGTCGAGACCCGGCTGAAGGAATTGTTTGAGGTCGAGTTGAGCGCCGAGGACGCAAAAATGAGCCGTGAGCAGCTTGTCGAGGCGATGAAACGCGCCGATGTGCTGGTGCCCTGCGTCACCGACCGGATCGACGCCAGCATGTTGGCACAAGCCGGTGATCGCTTGAAATTGATCGCGAATTACGGCGCGGGGGTCGATCATATTGACATGTCCTCGGCGCGCCAACGCGGGGTTTTGGTAACAAACACCCCTGGCGTCGTCACCGACGACACCGCCGATATGACGATGGCGCTGATTCTGGCCGTCACGCGGCGCATCCCCGAGGGGCTGGCGCAGATGCAAAGCGGCGACTGGCAGGGCTGGGCCCCTACGGCGTTCATGGGCCATCGCATCGGCGGCAAGCGGCTGGGCATTCTCGGCATGGGGCGGATCGGTCAGGCCGTGGCGCGGCGTGCGCGCGCGTTCGGTATGCAAATCCACTATCACAACCGCAAAAAAGTGCATCCTGATATCGAGGCCGAGTTCGAGGCGACTTATTGGGACAGCCTTGATCAGATGGTGTCGCGGATGGATGTGATTTCGGTGAACTGCCCGCATACGCCCTCGACCTTTCATCTGCTCAATGCGCGCCGCTTGCAAATGATGAAGCCTGAGGCGGTGATCGTGAACACCTCACGCGGCGAGGTGATCGACGAGAACGCCCTGACGCGGGCTTTGCGCGCGGGCGATCTGGGCGGGGCGGGGCTGGATGTGTTTGAACATGGCGCCGAGATCAATCCCCGTCTGCGTGCGCTCAAAAATGTGGTGCTGTTGCCGCATATGGGCTCGGCCACCGTTGAGGGTCGCGTTGAAATGGGTGAGAAAGTTTTGATTAATATCAAGACCTTCGCCGACGGGCACCGGCCACCTGACTTGGTTGTTCCGGCAATGGTGTAAGACGGCAAAAGGCCCCGGGATTGCTCTCGGGGCCTTCGCAATCAAACGCGTTACGCGTGACTCAAGTCGTCGCGTGGTGCGATTACTCCTCGTATTTCGGCAGCGATTTCAACTGCTCTTCGGTCAGCCCGGTATGCACCGTCATCGAGGTGTCGTTTTTCAGAACGGTCAACTGGCTGGCTTTGATCATAACCGGTTTTGCGCCGATCCCGATAAAGCCACCGACATCAATCACCACGCCGTCCAGTTTGCCGTCCGAAGATTTCACCAACTTCGAGATATCGCCGACCTTATCGTCATTGGGGCCATAAACCCCTTCGCCATGCAGCGCGTCGGCATCAAGTGTTGCGATATCGACAGCCACGCCGCTCTTTTCATTGGCCTGACCCATCGTGCCCACCGCAGCGGCGGTCGAATCGACAGCGTTATCAATCGCCGAGCCGGTTTTCGCAGCGGCGTCTTTGGTGGCTTGGCCCGCTTTATCTGCTGCATTCTTCACGGCTTGCCCGGCATCCGCGGCCATCTGCTTGGATTCCTCCGCAGCGTTGGTGGCCATCGCCTTGGCAGTCTCGCCTGTCTTCTCCATGCCGTCTTTGGCCTTGGAGGCAGCAGTCGCGGCTGTGTTTTCCATGGCCGTGGCTTCGGTCTCGCTCGAATCCATGACCTGTTGGCTCATATTGCCTTCATAGGCGGGCGCATCGTCCAACATCGCCTTGTCGCCTTTGACCACGACGAAATAGGCGTTTTCCGTGTCGCCATCGGGGATCAGACGCAGCGAATTCATCGAGATCGCGACGGTTTTTTCGCCCATCCCAAGGAAGCCGCCGACATCGACAAGAACGGCAGCCACGCTGCCATCCATGCCAAGCACGACATCGCTGACTTCACCGATATCATTCCAGTTCTGATCGGCCGCTTTGATCGGCTCACTCGTGCTCATGTCCTTTTGCGAGACATATACCCGTTTGCCAATCAGCCCAGAAGCAGTGATCGAATGCGGGATCATCTTAAAGAACATGTCGGAGGCGCTTTTGACCTGCACGGTGACCTGCGCGGCCCCGGTTTTGGCCATTGTGTCGGTGCTGGTCTGGGCTTGCACGGACACGGGCAGCGCTAGCATCAGGCCGATTGCGGTGGTTGTGACGAGCTTGTTCATCATCTTCTCCCTTTAAAAGGCTATCGGGCGGTTGCACGGTTTGGCGCGCTGTTGCCCTTGGATGTGCTTTCAACACGTGGGTGGCTGCACAGTTCCTGTGCGCAGAGCGCATTTATTTTCACGTTTTCGGGGAACCGAAGGGCTTTGAGCGGCACAGCATGCCCGACTGGCCGCGTCACAGCCATCATGCGCCCATGTCGTTTTTGTCGCGCGAATGTCGGCTGCAACGGATTGTATGCGCAGCGAAACAGGGCATTATTTGCTGGAACAACCCTCAGGAGACACCGCTATGAAAACCCATGTCAAAGCTTTGGTCGTCGGCGGTGGTGCGGTGGGCTGCGGTGTCGCCTATCATCTGGCCAAGGCCGGGTGGGACACGCTTTTGGTCGAACGAGACGAGCTGACCTCGGGCTCGACATGGCATGCCGCCGGGTTGCTGCCATTGTTCAACATGAGCTACGCGACCACCCATATCCATAAATACTCGGTCGATTTCTATAAAAGCCTAGAGGCCGAGACGGGGCTGAATGCCGGTTTTGCGGTGGTGGGCAACCTGCGCATGGCGCAAACCGATGAACGCATGGACGAATACATGCTGTATTCCTCGGTGGCGGAAACTGCCGGGGTTCACCATGAATTTCTGACGCCTGCGCAGATGAAGGATCGCTGGCCGCTGTTGCGCACAGACGACCTTAAAGGTGCGCTGTTTCACCCTCAAGACGGCTATATCAACCCCGCCGACGTGACGCAGGCGATGGCCAAAGGCGCGCGTCAGCACGGGGCCGAGATTGCACGCAAACTGCAGGTCAACGCCTATCGCTGGACCGGCTCGGAATGGGTCGTGACGCTGGAGCGGATGGTGGAAAAAGGCAATCGGCTGGTGCCCTCGGGCGAAGAAATCGAGATCCACGCCGAGCATGTCGTGACCTGCACCGGCAACCATGCGCAGCGCACCGCGCGGCTGTTGGGCATCAAGATCCCCGCCATTCCCGTTGAGCATCAGTTCATCGTCACCGAACCCGACCCCGCGCTGGTGAAATGGCGCGCCGAGGGTAATCCCGAACACCCTGTTCTGCGCGACGCCGATGCGAAATGGTATGTGCGAGAGGAGCGCGGCGGCTGGATCTTGGGGCCGTATGAGCGCAACGCCCCCGCGCGGTTCGAATATGAAGTGCCCGACAGCTTCCGTGCCGATCTGTTCCAGCTTGATCTGGAGCGGATCGAAGAAGAATACATGTCGATGATCCACCGTCTGCCCAGCTCGGAAGAGGTCGGTCTGAAGGACGATTTCAACGGCCCGATCTGCTACACGCCCGATGGCAATCCGCTGGTCGGCCCCGCGCCGGGGCTGCGCAACATGTGGCTGGCCGAGGGGTTCAGTTTCGGCATCACGGCGGCGGGCGGCACCGGCTATTACCTCGCCCAGATGATGGTGAACGGCGAGGCCGAGATTGACATGGCGAGCCTTGATCCCAAGCGCTACGGGTCGTGGATGACCACCGAATACGCCGCGCGCAAGAACGAGGAATGCTACGAGCATGTCTTCATCCTGCACCACCCCGACGAGGAACGCGAAGCCTGCCGTCCCTTGCGCACCGCGCCCAACTATGACCGCCAGATCGCGGCGGGCGCGCAGATGGGGCAGGTTAATGGCTGGGAGCGTCCGAACTATTACGGGCCGCTTGATGCGCCTGCCAGCTTCGATCACGACTCGCGCTCGTTCCGCCGGGGCGCGTGGTGGCAATATGCCAAATCCGAGGCCGCAGCGATCCGCGAAACGGCAGGGCTAATTGATGCCAGCGCCTTTACCAAGCACCTCGTGCGTGGCCCCGGCGCGACTGCCTTCCTGGATCGTTTTACCTGCAACAAACTGCCCAAAGTGGGGCGCATCAACCTGACTTATGCGCTGACCAAGGCGGGTACGACGCGCACGGAATATACCATCGTGAGGCTGGGCGAGGACGAATATTACCTGATCTCCGCCGGGGCTTGGACAGATTACGATGGCGATTTCCTGCGCCAATCCATCGAAGATTTCCGCACTGAGGGCGGCGAGTATGTCGAGTGCCACGACATCACGACCCAATGGGGCGTCTTCGCGCTGGCAGGCCCGAATGCGCGCGCCATTCTGGCCGAGGTGGTCAAGGATGCGCAGCCCGAAACGGTGCTGTCGAACAAGCGTTTTCCGTGGCTTTCAATGCGCAATATCGAATTGGGCATGTGCCCCGTGCGCGCTGTGCGCGTGGCGTATACGGGTGAGCTGGGCTGGGAGTTGCACCACCCCATCGAGATGTCGCGCTACCTTTGGGATCTGCTGCTCAAGGCGGGCGAAAAGCACGACCTCAAACTGGTTGGTGCGCGGGCGCAAAACTGGTTGCGTCAGGAAAAATCCTATCGCGCCTTTGGTAGTGAACTGGGCCGCGATGCCACGCCGCAAGAGGCGGGTCTGGATCGTTTCATCGACCTGTCCAAGGACTTTACCGGCAAGCAAGCGATGCTCGACACCGGTATCCGTTCCAAATGCGTGACGCTGCTGATTGATGGCCCCTCTGACAGCGATCCTTGGGGTAAAGAGGCGCTTTTGCTGAACGGCGAAAAAGTCGGGCGGCTGACCTCGGGCGGATATTCGGTAGGGTTCGGGCAGCAAATCGGCATGGGCTATGTGCGCCCCGATCTGGCGGAACCGGGCACCAAGCTTAAGGTCAAGATGTTCCTCAAGGAATGGGACGCGGTGGTGACCGAAGACAGCCCCTATGACCCCTCCAACGCGCGCATCCGCATCGACGGTTAACGCCGCTCAGGCCACGCGCTGCCCTTTGACCCAAGTGCCGCGCAACGCGCCGGTGCCACCAATTGGGCGCACGCGGATCAGATCGGCGCGCTTGCCGATCTTGATACGCCCGCGATCCGCTAGCCCCACGGCATCCGCAGGGGCGGCGGTGACGGTTGCGATCCCGCGTGCCAGATCGCCCCAAAGATCGCCCAGCATCAGCGCGCCCGACAGCAGCGCCGAGGGCACATAATCCGACGATACGATATCCAGAAGATCGGCACGGGCCAGATCTTGAGCGGCCACATTCCCCGAATGCGAGCCGCCCCGGATCAGATTTGGTGCCCCCATCATCACCGCGATGCCCTGATCGCGACAGGCCTGCGCGGCCTCGAATGTGGTGGGAAATTCCGCGAAATGCACGCCTTGCGCGCGCGACTGCGCGACCTGCTCAACGGTCGTGTCGTCATGGCTGGCCAGCACAGCGCCATAGCGCGCCGCCGCCGCAATCGCGGCCTTTAAATGTCCCGCACCAAGGTGCTTTTTCAGCGCAATCCGATCAGCGACATGGGCGTCGAAATCTCCCTCTTTCAGGCCTTGTTTGCCACAAACATAATCGCGCAGCTTGTCGAGATCGCGAAACTGGCGCTCGCCGGGTGTGTGATCCATCAGGCTTACGATGCCGACGCGATCTTGGGGGCCGAACTTTGTCAATTCCTCGATCAGCGTTTGCGAACAGGTCTCGGCGCGCAGATGCAGGAAATGGCTGATGCGCAGCGCATCGGCGGCGCGCATTTCAAGAATTTCATTCGCCAAGGGGCGGGCATATTCCGCGTAATCCGTGCGCGCGTTCTTGCCCGTGATCGAGCCCACCCGCAGCGCGTCAAACACCGTCGTGATCCCGACCGAGGCGAGTTCGGCGTCATGGGCAATAATCGCGGCCCCATGGGACCAATGCACCTTGGGGCGCGGCTCGATATGGCGTTCCAAATTGTCGGTGTGCAGCTCGATCAGGCCGGGCATTACCAGATCGCCATCGCAATCTATCGCACCGTTTGCCACGCCCGCGCCGGGGTTGATCTGGGCAATCTCGCCATTGCGGATCACCACCGAGCCGGTGATCACCTCGCCTGGCAAAACCAGCGTGGCGTTGGCGAGGATCGTGTCGGTCATCTCTGGCTCCGATGGGTGGGCTTGCGTTGCAGGGCGGTGTGGGTGAGGGTCACAGGTCTGGGCCACGGGGCAGTCAAGCAGGGTCATGACGGAATTTCAACGATATGCAATCTATCATACGCCGCGCGATCCGGGTCTGGCCGAGGCGGGGGCGCACTGGCTGGGCTGGGATGCGGTGGCGGGCATCGCCTGCGCGCCACCCAAGCTAGACGGGCTGCCGCGCCCCTTGGTCGAGCTGACAGAGACGCCGCGCAAATATGGATTTCACGCCACCATCAAGGCCCCCTTCGCGCTGGCGGCGGGTGTTTCGCACGAGGATGTGATGGCGGGGCTTGCGGGCTTGGCGCGGGATTTGGCCCCGCTCGATTTGGCCGGGCTGGAGGTCGCGGCTTTGGGTGATTTCCTCGCCCTGCGTCCGCTTGGCGATGTCCGCGCGTTGCAGGCCATGGCGGGGCGAGTCGTTGAGGCGCTCGACCCATTTCGCGCGCCGCTCACGTCCGCACAGATCGCCAAACGCAGACCCGACAGCCTGACCCCGCGACAGCGCGATTTGCTGGCGCGTTTCGGCTATCCTTATGTATTTGAACAGTATCAGATGCATATGACGCTGAGCGGCGCGCTGAGTGCGGCGGATCGCGCCACCCTGTTGCCCATCGCGCAAGCCTATTTTGCGCCGCATCTGACGCGCCCCCATCCGATTGCCGATCTCTGCCTGTTTGGCGAGGCGCGCAACGGTCGGTTTCATCTGATCCATCGCTATGCGCTGGGCGCAACGATCTAGGCTAGTCGCGCGGTGCGCTGGCACGGCGGAGCCGGTCATTGATCGCGCGCCCCAACCCGGTTTCGGGGATCGGCGCGAAAGCGATGCAGTCTACGCCTCGGGCTTGCGCCAAGGTGTCGGCAGCGCGCAAAATTGCGAACAGGGCGGCGGCGGCTTCAACCAGATCGCCGCTTTGCGACAGCGACAGATCGCTCTTTACGCCCGGCCCGAACCCGACGAACACCTCACCGGGGCTTGGCGTATCGGCATTGATCCGCACCTGCGCGCCCGGCGCGTAATGCGACACCAACTGACCCGGCGCGTTGGGTTTGGCCGCATCGCCTCCGCTGGCAATCGGCTGCCCCAAAGCGGCCTCCAGCGCCTCGAGCGGCAAGCCTCCGGGACGCAGCAGGCGCGGCGGATCAAGCGACAGGATCGTCGATTCGACCCCGACTTCGCACACGCCGCCATCCAGCACCGCCGCGATTTTCCCGCCCAATCCATCGAGCACATGGCGCGCCGTGGTCGGGCTGATTTTACCCGAAGGGTTGGCCGAGGGCGCGGCAAGCGGCCCGCCAAACGCACTTAGCAATCCGCGCGCTACGGGATGGGCGGGCATGCGGATCGCCACGCTGTCATTTCCCGCCGTGACCAAATCGCTGATGCCGCAGCCCGCGCGCAGCGGCAAAACCAGCGTTAGCGGTCCGGGCCAGAACGCCTGCGCCAGCGCGCGCGCCGTATCGGAAAACACGGCGATTTGTTCGGCCATAGCCAGATCAGCGACATGCACGATCAGCGGGTTGAATTGGGGGCGACCCTTGGCCGCAAAGATCGCCGCTACCGCGTGATCATTGCGCGCATCGCCCGCCAGCCCGTAGACCGTTTCGGTCGGCATCGCCACCAGCGCGCCGGTCGTCAGCAGTCGCGCGGCCTCGGCATAGCCCGCAGCATCGGGCGTCAGGATTTGGGTTTCATGGCTCATGGCAAAACCGTGACGCAGCGTTGAGGTTGAAGGAATGCGGGGCTCGGGTAGGGTGGTGGTAACCTTGACAGGACATAGACGCGGGCGGGGTCTTTGCCAAGCCGCCCCGGAGGAGACCCATGACCTACCGCTCACCCGTTGCCGATATCCGTTTCATTCTTGACCACGTCGTGCCGATTGCGCCGGTGTCTGACACCGAGCTGTTCGCCGAGGCCACGCCCGATATGATCGAGGCAATCCTGACCGAGGCCGGGCGGCTGTGCGATGAGGTGATCGCGCCGACCAATCGTTCGGGCGATTTGCACCCTGCCAAGCTGGAAAACGGTGTCGTGCGCTCCTCGCCCGGCTTCAAAGAGGCGCTGGGTGCGCTGGCCGAGGGCGGCTGGGTCGGCATCGCCGCAAGCCCCGATCACGGCGGAATGGGCCTGCCGCAAACGCTGAACGTGGGCTTCAACGATATGCTCTCGGGGGCGAACCTGTCGCTGCAACTCTGTCCGCTGCTCACGCAGGGCCAGATCGAGGCGCTCGAACATCACGCCAGCGATGCGATCAAGGACCTGTATCTGCCCAAGCTGATTTCGGGGGAATGGTCGGGCACGATGAACCTGACCGAACCGGGTGCCGGTTCTGACGTGGGCGCGCTGCGCACCAAGGCGGTTCCCAATGGCGATGGCACCTACGCGATCACCGGTCAGAAGATTTACATCACCTGGGGCGACTCGGATGTGTTTGATAACACCTGCCATCTGGTGCTGGCCCGTCTGCCCGATGCCGCGCCGGGCACCAAGGGGATCAGCCTGTTCATGGTGCCCAAATACATTCCCGACGACAACGGCAAGCCCGGTGTGGCCAATTCGCTCAAAGTCGTTTCGTTGGAACATAAGATGGGCATTCACGGCTCTCCCACCTGCGTCATGAGCTATGAGGGTGCGACCGGCTGGCTGGTTGGCGCGGAAAACAAGGGCATGGCGGCGATGTTCACCATGATGAACAACGCGCGTCTGAACGTGGGCGCGCAGGGCATCGGCGTGGCCGAGGCCGCCTATCAGCAGGCGCTTTCCTATGCCAAGGACCGTGTGCAATTCGCGCCGATCATCGAACATGCCGATGTGCGCCGGATGCTGGCCGAGATGAAGGCCGAGATTTTCGCCGCGCGTTCAATCGCGCTGGCCTGTGCTGTCGCAATCGACATGGGGCGCGCCACGGGCAAAGAGAGCTGGCAGGCCCGCGCCGCACTGCTGACCCCGATTGCCAAGGCATATGGCACCGATATGGGCGTGCGCGTGACCAATACGGGCGTGCAGGTGCATGGCGGCATGGGGTTCATCGAGGAAACCGGCGCTGCGCAATATGTCCGCGATGTGCGTATCGCGACGATCTATGAGGGCACCAACGGCATTCAGGCGATGGACCTTGTGGGGCGCAAGATGATGGATGACGGCGCCGCCGCCTGCCGTCTGCTGCAAGAGGTCGAGGACGAGGCCCAAGCCGCGCGCGGCGATTTCCCGGTGCTGGCCGAAGATGTCTGGCAAGCCGCCGAGGCGCTGCGCGAACATACCGAATGGATGCTCAAGCAGGGTGCGCAAGATCGCTTTGCCGGGGCGGTGCCTTATCTTGATGCGTTCGCGCGGGTGCTGGGGGGGTATTACCACCTGCGCGCTGCGATGGCTGACGGGCGCAATTCGGCGCGTGGGCATCTGGCCGCCGTTTATATCCGCCGCCTGATGCCGCTTTACGCCGCCGCTTTGGTCGAAGCGCGTGAAGGGGCTGAGGGGCTCTATGCGCTGAGCGTCGAAGATCTTGAGGCATGAGGGGCGAAACCGCTGGCATCCGCTACCCTTGGGCCGAGCCACCCGCACCCGGTGACGCGATTGAGGTCGCGCCGGGCGTGATGTGGCTGCGCTTGCCGCTGCCGATGACACTTGATCACGTCAACTGCTTTGCACTGGATGATGGCGATGGCTGGACGCTGGTCGATCCGGGCATCGACACCCGCAAATGCCGCGCCGCGCTGCAAGCCGCGCTGGACGGCCCGTTGGCGGGCAAGCCGGTGACGCGCGTTCTGGTCACGCATTACCACCCCGATCACATCGGCCTTGCGGGCTGGCTGCAGGCGCAGGGGGCCGAACTGGTGACCACGCGCACCTCGTGGCTGTTTGCGCGCATGCTGGTGCTCGATCCACAAGATCGCCCCGCCGCCGAGACGCTGGACTATTATCGCCGCGCCGGGATGGACCCTGAAATCTTCGCGCTGCGCGCCAATGAGCGCCCGTTCAACTTCGCCGATTGCGTGCATCCGCTGCCGCTGGGCTTTACGCGCATTGTCGAGGGCGACCAGATCACCATCGGCGGGCGCGTTTGGGACGTTTATATGGGCGACGGTCACGCGCCCGAACATGCCACGCTGTTTTCACGCGACGACGATCTGGTGCTGGGGGGCGATCAGTTGCTGCCCTCGATCTCGGCCAATCTGGGCGTCTACGCGACCGAACCCGAGGCCGATCCGCTGGCCGATTGGCTGAAATCTTGCGCGCGGTTCGCCGCGATTGCCGAGGACCGCCACCTCGTGCTTCCCGGCCACAAGCTGCCCTTCACGGGGCTGCCTTTGCGCCTGATCCAGATGGTGGAAAACCATGAGGGCGGGCTGAAACGCCTGCGCGCCCATCTGCAAACCCCGCGTGTCGCGGGCGAGTGTTTCCCGCCGCTGTTCAAGCGCAAGATCGACGCGGGCACCTATGGGCTCGCACTGGTCGAGGCGATGGCCCATCTCAACTACCTTTGGCATCGCGGAGAGATCACCCGCACGTTGCGCGACGATGGCGCATGGGAATGGGCAATGGTCGATCAAGGGGCGTGACAGCGCGCGCAGGCTCGGCTAGGTTTTGCTTAGGGAGATCAGCACAAAAGGGAGATGTGCAATGGCCGAATATAAGCCGGGCGAAATGGATATCCGTGTCCAAGAGAGAACATTCGCCGGATTTACGCGCTTCGTTACCGTTGCCGTAATTGTTATTATTGCGTTTCTGGTGTTTCTCGCTCTGGTGAACGGCTAAGGCGCGCCTGCGCGCTCGGCCAATAAAGAAATCACCAGAAAGGGAGATCGGGCTGATGATGCGCCTGCTTCTCGTCTGCCTGATGCTGCCGCTGTTTCTGGCGGGCTGTGGTGCGGACAATATCTATGCCTCGGATGCCGATGTCGCGCGTTATCGCTACGTCTCGGATGAGCCGCCCTCATTGACGCTGTTCACCGTGATCAGCACGCGAACGGACGCGGGCGGTCATTCGGCTTTGATGATCAACGGGCGCGAGCGGATCATCTTTGATCCTGCTGGCACGTGGAATCACCCTTGGGCGCCGGAACGCAATGACGTGCATTTCGGCATTACCGAAAAGATGCGCAAGTTCTACATCGACTACCATAGCCGCGAAACGTGGTATGTGCGCTCGCAAAAGATCCCGATCACGATGGCGCAGGCCGATCAGTTGATGGCGCGGGTCGAGCGCAACGGCTCGGTCAACAAGATGATGTGCGCCGATTCGGTTTCAAGCGCGCTGCGCGACATGCCGTGGCTGCATGATGAGATCCCGTTTACCTTTTCGCCGCTCAAACTGTCCAAGGCGTTCGGAAAGCTGCCCGGCGTGATCAGCAAAGATCATTACGACGATGATCCCGATGACAATTCCGGCGTGCTGATGATCCAGCAGGAAAAGGTGCAGCCTCAGCTCATGGCGACACAGCGCTGATCGCAAAAACATCCACCCAACAAAAGCGGCGCGCGAGGGACACTTCGCGCGTCTTTTTTGTTGGGCAATGTCAGCTACGCCGGACAAAGTGAGCTTTCGCGTCGACCTACCACCGATGGGCCAGCGCGGCGGTGGTGCCCGTCAGAGTCGCGTCAGAATTACGCCGGATACGATCAGAACGGTGGCGATCACTTTGCCTTTGTCTATCCGTTCCCCAAACAGCAACCAGCCAAGGAGAACCGCGAACAGAATGGAGGTTTCGCGCAGGGCTGCGACAAGGGCCAAGGGTGCAACGGTCATGGCCCAGACCACGATCGCATAGGCGGTAAAGCTGGCCGCGCCCGCGACAAGCCCGAGCATCCATTCCTTGCGGCCTGCCCGGATGACCGCGACGCCCCGCAGGACGATGGCCGCAGGCATGTAAAAGCACGCCGACAGGATCATCAACCAGCCCACGTATTGTACAGGGTCGCCGGACACGCGCGCGCCAAGACCATCCGTCAGCGTATAGCCGGCCGTCGCAAGCGCGGACCCAAACGCGAAAGGCAGCAAATGGCGCGACTCCCTGTTGGTAAAAGCTCCCCACGCCATGAAGGCGATACCAATGCCAAGCACCAGCACGCCTATATATTCTATCGTTTCCATAGGATCGGACAGGAACAGGATGCTAACAAGCGCCACCATCATCGGCGCAGATCCCCGCGCGATCGGGTAGACCCGGCTAAGGTCTCCCTGTTCATAGGCATAGGCAAGCAGGAGCTGATAGGCCATTTGGATCAAGCCCGACGCCAGAAGCCAGGGCCAGACCTGGGGCTCGGGAAACGGCTTGCCGAGAGCCACCACGATACCAATCAGGGTCTGTGAGACGGACAGAACGAACATCGTGCTCTGTTTCGACAGGCCCTTTTTGACAATGGCGTTCCAGCCCGCATGAAGCAGGGCCGCGCCGATCACAGCTAAGAACACCCCTAAAGTCATGCCAGTGCCTTAAAGAACTTCTCTGTGTCGACCTGACACATATGTGACGTGCAGGAAACGTGCCTTTTCAAGGTCGGTTCGCAAGCGAGACTTTGAATGGCGAAATGCCCTGACGGTG
>JAFGWK010000101.1 GCA_016937195.1 Paracoccaceae bacterium | reverse complement strand
TGTTTTCGGATGCGTCCTACAACACGGTTTTGCGCGGTGGCGACAAGGTCGTTGTGCAAGAGGACCAGCGCTATTTCACGGCCTTCGGGGCCAGCGGCACGGAAAATCTGATCCACTTTGAGCAGGAAAAGATCACCGCGCTCGAGGCGATGTCGCTGATCGGCGGGCTTGACGACACACGGGCCAATCCCAAAGGCGTTTTGGTCTTGCGGGAATATAGCGCAAAGCAGGTGCGCACCGATGGCACCGGCCCGTCACAGCGCGATGTCGCGTTCGTCTTTGATGTGACCAGTGGCGAGGGTTTGTTCGCAGCGCGCAAGTTCCACATCAATCCCGAAGATACGGTCATCGTCACCGAATCGCCGGTGGTCAGCGTGCGCACGGTCTTTGGCCTGCTGAACACGTTGCTGGTGACGGGGAACCGACTTTAGGTCGGATTGGCGCCCCCTGACTGAGACGCGCAAAACGCGCCCATCATGGTTTTGACGGGCGCGCTTTTGTTAAACTGCAGACGGGTATCAGATCACACCATGCTCGGCGAAGAGCTTTTTGACATCGACCTCGGGGCGCGCGCCGTAATGGCCAATCACTTCGGCCGCCGCGATGCAGCCCATCCGACCCGCCGTTTCAAGACTTTGCCCCGTTGCGTAGCCATACAGGAATCCAGCCGCGAATTGATCGCCCGCCCCCGTTGCATCCACCGGCACTACGCGTTTGACCGGCACTTCGACACGTTCATCTCCGCGCATCACCAGCACGTCAGAACCCGATCGCGTACACACCACCAGCTCGCATTCAAGCGCGGCCTGTTTCAGAGCCGCGTCAAGATCGGTCTGGTAGAGCGACTGCCACTCATGTTCATTCCCGATCACATAATCCATCTGCTCGGCCACCAACCTGCGGAAATCGCCACGATGGCGTTCCACGCAGAACGGGTCCGACAGCGCAATGCCCGCCTTGCCACCGCCACGATGACACCCCTGCGCCGCCTTGAGGAAGGCCGCCTTGCCGTGGTCCTTGTCAAACAGGTAGCCCTCAAGGAACAGGATCGCGGTGTTTTCCACCACATCAAGGCTGACATCCTCGGTCGACACTTCGGCAGAAATCCCGAGATAGGTGTTCATCGACCGCTCGCCATCGGGTGTCACAAAGATCATCGAGCGCGAGCTGGGCAATTCGCCTTCCTTGACGGGGAGGTTCGGAAAATCGGTGCCTTCGCCATGCAGCGCGGCCTCGTAAAACCGGCCAAGCGCGTCATCGCGAACCCGCCCGATAAAGGCGGTTTGCAGCCCCAGATTTCCCAGCCCCGCGATGGTATTTCCAACCGAGCCACCGGGGGCCTGCGTGCGCTCTTTCATCGCCGCATAGAGCGTTTCGGCGCGCTCGCGCTCGATCAGCTGCATGATGCCTTTTTCGATGCCCATATGGGCCAGAAAGCTGTCATCGCATTGCGCAATCACATCGACCACGGCATTGCCGATACCGACGACTTGATAGGATTTCACAGAGTTTTCTCCTCGAACTGGCACAGATCCCGGATCGGACAGGCGCCACATTTTGGTTTGCGTGCCACGCAGATATAACGCCCATGCAGGATCAACCAGTGATGCGCGTGGCGTTGATATTCGACGGGCACGTTGTCTTCGATGGCGCGCTCGACGGCATCCACATCTTTGCCCGGACAGATGCCGCTGCGGTTTCCAACGCGGAAAATATGCGTATCAACCGCTTGGGCAGGATGGCCAAACCACATATTGAGCACCACATTGGCCGTCTTGCGCCCCACACCGGGAAGCGACTGCAACGCCGCGCGCGAGGATGGCACCTCACTATGATACTGATCGACAAGGATCTGGCTTAGCTTGATGACATTCTTGGCTTTTTGACGAAACAAGCCAATGGTTTTGATATGTTCGGTCACGCCCTCAAGGCCAAGTTCAAGCATCTTTTCCGGCGTGTCCGCGCACGCGAACAGCCCCCGCGTCGCCTTGTTAACCCCCGCATCCGTTGCCTGCGCCGAAAGCGCAACCGCGACGACCAGCGTGTAGGCGTTCACATGCTCAAGTTCCCCTTTGGGATGGGGCTCTGAGGCCTCAAACCGGGCAAAGACCTCTTTCATCGTGGCGTAGTCGAATTGCTTGATCATTCCCCTCTAATGCCTTTGAGCGCGCGCAAGGGCAAGTGTGGCGCGAAAGCCCCCAGTATTTTGCGCAAATTGAAAACAAATTCGGGCTCTCTCTCGCGTGGGAATTAACCCGCTATTTGCCGATATGGTGCAAAACTGGCGAGGAAGGGACGTCAGAAAGGGGTTGAAATGGAATTCGGGTACCCTGTGGGCAGCGTCGCGCATAGCACGGCGACCAATAGCTGGCGGCTTGCGCCGGATTTCGACCATGCCACCGACCTTTGGCAGGTTGCGCCGCTCACCAACGCTGACGGTGTGAATGTTGCGCTTTTTGATCCCGCGGGGCGGATCGTGACCCAAGGGGCTTTTAGTGCCGATTTACCCATTATTCTGGAGGGTCCCGAAACTGCAATCCGCCTTGATCGCGTGGAAATCGATGGTGAGCTGGTGCTGCTGGTTCCCTCTGCGCCGCTTGAACCGGGGCATCGGTATGACGTGTCTTATCCCGACTGGCGGGCCGGGGGCTCCGCCACGCCAGAAGAAATCGCGGCCCTGCCGGCACTTGGCGGCGGGACCTTGATCTCCACGGATGAAGGCGAAATGCCAATCGACTGGCTGCGACCGGGCGACAAGATCCTGACACGCGACAATGGGTATCAACCGCTATTGTGGCTGGGCCAGCATATCGTGCCACGGCGTTCGCCACACGAGCTACGCCCTCTTAGGCTGAAATCCGGCCAATTTGGTAAAGATCAGCCCGCTCAACATCTTGTCATCACGCCCGGCTGTCCGGTTCTTCTGGCCAGCGCCGAGCTTGAACTGTGGTTTGGCGAAAATGAAATGTTTGCGCGCGCAACTGACTTGATTGAGGGGGGGACCCGCGCGCCGGGCCGACAGGCTGTTTATACTTTGCTTTTTGATGCCCCCGAAGTCGTTCTGGCAGCCGGGCTGTGGACGGGGACCGTGCATGCCGATGCAGCCTATCTATCGCTGCTTCCAGCCGGGATGCGCGCCATCATCGCCCCCTATTTGCTAGGACTGCACCTACAGCCTGCACGCCCCTATCTTGCGCAGTGGGAGGTAGAGATGTTCACGCGCGAAAGCGTTAAAAAGAAAGACACGATGGCCGCTTGAATGCGCAGCTTTCGGGTCGCGGGATTAAAGTTCACAGACTAAGCTGGTGGGCAATGGAAAGGCCCCGCCAATGACCGATCAATCCGCCCTTGACGACCACTATCACTACCGCCTGATCGCGCGCGCTCTGCGCGAGATTGATGCGGCCGAAGAGGCAGGGGAAATGCTGTCTTTACAGGTTTTGGCGGATCGCCTAGCGATGAGCCCCGCACATTTCCAGCGCCTGTTCTCAGCTTGGGTCGGGGTCTCGCCGAAACGCTATCAGCAATATCTGCGCCTTGATCTGGCGCGCGATTTGCTGGCGGCGCGTCAGCCGCTCGATGTGGTCGCGGATCGCGCCGGCCTGTCGGGCACAGGGCGATTGCATGATCTTATCTTGCGGTGGGAGGCCATGACACCGGGGGAATTCGCGCGCGCAGGTGCGGATGTGAAAATCCACTGGGGTCGGTTTGACAGCGCCTTTGGCCCGCTTGTCGCAATGGGCACCTCGCACGGGTTATGCGGCATGGGGTTTTGCGCCGAGATGGGTGAAAGCGAGGCATTCGACGATCTCGCTCGACGCTGGCCCGCTGCACATTTCGTTCATGACTCCGCGCCATTGCAAGCGTGGGTCGATGCGGCGCTGAGCGGTAAGGGCGAGGCCCACATGACGCTGATCGGCGCACCGTTTCAGATCAAGGTTTGGGAGGCGCTTTTGGCGATCCCTTCAGGCCATGTCACCACCTATTCCGACATTGCCACCGCCATTGGGCACCCAAAAGCAACCCGCGCAGTGGGAACCGCCGTGAGTCGCAATCCGATTTCCTATCTCATTCCCTGCCATCGCGCGTTGCGTAAATCCGGGGGCTTGGGGGGCTATCACTGGGGTCTGGGCGTCAAGCGCGCAATGCTAGGTTGGGAAGCAGCGCGCGCCGACGCAGCTGAGTAGTCAACGCATTCTGATATCGGCAGTGTCTAGCCGCTATTACAACTGTGATGGGCGGAAATCTGCCCGTGCTGAAATCGAGATGGAACCCGCCTGCAATTTCTGCGTTAAATCATCGTCAAGTCCTGATCCATGGACGTAAGACAAGGCAGACGAGCAACATGACCACATATCTCAAGACCAAAACCATTCTGTTAAGCGCAGGGGCGGCCATCGCATTGGCGGCCTGTGTGCCCAGCGGTTACCCCGAAGCAAACAACTACGATCAAAATCCGAACGTCAATCGCAACACGGGGGCGATCACCGGCGCATTGATTGGCGGTGCGATTGGCGCGACCAGACGTGGTGACGAAAAGCTGGCCAAGGCTGCGGCGGGTGCCGTTGTTGGTGGGCTAATCGGCGGCGCCATTGGTAACCAGATGGACCGTCAAGCGCAGGAACTGCGCCGCGACCTCACCACGAATGGCGTAAGCGTCGTACGCTCGGGCAACCAATTGATCGTGACAATGCCTCAAGATGTGCTGTTCGCGACTGACAGCTACAACTTGCGCCCGGATCTGCAGCGCGATCTTTACACGCTCGCGGGCAGCCTCAACCGGTATCCTGACACCACCGTCGAAGTCGTCGGGCATACCGACAACACCGGCGATGCGGCCTATAATATGAAGCTGTCGCGGGAACGTGCCCGCTCGGTCGCGTCTGTTCTTGCCGCAGGCGGTGTACCCAACTCGCGCATCATCACCAGCGGACGCGGTGAAAGCGATCCGATCGCCTCCAACCTTACCGCAGAGGGGCGGCAGGCCAACCGTAGGGTCGAGTTTATCATTCGCCCCAACAACTAATCACGACGTAAGCACTTAATGAGGCCGGGGCGACCCGGCCTTTTTGCATTGTCTGGCCCGGGGTGCGGTCATATATCTTGACCAGTCGGGAGGAGCCATGCCGTTTCAAAAGATCGAATCCGAAAAGCTTGCAAGCGCCGTTGTGCGCCAGATCGAAGATCTGATCCTGCAGGGAATATTGCGCCCTGGCGAACGCCTGCCCTCTGAACGTGAACTTTCCGAACGTCTTGGCGTTTCGCGCCCCAGCCTGCGAGAGGCCGTAGCCGACTTGCAGGGTGCGGGGCTTTTATGCACCAAAGCAGGCTCCGGCATCTTTGTAGCTGACGTGCTGGGCTCGGCCTTTTCACCCGCCTTGATCCGGCTCTTTTCGAGCAACGAACAGGCGCTATTCGACTACATTTCCTTTCGCCGCGACCTTGAGGGGCTCGCGGCAGAGCGCGCGGCGATCTGTGGCTCGGATACCGATCTGAAGGTCATCGATACACTGTTTGGCCAAATGGAAGCGTCGCATGCCAAGCGGAACCCATCAGAGGAAGCCCAGCTTGATGCGAAATTCCATATGGCAATCATTGAGGCCAGCCACAACGTCATCATGATCCACATGATGCGTTCAATGTTCGAATTGCTCGCCGAAGGCGTGTTCTTCAATCGCGCGATTATGTTTCGCAATCGCGCAACGCGGGGTCAGTTGCTTGAACAGCATCGCGCAATGAATGCGGCATTGCAGATGCGCGATCCGATAGCCGCGCGGGCGGCCATTGCGAGCCATATGGATTTCGTCGATCACGAGATGACGGCGATGCGGCGCGCCGAGCGTAACGAAGCAACAGCACGCCTGCGGCTGTCCCACAGCGGCGAACACTGACGCCAAACCGAGCAATATAATTTAAAAACCCCGGCCTTTCGGACCGGGGTTCTTATCTATGTCAACTGTCCGAAAGGCTTAGTTGAAGCGGCTTTCCACTTCGCCCAGCGATGCGTCGATCAGTGCAGCGCGATCCTTGGCCGTGAACTGCTTGGCAAGCACGTCGCCTGCTGCGGCCACAGCCACGGAAACCGCACGGTGCTTAACGTCGCGCACAGCTTGCGCCTCGGCAGATGCGATCTGTTCCTCGGCGGCTTTCAAACGGCGTGCGATTGAGACTTGCAGATCTTCGCGGGCTTTCTCAGCCATCGCCTCGGCATCGCGCTTGGCTGCTGCGATGATCTGGTCGGCTTGGGTTTGTACTTCGCGCGCTTTGCGTTCGTAGCTAGCCAGAACCGATTGCGCCTCTTCGCGCAGGCGGCGAGCCTCTTCAAGATCCGAGCGGATATTACCCGAGCGCTTGTCGAGCATTTTGCCCAGCGTCCCAGGAACCTTTGCGTAAAACACAAGTCCGACGAACAGCAGGAAAGCCAACATCACGATGAAGTTGGTATTCCAGAGCGAGAAAAACGGACCCGTCGCTGCAAAGGCAGGCTGCGCAGCAATCAGGAATAGAAGTGAGAGTTTTTTCATCTTCTTACCCTTTCATCCGCGCATCGACGGCGCCGTTCACAGCGCCCTTATCAGCCTTGCCACCCAGAGCCGCGACGATTTCGCCAGCGGTATCCTTGGCAACCTCGTCAATCGCGGCCAGCGCACCGTCGCGAATTTCCGTGATGCGCTTTTCAGAGTCCGCAGAGCGTGCGGCAATCTCGGCATCGGCCTTGACGATCGCCGCATCGAGATCTTTCTGGATCTCGGCTTTGGTCTCGCCAGCAATCTTTTGCGCATTTGCGCGCGCCTCGGCCAGTGCCTTTTCATAGGCGGCCTCAGCCTCTTCCGCTTTGCGCTTGAAATCTTCAGCAGCGGCAATGTCGCCAGCAATCGTGCCTTGACGATCGCCCAGCACGCCCGCAATGCGGGGTAGCGCAATGCGCGACAGCAACCAGTAGATCACCGCAAGGGCAACCAGAAGCCAGAAAATCTGGTTCGGGAAGCTCCCGAAGTCAAGCTGCGGCATGCCACCAGCATCGGCGGTATGCATATGCTCAGCGCCCGGCAGCCCGCTTGCGGCTGCGCTCGCCATGTCGTGCGTTTCGCTTGCCATGTCGTCCCTCGACCCTGCTACACGGTTTCCCTGAAAGGTCACGGGATGGGCCCCGGATGGGCCCACCCGCCTCAAGGAAAAGAGTGCCGGATTAGACGGCGAACATCAGCAGCAGAGCGACGAGGAACGAGAAGATCCCCAGAGCTTCTGCGAATGCGATGCCGATGAACAGCGTCGCGGTTTGGCCAGCAGCGGCCGAAGGGTTGCGCAGTGCGCCCGACAGGAAGTTACCTGCAACATTACCCACACCGATGGCCGAGCCGCCCATGCCCATGCATGCCAGACCAGCGCCGATGTAAGCACCCATTTGTACGATATCGCCTTCCATGTTCGTCACTCCTTGAGGTTGGAATTGGCAGATTAGTTGTGAACCGTGTGATCCGTTGTCCCGTCAGTGTGCCGGGTGAAGCGCGTCTTTCAGATAGACGCAGGTCAGGATCGTAAAGACATAGGCCTGAATAAAGGCCACGAGAACTTCGAGCCCGTACATCGCAGCAATTGCAACGATTGAGAGCGGTGTCACCGCGATGCCGACACCCGAAAACAGGATCAGCGGCGCGAAGGCAGCAAACACTTTCATCACGGCGTGTCCCGCCATCATGTTGCCCGCAAGACGAATGGAATGGCTAACCGGGCGCACAAAGTAGGAGATCACCTCGATCAACGCGAGGATCGGGCGCAAAGCCAGTGGCGCCGAAGCGACCCAAAACAGCCCCAGAAAGCCCGCGCCATGTTTGACGAAACCAACCACGGTCACCGTCACGAACACCAGCAGCGCCAGCACACCAGTCACAGCGATATGCGAGGTGGTTGTGAAGGCGCGCGGCAGCAGACCAAGGAAATTCGAGAACACGATGAACATGAACAGCGTGAAGATATAGGGGAAGAACTTGAGCCCATCCTTGCCAGCGACATCTTCGACCATCTTATGAATAAAGCCATAAGCCAGTTCCGCGATCGACTGGGCACGAGTCGGGATTACAGCACGACCACGCGTGCCGATCACCATCATAAAGAAGATCGCAGCCACAGTGATCGCGAGCCAAAGCGTCACGTTGGTCGGCGTGTACCAATGCACAGGACCATCTCCAAAGAGCGGCCTGACGATGAACTGGTCCATCGGGTGAAACACCAACTCATTGCGGACATCCTGCGGCACATCAGTCACGTCTGTCATCCTCTTCATCAGCAACCGATAGCGTCTCAGCCTGCTCGGCGGCACGGTCTTCGTTCATCTCTTTGGCAGAGCGCAACATCACCTTCACGCCCGCCGCGAAACCCAGCATCGTAAACAGCACCATGAATATGGGCATCGTGCCAAACAGCGCATCCAGCCCCAATCCGATGCCGAAGCCGATACCCAGCCCCGAAACCATTTCGATCACCATACGCCATGCCATATTGGCCTGACTTAAGTGATGATCGACTCTTTGCGGAGGCGGCTCCTGCGCCTTTCTCACCGCAGCAAGCTTTTTCTCGAGCGCGGCAAGGCGCTTTGGATCTGGCTCGCCTGGGGGGAGATCGGACATGGAGAGACCCCGCTAAACTTGCAAGTTTGATAGCCGCCGCCCGCGCCCGAGTCAATCGCGTTAAACCGCGCATAACGCGCAGCTATATATTTGATTTTTATGTCTTTTTCAAAATCCCGCGAATTCACTTCGCAGCAATCTTCACGCAAATGCGAGCCAGATCATATTCAACCAATCGGTTGACGTTCTACGCTGGGCGCGGCATCAGATGGCTATGATACCCCCTGCCCGCCCCTCACTCGACGCTATTTTTGCTGCCCTGTCGGATCCGACGCGGCGGACGATCCTGACGATGTTGCTTGAAGATGACATGGCCGTAACCGATGTCGCCGAGCCCTTCGCGATGTCGCTGGCGGCAATCTCGAAGCATTTGGGGATCTTGGCAGATGCCGGGCTGATCTCGCAGGAAAAGCGTGGCCGCGTAAAATGGTGCAAACTAGAGCCGCTGTCGATGCAAGAGGCAATCACCTGGATACAAGGGTTTGGACAGTTTGAGCCGCTTGATTTCGATGCGTTCGAGCGGTTTTTGGAAACCGAGCTGAGCGCGCCTAGCGAGACGCAAAAAGAGACCCCGGACGCAATGCCGGGGTCAGGTTCGCCACGATAGAAAACGCGGGCGATCTGCGGGCCACTCAGGCGGCGTTGTAATACTCATACATCAAGTCCAGCGCCTCAAGCCCAGTTGCAGCGCGTGCTACGGGCTTAGCTTTGGCGGCCTGATTGCGGATTTCGGGGGTGTAATAGGCCAAGTGTTCGTCGACTTCGGTCGAGATTTGCTTGCCGTTAGGGAAGTTTACGATGCTCGTCATGGGAACTCTCTTTTTTCGCTGTCGAGTTCCTCCCTGCGCGATAACCTAAGGGGGTTTTCGCGTTTGCACAGTATCCAATGCTGCAACTGCGGTATGCACCTTCTGCAATGCAGCAAAAAGGGGCAGCTTTCGCCGCCCCTTAGCCAGTCTTTAGGGGGGAGCAGATGCCAGCTCCCAATATCAGGTAGCGATCAAACCGTGCGGCTGACCATCATCTTTTTGATCTCGGCAATGGATTTCGCCGGGTTCAGCCCCTTCGGGCAGGTCTTGGTGCAGTTCATGATGGTGTGGCAGCGATACAGTTTGAAGGGATCTTCAAGCTGATCGAGGCGCTCGGCGGTCGCCTCATCGCGCGAGTCGATAATCCAGCGATAGGCGTGCAGCAGAGCCGCCGGGCCGAGGTATTTGTCGCCATTCCACCAATAGCTCGGGCAAGAGGTCGAGCACGACGCGCACATCACGCATTCATACAGACCATCCAGCTTTTTGCGATCTTCGATCGACTGACGCCATTCCTTTTCAGGACGGTTGGTCTTGGTTTCCAGCCACGGCATGATCGAGGCATGCTGGGCGTAGAAATGGGTCAGATCGGGGATCAAATCCTTGACCACCGGCATATGCGGCAGCGGATAGATTTTGACGTCGCCGTTCACCTCATCCAGCCCATAAATACAGGCCAGCGTGTTGATGCCGCCGATATTCATCGCGCAAGAACCGCAGATCCCTTCGCGGCACGAGCGACGGAAGGTCAGCGTCGGGTCGATCTCGTTCTTGATCTTGATCAGCGCGTCGAGAACCATCGGACCGCATTTGTCCATGTCCAGAAAATAGGTGTCCAGACGCGGGTTTTCCCCGGTGTCCGGATCCCAGCGATAAATCTGGAACTTTCGGATATTCTTGCCATCCGGCTTCGGCCAGGTCTTGCCGACGCGGATTTTGGAATTCTTCGGAAGCGTGAACTGAACCATTTCGGTCCCCCTTATTCCGTCAATACGAATAGAACGGCCGCGTGGGCATGCGGCCGGATTTACGATAGACACAGGCGTCATAGGCGGCCGACGCGTCGCCCTGAACCGTCGTACCAAGATTGAGATTGAGCTTCATCTGCGTGTAGGCACCGTCAGTCGTAGCCCCCATGCGCCCCTCGCCGCTGATCGGCGCCTTTGAGGCATATTGGGTGTAACACTGGCGTTCTGCCGTTTCGACCGGGACAGGGCCGCAGGCCGAAACGGCCAAGGGCAAGGCCAGAACAGCCATCGCGCGCCCCAAAGGCGCCGCCGATCCGTTTTGCTGACCTGTCCACCCCATGCGCATCCCTAGTTTAGCCCAAGCTTGTTCTTGGCGATGCAGGTCACGGTAGCAGGGCGTTTGGCAACGTCCATCACGGTAGACACTGTGCCGTTGTCAATTCCCGTCACCGTAGCCTTGGCGATCGTGAAGATCTCGTTCATCGAAGCATTGTCGATAATGCAATCCGTCACCGGGGCGGCATTCAGCCCCGGCATCTTGCTTTCGACAACCGTGTTGACCACCATCTTGGCCTGCCCACGGGCGGCCACTTCAGCAGATTGCTGAAGTGGCGCGCTCATTTGGCAGGCGCAAAGCCCCGTCAGGGCCACGATGGAGGCAACAGTGCGCATCAATAGACCCGCTTCTTGGGCGCGATCTTTTTGAGATTGATGCCGCCCTGATCTTCGGGCGTCAGCGGGTCCATATGAACGGGGCGGAAGGTCAGATCGACCTTGTTGCCATCCACATGCATGATCGAGTGCTTGCGCCAAGTCTTATCGTCGCGATCAGGATAATCCTCATGGGCATGTGCGCCACGGCTTTCCTTGCGCGCCTCGGCCCCGACGATGGTCGCCAAAGCGTTGGGCATCAGGTTTTCCAGCTCAAGCGTTTCCATCATATCCGAGTTCCAGACCAATGAGCGGTCGGTGACCTTGAGATCGTCCAGCTTGGCCGCCACGGCAGTCATCTTCTCGACGCCTTCGGCCAGCGTCTTGTCGGTGCGGAAGACGGCTGCATCCGATTGCATCGTCTTTTGCATCTCAAGGCGCAGCTCGGCGGTGGGAGTGCCACCATCGGCATAGCGAAGCTTGTCGAAGCGTTCGAACACGGCGTCAATCTTGGCTTTCGGGATCGCGCGGTTCTCAGTCTCGGGATCAACGATCTGACCGGCGCGGATCGCCGCAGCGCGACCAAACACCACAAGGTCGATCAGCGAGTTCGAGCCCAGACGGTTCGCCCCATGTACCGAGGCAGAGCCCGCCTCACCCACGGCCATCAGGCCGGGCACGATCGCATCTGGGTTATCAGCGGCGGGGTTGATCACCTCGCCATGATAGTTGGTCGGGATACCGCCCATATTGTAGTGAACCGTCGGCAGAACCGGGATCGGTTCTTTGGTCACATCAACACCTGCGAAAATCTTGGCGCTTTCCGAGATGCCCGGCAGGCGTTCGTGCAGCGCTTCGGGTGGCAGGTGGCTGAGGTTGAGGAAGATGTGATCCTTGTGCTCGCCCACGCCGCGCCCTTCGCGGATTTCCATCGTCATACAGCGCGACACCACGTCTCGCGAGGCGAGGTCTTTGTAGGTCGGCGCGTAACGCTCCATGAACCGCTCGCCTTCGGAGTTGGTCAGGTAACCACCCTCGCCGCGCGCGCCTTCGGTGATCAGGCAGCCCGAGCCGTAAATGCCGGTCGGGTGGAATTGCACGAATTCCATATCCTGTAGCGCAAGACCTGCGCGCGCCACCATACCACCGCCATCGCCGGTGCAGGTATGCGCCGAGGTGGCCGAGAAGAACGCGCGACCGTAGCCGCCCGTCGCCAGAACAACCATCTTGGCGTTGAAAACATGCATCGTGCCATCGTCGAGCTTCCAGCAGACCACACCCTGACATTGCCCGTCATCGGACATGATCAGGTCGATCGCGAAATACTCGATGTAGAATTCGGCATTATGCTTGAGCGATTGCCCGTAAAGCGTGTGCAAAATCGCGTGGCCTGTGCGGTCAGCGGCGGCACAGGTGCGCTGCACGGG
>JAFGWK010000100.1 GCA_016937195.1 Paracoccaceae bacterium | reverse complement strand
TACACCGCCGATAAGGCCGTGACCGATGAGGCTGTGAAAAAAGCCTATGAAGCGAAATATGCCAAGGCAGAGCCGACCAAGGAATATCACGCGGCCCATATCATCGTGAAAACCAAAGAAGAGGCCGAGAAGATCAAGAAAGAGATCGACGGCGGCGCGAAATTTGCGGATGAGGCCAAGAAATACTCGACCGACGGATCGGCAGCCAATGGTGGTGATCTGGGTTGGTTCAAGCTGTCTGACATGGTCAAACCGTTCGGCGATGCGCTGGTCGGCATGAAGGATGGCGAAGTCGTAGGCCCGATCCAGACGCAATATGGCTGGCATGTCGTCGAATTGCTTGGCACCAAAATGGTCGATGCTCCGAAGCTGGCAGATGTGCGCAAAGACCTGGAAGGCGATATTCGCCAGCAAGCGGTCGAAAAGCGTGTGTCGGATGTTGTGAAAGCCGCGAAAATCGACAAGATGACGCAAGGGATTGATCCGTCCGTGCTGAAGGATCAGTCGATTTTAGGGAACTGATCTAAACGGCGGGCGTGATGGCGAAAAAGAAGAAGGACGATAAGGACGTTAAGCTGAAGGCTAAGGTCAAGAAGCTGCGCGCCAAGATCAAGGTGCTGACATCCGATCTCTCTGATGCTGCCATGCCCGCCAAAACTAAGGCGAAAACGGTCAGCGTTTCGCCACTTGCGCCCGCCCATTTCCCGAAACTGCCCGCGATTGCGGGAGTCGAATTCGCCTCCGCTGCGGCGGGGGTGAAATATGCCGGACGCACCGATGTGATGCTGGCGCGTATTGCGCCGGGGGCCTCGATTGCCGGGGTGTTTACAACCTCGTCAACCCGCGCGGCTTGTGTGCTTGATTGCCAGTCGAAATTGGCGATGCGTGTGCCCAAAGACGCGGGTGCTGCGATCATTGTCAACTCCGGCAATGCCAATGCCTTCACCGGTAAGAATGGCCAAAAAGCAGTGGATATGGTCACCGGGGCTGTGGCCAAGGCGCTTGATCTGCCCATTAGCCGGGTGTTTTCTTCCTCGACCGGTGTGATCGGGGAGCCGCTGCCCTTTGAGCGCATCGTGCTGGCTGTCGACGGTCTCGCACAAAGTCTATCAGGTGCGGGGATCGAAGATGCTGCGCGCGCGATTATGACGACCGACACCTATCCCAAGGGCGCCAGTGCCGTGATTGAAGGCGAGGGCGGCCCGATCGCTATCGCCGGGATCGCCAAGGGTTCGGGGATGATCGCGCCTAATATGGCGACGATGCTGGTCTATATCTTTACCGATGCAAAGATCACGCCCGCGCGGCTGCAAAAGATGCTGTCGCGGCAGGTCGATGATACGTTCAACGCGATCACTGTCGATAGCGATACCTCGACCTCGGATGCGCTGATCGTAGCGGCAACGGGCCAGTCCAAAGCTGCCGAAATCAGCGATCTGCGTACGCAGGTTGCCAAGGATTTCGAAGCGGCGTTACGCGATGTGATGATGGATCTTGCACATCAGGTGGTGCGTGATGGCGAGGGTGCGACGAAATTCGTCGAAGTGCGCGTGACCCGGGCCGCCAGCTTGCAGGACGCTCATAAAGTTGCAATGGCTGTCGCAAATTCGCCGCTGGTGAAAACCGCGATTGCGGGCGAGGACGCCAACTGGGGCCGCGTCGTGGCTGCGGTTGGCAAGTCTGGCGCCAAAGCAGATCGCGACAAGCTGACGATCTCGTTTGGCGATATGGTGCTGGCCGAAAAGGGCTGGCGCGCGCCAAACTATTCCGAGGCCGAAGCCAGTGCCTATATGAAGGGCGACGAGCTGGTGATCGGGGTTGATCTGGGGCTCGGTCGCGCTGCAAAATCCGTCTGGACCTGCGATCTGACTCATCGCTACATCGACATTAACGCGGATTATCGCTCGTGAAGCTGCTGCTGGTGTCTGCTGTTGCCCTGATTGATACCGAGGGCAGGATTTTGCTGGCGCAGCGTCCCGAGGGGAAATCATTGGCTGGCCTCTGGGAGTTTCCCGGCGGCAAGGTCGAGCCGGGCGAAACCCCCGAGGCCTGCCTGATCCGCGAGCTGCGTGAAGAACTGGGCATTGAGACACAGCAAAGTTGTCTCGCACCGCTGACCTTCGCGAGCCATAATTACGATGATTTCCATCTGCTTATGCCGCTTTTTGCCTGCCGCAGATGGCAAGGCATCGTGTCACCGCAGGAGGGGCAGAAACTGGCTTGGGCACACGCAAAAGACCTGCGCGACTACCCGATGCCCCCCGCAGATGAGCCTTTGATCCCGATCCTGCGGGACTGGTTGTAGCTCGGTTTGACCGGGTGAGCCTGACACCGCTGCTAAGATTGTGTACGAATTGTTAACAATCATGCGGATTATAATTGCAATTTGACGATATTCTTTCGATTATGCGATTGGGAGAAGGAGATCTCAGCATGCTCAGAACAATTTTGATTGGTAGCACCGTCTCGATTCAGGGCGTGTTTGAACGCAATCTCGACTGCGGACGCATTCTGGTGCGCGTGGGCGACAGCCTGTTTGCAGGTCGGCCCGTCTGCGGCTGATCCGCGCTGCACACGCTTTAGCTGACCGCCATACGATACGAAAAACGGGGGCCCATCAGAGCCCCCGTTTTCTATTTTCTGCGTTTGATGCGGATCAGAGCGTGCGCTCAATTTCCTCGCGCTCGAAGATCTCGATGACATCGCCTGCACGAATATCGTCGTAGTTTTCAAACGCCATACCGCATTCCTGACCCGAGGGCACTTCTTTGACCTCGTCCTTGAAGCGCTTCAGCGTCTTGAGCGTGCCCTCGTGGATCACGACATCATCGCGTAGCAGGCGCACACCGGCCGAGCGGCGTGCGACGCCTTCGGTCACGAGACAGCCTGCAACCTTGCCCACGCCAGTAACCTTGAACACCTCTTTGATCGACGCATAGCCGATGAAATGTTCGCGGATCTCGGCCGAAAGTAGGCCAGACGCGGCGGCTTTGATGTCATCCACCAGATCATAGATGATCGAGTAATAGCGGATCTCGACACCTTTCTGGTTGGCGGATGTGCGGGCCGGAGCGTTGGCGCGCACGTTGAAGCCGATCACAGGCGCACCCGACGCTTCGGCCAGGCCGATGTCGGATTCGGTGATTGCGCCGACGCCCGAATGGAGGATGCGCACGCGCACCTCATCGTTGCCGACCTTCTCAAGCGCTTGAACGATCGCCTCGACAGAGCCCTGCACGTCGGCTTTCACCAACACCGGAAGTTCCGTCACGCTTTCATCGGCTTTGGCCTTCGCCATCAGCTGTTCCAGCGTCGTCGCAGCCCCGGCAGCGGCGCGCTTGTCTTTTGCGGCCTGCTCACGGTAATCGGCGATCTCGCGGGCTTGCGCCTCGGTCTCGACGACGTTGAGCACGTCACCCGCAGCGGGTGTGCCGTTCAGACCCAGCACCTCGACAGGCACCGACGGACCAGCTTCTTCGACGCGTTCACCCTTGTCGTTGATCAGCGCGCGGACCTTGCCCCACTGCTCGCCCACGACAAAGATGTCGCCGCGATGCAGGGTGCCGTTCTGGATCAGCACGGTCGCAACAGGGCCACGGCCCAC
>JAFGWK010000099.1 GCA_016937195.1 Paracoccaceae bacterium | reverse complement strand
TGGCCGATCCAGGGCCTCATCCGCCATTACCGCGAAGAAATCGAAGACCGCATCAAGGCCCGCAAGACCGGCCGCATGGGCGCGATGGCGGCGGAGTGAATATCGTGAAACGCCTGTCCTTTGCCAGCCTGATCCTTCTCGCGCTTGTCGGCCGCGCTGCCGCCGAGCCGGCGAAGCTGACGGTCGATTTCGGGTTTTTTCCGAAGGGAACGGCGTGCCAGGTGTTCAACACCAGCGGCAAGGTCTCGCTGCGGACCGGGCGCGAGATCGAATACAAGATCAAGGGCGATACCGGAAACGTCTCATTCCGCTGCACCCAGCCTGATGGGCGCTCATTTGAGGTAGCGACCGGAGCGCTGCTTCCGCCGGGCAATCCCTCGCTCGTGGCGATCCAGATCAACCAGGACGACCACGCGCATATCCTTTGGGATCAAGGCGGGCTGCGGCGCAACACGGTGGCGGGAGTGCTCAAATGGAAATGAGTGCGACCATGACACGGGGAATGATGCGCGCGGTTGTCATATCGGGCTGCGCGCTCTCGCTGGCGGGCTGCGCGGGCGTTCCGGGCGGCAACGAAGCCTCGAAAGGCCCGAACCGTCTGGCGACGCTCGAGGGCTATACGGCGGCCTATGACGCGACGGGTGCGCTCGTGGTGATGCGGCAGGCGGCGCCCTTTGGCAATGACGAGGGCGCTGCGGCCAAGCGGGCGGCGAATGCGATTTGTGGCGGGGCGGTGGCCTCGTCGATTGACGATACGTATCGGGATGGCGCTTGGGTCTTCCCGAAAGGCTGCGCCTGAGGGCGCGCAAAGAATAACCGCGTGGGGGCAAATGGCCTTCATGCCTAGCGAGAAGTGACGGATAGCCATGGCTGACCTGAGAAAGATCATCATCGACGGCGCAGAGGTCGAGGTCGACCCGAACCTGACGTTGATTCAGGCCTGCGAGCAGGCCGGGGTCGAAATTCCGCGCTTTTGCTATCACGAGCGTCTGTCGATCGCGGGCAACTGCCGGATGTGTCTGGTCGAGGTCGTGGGCGGCCCGCCCAAGCCCGCCGCAAGCTGCGCGATGCAGGTGAAAGATATGCGCCCCGGTCCCGAGGGTGCGCCCCCGGTGATCAAGACCAATTCGCCGATGGTCAAGAAGGCCCGCGAGGGGGTGATGGAGTTTCTGCTCATCAACCACCCGCTCGATTGCCCGATTTGCGATCAGGGCGGGGAATGCGATTTGCAAGATCAGGCAATGGCTTACGGGGTGGACTTCAGCCGCTACCGCGAGCCCAAGCGCGCCGCGACCGAGTTGAACCTTGGTCCGCTGGTTGAAACCCACATGACGCGCTGCATTTCCTGCACCCGCTGCGTGCGCTTTACCACCGAGGTCGCGGGCATCACCCAGATGGGCCAGACGGGCCGGGGTGAGGATAGTGAGATCGGGTCGTATTTGAACGAGACGCTCGATAGCAATTTGCAGGGCAATATCATTGACCTCTGCCCCGTTGGGGCGCTGGTCTCAAAACCTTATGCCTTTACCGCCCGCCCGTGGGAGCTGACCAAGACCGAGACCATCGACGTGATGGATGCGGTGGGCAGCAACATTCGCGTTGATACCAAGGGGCGCGAAGTGATGCGCATATTGCCGCGCAACCATGACGGCGTGAACGAGGAATGGATTTCTGACAAGACGCGTTTCGTCTGGGACGGTCTGCGTCGCCAACGTCTGGACACGCCCTATATCCGCGAAAACGGCAAGCTGCGTAAAGCGGGCTGGGACGAGGCGCTTGCGGCGGCGGCGACTGCGATGAAGGGCAAGAAGGTTGCCGGTCTGGTCGGCGATCTGGTTTCGACCGAGGCCGCTTTTGCGCTGAAATCCCTGATCGAGGGGCTGGGCGGGAACGTCGAATGTCGCACCGATGGCGCGCGTTTGCCGATTGGTAATCGCTACGGCTATGTCGGCAACGCGACGATTGCCGATCTCGATACTGCCGAGATGGTTCAAATCATTGGTGCCAATCCGGCCATCGAGGCTCCGGTTCTGAATGCGCGCATCCGCAAGGCTTGGGTGAAAGGTGCGCAGGTCGCGTTGATCGGCGAGGCTTGCGATCTGACCTATGATTACGTCCATGTCGGCACGGATCGCGCAGCTTTGGCCGAGCTATCGGGAAAAACGATCTCGGATGAGACGAAAGCCAAGAAAACCATCGTGATCGTCGGGCAGGGCGCACTTAGCGAGGCCGATGGCGAGGCCGTTCTGGCCCATGCGATGAAGCTGGCCGAGAACTCCAATTCCAAGCTGATGGTGCTGCACACCGCTGCCGCCCGTGTGGGCGCGATGGATGTGGGCGCGGTGACCGAGGGCGGTCTGCTGGCGGCCATCGACGGCGCTGAGGTGATCTACAACATGGGGGCCGACGAGGTGGAGATCGCTCCGCGTTCGGAAGGCGGTCCCTTTGTGATCTATCAAGGTAGCCACGGCGATCGCGGGGCCAATCGCGCCGATATCATCCTGCCCGGTGCCGCCTATACCGAAGAGCATGGGCTGTTCGTCAACACTGAGGGACGCCCCCAATTGGCCTTCCGCGCGGGCTTCCCGCCCGGCGATGCCAAGGAAAACTGGGCGATCTTGCGCGCGCTGTCGGCGCAGCTTGATGCCAAGCAGCCTTGGGACACGCTGGCTGGTCTGCGCCGCGCGCTGATCGCGGCTGTGCCCCATCTCGCCAAGGTCGATGAGGTGCCTGAAAACGAAGTTACCCTGATTGCCCCGCGCGATATGGGTAAGGCGACCTTCCGCCCGGCGATCCGCGAGTTCTATCTGAGCAATCCGATTGCGCGGGCCTCGGTGGTGATGGGCGAATGTGCGAGCCTTGCCAAAGCACGCGCGCAATCGCCAAAGGCGGCGGAGTAAACGCAGATGGTGCCAAACCTCCCCCGGATTGCAGTGCTAGCCCCCGGCCTTCTGGCCGGGCTGGCGGCATGCACGCCCACGGGGGGCAAGGCCTCGGCGGATGCTCCTAAAATTGACTATCGCGGCGTCGAGACACGGCTGCTGGATGACAATCTGGTGGAATTTCGCGTGGCGCTGTCGGGCGAAGGTGTGGATGGCACGGCGGCGGATGACTACGCCCGCTGTGCTGCGGCGCAATATGCCCAGATCCGTGGTTACGGATTTGCGCGTCATGTGCGCACGAATGTGAATGAAGAGGGTGGCATCTGGCGGGCGGATGCGGTCTACACCATTTCGCCCGCCCTGCCGCAAGGATTGAAAACGATCGACGCGGAAGTGACGGTCGGCGACTGCGCGGACCGAGGGATACCGACCGTATGAGGAGAGTGGGGAACCATGGCTGAATTTCTGGCAACACCTTTGGGCATGTTTCTGCTCATCCTTGTGCAGGGGCTCGGGATCATCGCTTTTGTGATGATTTCATTGCTCTTTCTGGTGTACGGCGACCGTAAGATCTGGGCCGCTGTGCAGATGCGGCGCGGGCCCAACGTGGTCGGCCCTTGGGGCATTTTGCAATCGGTTGCTGATGCGCTGAAATATGTGGTGAAGGAAATCGTCATTCCGGCGGGCGCCGATAAGGTGGTGTTCTTCCTTGCACCGCTGCTTAGTTTTGTTCTCGCGATTCTGGCTTGGGCGGTGATCCCGTTTGCGCCGGGCTGGGTGCTGGCCAATATCAACGTCGCAGTGCTGTTTGTGTTCGCTGTGTCCTCGCTAGAGGTCTATGGCGTGATCATGGGCGGCTGGGCGTCGAACTCGAAATATCCGTTCTTGGGCAGCTTGCGCTCGGCGGCGCAGATGATCTCGTATGAGGTCTCGCTGGGGCTGATCATCATCGGCGTAATCATCTCGACCGGGTCGATGAATTTCACCGCGATTGTGGATGCGCAAAAGGGCAACTACGGGCTGTTCAACTGGTACTGGCTGCCCCACCTACCGATGGTGGCGCTGTTCTTCATCTCGGCGCTGGCCGAAACCAACCGCCCGCCGTTTGACCTTCCCGAGGCGGAATCTGAACTGGTCGCGGGCTTTATGGTGGAATACTCCTCGACGCCGTATCTGCTGTTTATGGCGGGCGAATATATCGCGATCTGGTTGATGTGCGCGCTGATGACGCTGCTGTTCTTTGGCGGCTGGCTGTCGCCCATTCCCGGCTTGCCTGATGGTGCGCTGTGGATGTTTGGCAAGATGGTCGTGTTCTTCTTTATGTTCGCGATGGTGAAGGCAATCGTGCCGCGCTACCGCTATGACCAACTGATGCGCATTGGCTGGAAAGTGTTCCTGCCGCTCTCGGGCGCATGGGTCGTGCTGGTCGCGTTCTTGGCGAAATTTGAAATCCTCGGGCACTTCTGGGCCCGCTGGACGATGGGGGGCTGATTGATGGCTTTCGACTATACCCGCGCCGCCAAATATTTCCTGCTGATGGATTTCATCAAAGGGTTCGGGCTGGGGATGCGCTATTTCTTTGCGCCCAAACCGACGCTGAACTATCCGCATGAAAAAGGCCCGCTGTCCCCGCGTTTCCGGGGGGAACATGCGCTGCGCCGCTATCCCAATGGCGAGGAACGCTGCATCGCGTGCAAGCTGTGCGAGGCGATCTGCCCGGCGCAAGCGATCACAATCGACGCCGAGCCGCGCGCAGACGGATCACGTCGCACCACGCGCTATGACATCGACATGACGAAATGCATCTATTGCGGCTTCTGCCAAGAGGCCTGCCCGGTCGATGCCATCGTCGAGGGGCCGAATTTCGAATTCTCCACGGAAACCCGCGAAGAGCTGTTTTACGACAAGCAGAAACTTCTCGACAACGGCGCGCGCTGGGAGGCGGAAATTGCCCGCAACCTCGAACTCGACGCGCCCTATCGGTAAGGCATCATGACCCAGGATTTCACGAAACTCTTTCAAGCGATGGTCGAGCAAAGCCATGAAATGGCGCGCGCGATGAACCCGGCTTTGGAAAGTTTCTCGCCCTCCGCCTTTGAGAAATTCATCCCGTCCATGCCCAAAGACATGCTCGAGATGTTTTTCGGTAAGACCTTCAACCGTGAGGGGCTGGATGCGCGTACGCGTTTTCTGGTCACCATCGCAGGGCTGGTCGTGACGGGATCGCAAGGGGAGCCACAATTGCGCCTCGCGATCCGCAACGCGCTGGAATCGGGGGCAACACAGCGGGAGATCGCGGAAGTGATCTTTCAGATGAGCATGTTTGGCGGGGTGCCCGCCATGAGCCGTGGGCTTGAGATCGCGCAAACGGTCTTTAACGAGTTGAGCGGTGACAGCGCGGGAGAGAACGCATGACGGTGTTTCTATTTGCCTTCTACCTTTTTGCCATCGTGGCGGTGGTCGCGGGCTTTATGGTGGTGATCTCGAAGAACCCCGTGCATTCGGTGCTTTGGCTGATCCTGACCTTCCTGTCTGCGGCAGGGCTGTTTGTGCTGCTGGGGGCAGAGTTCGTCGCGATGTTGCTGATCATCGTCTATGTCGGCGCAGTCGCGGTGTTGTTCCTGTTCGTCGTGATGATGCTCGATGTTGATTTCTCGGCCCTCAAGGGAGAGTTGGCGCGCTATATGCCGCTTGGCCTTTTGGTCGCGGTGATCATGCTGGTGCAGCTTGGTGTGGCGCTTGGGGCGTGGAAGACGGCGGATATGGCGCAAAGCCTGCGGATGTCACCGATGCCCGACGGGATGACCAACACGCAAGCGCTTGGCATGCTCATTTATGACAAATATCTCTACCTGTTCCAGACGGCGGGGCTGATCCTGCTGGTGGCGATGATTGGGGCGATCCTGCTGACGCTGCGCCATCGCACGAATGTCAAACGCCAGAACGTGATCGCGCAAATGCATCGCGATCCGGCCAAGACGATGGAAATGGTGGATGTAAAACCGGGGCAGGGGTTGTGATGATGCGCACGCAAAACAAGGCAAACAATCCCGAGCGGAGGGCACAGGCATGATCGGTTTGGAACATTATCTGGGCGTCGCGGCGGCGCTGTTTGTGATCGGCATTTTCGGGATTTTCGTGAACCGCAAGAACGTCATCGTCATTTTGATGTCGATCGAGTTGATGCTGCTCGCGGTCAATATCAACTTCGTGGCTTTTTCGGCCTATCTTGGCGATCTTGTGGGGCAGGTTTTTACCATGTTTGTCCTCACCGTCGCGGCCGCCGAGGCGGCGATTGGCTTGGCGATCCTGGTTGTGTTCTTCCGCAACCGCGGCTCGATCGAGGTCGAAGACGTCAACGTGATGAAGGGGTAAGAGACCAATGGAAACGATTATTCTCTTTTCCCCGCTTGTCGGCGCGATCATTGGTGGCTTTGGCTGGCGTCTGATCGGCGAGAAGGGCGCTATGGTTCTGACCACGGGGCTGCTGTTTCTGGCCTGTGCACTGTCATGGATCGTGTTTCTCAACCTTGATGGGGTGACCCATAAAATCCACATCATGAACTGGATCAATTCCGGCGAGCTTGACACGAGCTGGTCGATCCGGCTGGACCGTTTGACGGCGATCATGCTGATCGTGGTGACCACCGTGTCCGCGCTCGTGCACCTGTATTCGTGGGGCTATATGGCCCATGACGAAAACTGGACCGAGAACGAGCGCTACAAGGCGCGCTTCTTTTCCTACCTGTCGTTCTTTACCTTCACCATGCTGATGCTGGTGACCGCCGACAACCTGCTGCAGATGTTCTTTGGCTGGGAAGGCGTGGGGTTGGCCTCGTATCTGCTGATCGGGTTCTATTATAAGAAACCCTCGGCGAATGCGGCGGCGATGAAAGCGTTTATCGTCAACCGGGTCGGCGATTTCGGCTTCCTTCTGGGCATGTTTGGGCTGTTTTACATGACCGGTGCGCTCAAGATGGATGACGTGTTTGCGGCCGCGCCGGCGCTTGCGGAAACAGAGCTGCATTTCCTTTGGACGAGCTGGAACGCGGCGGAATTGATCGCGGTCTTGCTGTTCGTTGGCGCGATGGGCAAATCGGCGCAGTTGTTCTTGCACACATGGTTGCCCGACGCGATGGAAGGCCCAACGCCTGTGTCGGCGCTGATTCACGCCGCGACAATGGTGACGGCGGGGGTGTTCCTCGTTTGCCGGATGTCGCCGCTGTATGAATACGCGCCCCATGCCAAAGAATTCATCCTGATCATCGGCGCGACCACCGCTTTTGTCGCGGCTACGATTGGTCTGGTGCAAAACGATATCAAGCGCGTGATCGCCTATTCGACGATGTCTCAGCTTGGCTATATGTTTGCCGCCGCTGGCGTTGGGGTCTATTCGGTTGCGATGTTCCACTTGCTGACGCACGCGTTCTTCAAGGCGCTGTTGTTCCTTGCCGCAGGCTCTGTCATCACCGCGATGCATCACGAGCAGGACATGCGCAATTATGGTGGTCTGCGTAAGAAGGTGCCGATCACCTTCTGGGCGATGATCATGGGCAC
>JAFGWK010000098.1 GCA_016937195.1 Paracoccaceae bacterium | reverse complement strand
TTGCCGATCAGGTCGCACGTATCCAGTTGCCCGATACCCGCATTGGCTGATCTGCCAGAGCGCGGCACATCGGGCGCGCCAGCTTGCCTATATAGCGACGCAGCGGTCGGCGCGCCCCTTGCAGCACCAGCCATTGCTCAGGAACGCCCGAAGATTTTGTAGCATCGGGCCTCGTCTCTTCAAAAATTGCGAGGCACGTTCCATAGCCCCGGCGAGAAGCATGGCTTTTATAAACTTGCCCCCTATTGAGCCGATCCCGGCTGACGGGACGTTAGCGTGCCGATCCATGTCTGCGTATCGAACGAGAAGATGAAAAGCCTGCCAAAGCGGTCTCTGGGCTGCTGCACCCGGCCTGCAAGAAAACCGCTGCGCACAGACGACATAACGCCCCCAACCGCATCAGAAACGCTAAGGGGACAGGGCGCATAGCTCCATACCGTCTCGCCTGAGATCATGTAGGCCCATTTTCGCATCGTGAACGAGGTTTGTGCAAAGATGAAACCATTCCCCAGTTCGCGCCGAAATTCGGTGGCGATCAAAGACGCCGCAAGAGAGCGTTCAGCCAGTCACACGTGACGCAATCCAATTTCCCACCTTCATGATGCGCGAGAATATTGCGGGCCATCGGCAAGCGACGCGGCACTTTGACGCCAAAAGACCTGCCCCGGCGCAGAAATGTCCTGTAGTTTTCTTATGTTTGGCCTTTCGTGCAGCCCTTTCCCCTACCCTGAAGGCCGTTTCACCGAGGATTGATACAATTGTGCCAAGTGCGCTAAAAATAGCGGTTTACAGCCCGATCCGGTCAAGTAAGGTGACCACATTCCTGCTTTTCGAGGGACCCTATCAGGTAAGGAGGGGGGCAGGACATAAACAAGAAGACGACACTCAACGGGAGGAAACCATATGGATCGTCGTTCATTCCTGCGCAAAGGCGCGCTTGGCGGGGCCGCCGCAGCTGCTGGCTCGGCCCTTGCCGCACCGGCCATTGCGCAAGAAAGCCCGCAAATCACCTGGCGCTTGACCTCGTCATTCCCGAAATCGCTCGACACGATTTACGGCGCGGCGGAAACCATGGCGGATTACGTCAAGGGCGCAACCGGTGGCAAGTTCAACATCCAAGTGTTTGCCGCGGGCGAAATCGTTCCCGGCCTGCAAGCGCTGGACTCCGTGGCCAACGGCACCGTCGAAGCCTGCCACACCGCATCTTACTACTACTGGGGTAAAGACCCGACCTTCGCCTTTGCGACGGCCGTGCCCTTTGGTCTTAACGCACGCATGCAGAACGCTTGGTTCTACTATGGCGGCGGCAACGACCTGATGAACGAGTTCTATGCCGATTACGGCATCACCGCTTATCCCTGTGGCAACACCGGCGCACAGATGGGCGGCTGGTTCCGCAAGGAAATCAACACCGTCGAAGACCTCAAGGGCGTGAAAATGCGCATCGGTGGTTTTGGCGGCAAGGTCATGGAAAAGCTGGGCGTTGTGCCGCAGCAGATCGCGGGCGGCGACATCTATCCCTCGCTCGAAAAAGGCACGATCGACGCGACCGAATGGGTCGGCCCCTATGACGATGAAAAGCTCGGCTTCTACAAGGTTGCACCCTATTACTACTATCCCGGCTGGTGGGAAGGTGGTGCTTGCTTGCACGCCATGTTCAACAAGAAAGCCTATGACGGCCTCCCCGAGGCGTATCAGATCGCGCTGCAAGCGGCCTCTCAGGCGGCCAATTGCGACATGTTGGCGTCCTATGACCAAAAGAACCCGACAGCGCTGAAAAAGCTGATGGCACAGGGCGCGCAACTGCGTCCGTTCTCGCAAGAGATCATGGATGCCTGCTTCAAGGCCGCCGGTGAAGTCTATGACGAGATCAACGCGAGCAACCCGAAGTTCAAAAAGATCTATGACAGCCAGTTTGCCTTCCGTAACGATGCTTACGGCTGGTGGCAGTTGTCCGAGTTCAACTACGACTACTTCATGATGCGCCAGCAAGCGGCAGGCAATCTGAAGATGTGATCTGAGCAAGATCGACGGCAAAAGGCCCCGGCATCGTCCGGGGCCTTTTTGTATCTTGGGCAATCTTGGCCCCGGCAGACCTTCGCGACGCTACTTTGTCGTGGCAGCCCCGACCGTTGCCCCGGCCACCGCGCCAATCGGCCCGGCCACAAGCAAGCCGCCAACGCCACCAGTGGCCGCGCGCTCGGTCACTGTATTGCCACAGGCCGCCAGCGAGACAAGCAGCCCTCCAGCGGCTGCCAATATCAGAATACGCATTCAAATCCCTTTCCAATGTCACGCGCCCCAATGGCGGTTATCAGGTGTACGCTTTTACACGCGATTGGGTTCCCAACAAAGCAAAACGGCGGCCCCGAGAGGCCGCCGTCTTCTGTGCTTCACGCTCAGAGCTAGTTGCTGCCCGGCGCGGGTAAGGGTGGCAATCCGCCCCCCGTAGCCCCGCCGCTGGAACTGCCCGGTCCAGGCAGCCCCGGCAAGCCGCCCAAGCCTCCCAGACCCGGCATCGTGGGCAGGTTCATTTCGACCTTTGACGGGTCGATCGGCTTGCCCTTGTAATGCATCACCATGCCCGGGAAGGCGATCACGATGGCGATCATCGCGATCTGGATAAACACGAAGGGAATGGCGCCCCAATAGATCTGCGAGGTCTTGACCGGCTCCATCTTGATGCCGGTGACCTTGTCGATATAGGGCACCTTGGCCGCGACAGATCGCAAGTAGAACAGCGCAAAGCCGAACGGTGGGTGCATGAACGAGGTCTGCATGTTCACACCCAAGATTATCCCGAACCAGATCAGGTCGATGCCCAGCTTCTCCGCCGCCGGTGCCAGAAGCGGCACGATGATGAAGGCCAGCTCGAAGAAGTCGAGGAAGAAGGCCAGGAAGAACACCAGAAGCGAGACCACGATCAGGAAGCCAAGCTGGCCACCCGGAAGCGAGGTCAGCAGATGCTCGACCCAGATCTGCCCGTTCACGCCGTAGAAGGTGAGCGAGAAGACCCGCGCGCCCAGCAGAATGAACAGCACAAAGGCCGAAAGCCGCGTCGTCGCCGCCAATGCGTCCCGCACCACCGAAAAGCTCAACCGCTTTTTGATGGCCGACAATACCAGAGCCCCAACCGCGCCCATGGCACCACCCTCGGTCGGGGTTGCCACGCCAAGAAAGATCGTGCCCAGAACGAGGAAGATCAGCGCCAGAGGCGGGATCAGCACGATAATCACCTGTTGCGCCAGTCGGCTCATCAGGTTGATCTTGAATGTCTTATCCAGCACCGCCACGGCATAGATCACGATGACCGCAACCCCGGCCGCAAGGATTTCCGAGTTGTTCACACTGGAACCGGAGGTCTCGAAATAGCCCATTGCGAAGTAGAAAATGACGCCGGTAAAGACCAGTGCCACCAGCAGCGACATCACGCCAGAGCCCAGCGTGCGCGCCTCTTTGGGCAACGCAGGCATCGAGTTCGGCTTGATGATCGACATCACCAGAACGTAGCTCAGATACATGCCGGTCAGCACCATACCCGGGATCAACGCCCCCTTGTACATATCCCCGACCGAACGACCCAGCTGGTCAGCCAACACGATCAGCACAAGGCTGGGCGGGATGATCTGGGCCAACGTGCCCGAAGCCGCAATCACACCCGTGGCCACCTTGCGGTCATAGCCATAGCGCAACATGATCGGAAGGCTGATCAGCCCCATCGCGATCACCGATGCCGCCACAACCCCCGTGGTCGCTGCCAAAAGTGCGCCCACGATGATCACCGCATAGGCAAGACCACCGCGCACCGGACCAAACAACTGCCCGATCGTGTCGAGCAAATCTTCGGCCATACCCGATTTCTCAAGCACGATGCCCATAAAGGTAAAGAATGGAATCGCTAAGAGTGTCTCGTTTGATAAGACCCCGTAGAAGCGTTGTGGCAGCGCGTTGAGCAGCGGCCAGTCTAGGTTGATCGACCCGCCGGAATAGCCCGACAATTCGACCCCGATAACGAAAAACAACAACCCGTTCGCCGCCAACGCAAACGCCGCCGGATAGCCCAGCAACAGGAATACGATAAGCGAAACGAACATGATCGGCGCCATGTTCTGCGCGATAAGTTCGAGCATTTAGAGCGCCTCCTCTTCAGTGATCGGGTCCATCCCGTGATGGCCGCTCAGTGAATGCGGGTCTTCCATGAGCCCGCGCATCACTGCAATTTTCTTGATGATCTCGGACACGCCTTGGGCAAACAACTGCCAAAATCCGATCAAGAGCAACATCTTGGCTGGCCACAGGATCAAACCACCAGCATTGGTCGAGACTTCTCCCGAGCGCACCGACAGCATGACGAAGGGCGTCAGCTTGACCAGCATCAAGATCACGAACGGCATCAGGAAAAACATATGCCCAAGCAGGTCGATCCAGTGCTGGATCTTGCGAGGAAAGGCACCGTAAACGATGTCGATGCGGATATGCTCGTTCTGTTTCAGCGTATAGGCAGTGGCCCCCAGAAAGGCGGCACCGAACAAATACCACTGCAATTCGAGCCACGAATTCGACGACATGTCGAACATTTTGCGCACAATAGCGTTTGTCGCGCTGACGAGCACTGAAATCAGAATAAGCCAAGCTGCTGACTTTCCGATCCGCTCATTGATGACGTCAATCCAGCGTGACAGGGCTAGCAATCCGCCCATCATACTCCCTCCCTCTTTTTATTCGGCTCGATGTCTCGCACCTTAGCTTTTGATTGACCGCTCACACCTCGAAGGTCAAGCTTTTCCAAGGCTATTTGGTTTGCTCACCTGACCAAATAGACAAGTACATGTATCAAGCTCACGTGATGACGTTACGGCATGCATCATAGAAACGCACCGATCAAAGCTGACTCTTTATGCAAAGTTGCGAACCGATTGCGCCAGCGCGCAACATTTCACAAGAATACAGCCCTCATGCGACATTTTATTCAGATTTTGGGCATTGACGCCCCCACCCCTCAGTCATAATCTCCGCTCGTTCGCAATTGAGAGGAAGCGCAATGTTCGCGATTCTAGTATCTGTCCTAGGAGCCAAGCGTATGGGCCGGTAACGGTTTGACCATGAAGGTTCCCATGCGCCCCCGCCAAAGCCGGGGGCTTTTTATTGGCAGATTGATCGCGAGACGCGCAAAGCGGGGGCAGCGCGCCCCAGGCGAGGATGGAGAAAAGATATGGCACGGCAGATGACCGGCGCGAAAATGGTGGTGCAGGCGCTCAAGGATCAGGGTGTCGACACGGTATTTGGCTATCCGGGCGGCGCGGTCCTGCCCATTTATGACGAAATTTTCCAGCAAAATGACATTCGCCATATCCTAGTACGTCACGAACAAGCGGCGGTTCATATGGCCGAAGGGTACGCCCGTTCGACTGGCAAGCCCGGTGTCGTTCTGGTGACCTCGGGTCCGGGGGCGACCAATGCGGTGACCGGTCTAACCGATGCGCTGATGGATTCGATCCCGCTTGTGGTGTTCTCGGGCCAAGTGCCAACCTTCATGGTGGGCACCGATGCCTTCCAAGAGGCCGACACAGTGGGCATCACCCGCCCCTGCACCAAACATAACTGGCTGGTGAAAGATTCCGCCAAGCTGTCGGAAACCATCCATCAGGCATTTCATGTCGCGACCTCGGGGCGTCCCGGTCCGGTGCTGGTGGACATCCCAAAAGACGTGCAATTCGCGATGGGCGATTACACCGCGCCCAAACAGGCCCGCGTGGATCACTACCAACCCAAAGTGAAGGGCGATCTGGAGTCGATCACCGCGCTTGTCGAATTGATTGAAAAAGCCGAGCGCCCGGTGTTCTACACAGGTGGCGGCGTGATCAATTCCGGCCCCGCCGCGTGCCAGTTGATGCGCGAGCTGGTCGATGCGACGGGTTTCCCGATCACCTCGACCCTGATGGGGCTGGGCGCCTATCCGGCCTCGGGCAAGGCATGGCTTGGCATGCTCGGGATGCACGGGTTGTATGAGGCCAATCTCGCGATGCATGGCTGCGATCTGATGATCAATCTGGGCGCGCGCTTTGATGACCGTATCACTGGCCGTATCCCTGATTTCAGCCCACGCTCGACCAAGGTGCATGTCGATATTGATGCCTCCTCGATCAACAAGATCATCCCGGTCGATCTGCCGATCTTGGGCGATATCGGGCATGTGCTGGAAGATGTACTCAAGGTGTGGAAGTCGCGCGGACGCAAGGTCAACACGGCCGGGCTGGCGAAATGGTGGGCCCAGATTGAAAAATGGCGCGCTGTTAACTGCCTTGATTACACCAATTCCGACACGACCATCAAACCGCAATACGCGCTAGAGCGTCTTCAGGCACTGACCAAAGACCATGATCGCTACATCACGACCGAGGTCGGCCAGCACCAAATGTGGGCCGCGCAGTTCCTTGGCTTTGAAGACTCCAACCGCTGGATGACAAGCGGGGGCTTGGGGACGATGGGCTACGGGTTCCCGGCCTCAATCGGGGTGCAGGTGGCCCACCCGGACGCGTTGGTGATCAACGTCGCGGGCGAGGCAAGCTGGCTGATGAACATGCAAGAACTTGGC
>JAFGWK010000097.1 GCA_016937195.1 Paracoccaceae bacterium | reverse complement strand
CGCAGCCGTCAGCGTCGTCTTGCCGTGGTCAACGTGGCCGATCGTGCCGATGTTAACGTGCGGCTTATTACGTTCAAACTTTGCCTTAGCCATAATGGCCTCCTGTCAATTGAAGCGGCGGGAAGGCGCCGGGTTTCCCCGGCGCAACAGCCCTTACGCGTATTTCTTTTGGATCTCGTCGCTGATGTTCTGCGGCACGGGCTCGTAGTGATCGAAGAGCATCGTGAACACCGCCCGGCCCGAGGACATCGAGCGCAGGTTGTTGATGTAGCCGAACATATTAGCGAGCGGCACGAAGGAGTTGATGACGATCGCGTTGCCGCGGGTCTCTTGTCCTTGCACCTGGCCCCGACGCGAAGTCAGGTCGCCAATGATCGAACCGGTATACTCTTCCGGCGTGACCACTTCGACTTTCATCATCGGCTCAAGCAGTTTTGCCCCAGCCTTGCGCAGACCTTCGCGCATTGCAGCGCGCGACGCGATCTCAAATGCCAGAACCGAGGAGTCGACGTCGTGGAACGCACCATCAAGGAGCTGAACTTTGAAGTCGATCACCGGGAAGCCGGCAAGCGGACCGGAATCCATGACCGATTTGATGCCTTTTTCGACGCCCGGAATATATTCCTTCGGCACCGAACCACCCACGATCTTGGATTCGAACGAGTAACCCTCGCCCGCTTCCGTCGGGGTGATTTCCAGCTTCACGCGCGCGAACTGGCCGGTACCACCGGTCTGTTTCTTGTGCGTGTAATCGATCTCGGTCGCGTGGCTGATCGTCTCACGATAAGCAACCTGCGGGGCGCCGATATTCGCCTCAACCTTGAATTCACGCTTCATGCGATCAACAAGAATGTCGAGGTGAAGTTCGCCCATGCCCTTCATGATCGTCTGGCCCGATTCAAGATCGGTTTCGACGCGGAAGGACGGGTCTTCGGCAGCCAGTCGCTGAAGCGCGATGCCCATCTTTTCTTGGTCGGCCTTCGTCTTGGGCTCGACCGCGATCTCGATAACCGGATCGGGGAAGGTCATCGTTTCCAGAACCACCTGATTGTTGGCGTCACACAGCGTGTCACCCGTGGTGGTTTCTTTCAGACCGGCCAGCGCGATGATGTCACCAGCAAAGGCTTCATCAATCTCATCGCGGTTGTTGGAGTGCATCATCATCATACGACCGATGCGCTCTTTACGACCTTTGGTCGAGTTCAGGATCGAGTCGCCCTTCTTCATTTTGCCCGAGTAGAGGCGCGTGAAGGTGAGCGTGCCCACGAAGGGGTCGTTCATGATCTTGAACGCCAGACCCGACAGCGGCTCATCGTCGTCAGCATGACGTGCGATGTTGCGCGTTTCCGTCTCATCATCGGGCGAGAAGCCCATGTAAGCCGGAACGTCGAGCGGCGAGGGCAGGAAGTCGATGACAGCGTTCAACAGAGGCTGCACGCCTTTGTTTTTGAACGCCGAGCCACCCAGAACCGGCACGAAGGACAACGACAGCGTGCCCTTGCGGACCAGCTTACGCAGCGTTTCGACATCGGGCTCTTCGCCTTCGAGATAGGCCATCATGGCGTCATCGTCTTGCTCGACCGCGTTCTCGATCAGGTGCGCGCGCCATTCATCGGCGGTGTCCTTGAGCGAGTCACGGATCGGACGACGGAACCAGGACGCGCCCAGATCCTCGCCTTCCCAAACCCATTCTTCCATGGTGATCAGGTCGACGATGCCTTCGAGATTGTCTTCTGCACCGATCGGGAAGTTGACCGGAACCGGGGTTGCGCCCGTGCGATCCTTAATCATCTTCACGCAGTTGAAGTAGTCAGCGCCGATTTTGTCCATCTTGTTGACGAACACCATCCGCGGAACCTTGTAGCGATCAGCTTGACGCCACACGGTTTCAGTCTGCGGCTCGACACCAGCGTTGGCGTCCAACAATGCAACAGCACCGTCAAGCACGGCCAGCGAACGCTCGACTTCGATGGTGAAGTCAACGTGGCCGGGGGTGTCGATGATGTTGAAGCGGTGCTTGGGCGTCTGTGCCTCGGCACCGGTTTCGGTACGTTCCCAGAAGGTGGTGGTCGCAGCCGAGGTGATGGTGATGCCGCGCTCGGCCTCTTGTTCCATCCAGTCCATCGTTGCAGCACCATCGTGCACTTCGCCGATCTTGTGCGATTTGCCGGTGTAATACAGGATCCGCTCAGTCGTCGTGGTTTTACCCGCGTCGATGTGCGCCATGATCCCGAAGTTACGGTAGAATGTAAGCGGATATTCGCGTGCCATAATGGCGTCCTTCCGTTTTTACCAGCGGTAATGGCTGAACGCTTTGTTCGCGTCGGCCATCTTGTGCGTGTCTTCGCGTTTTTTCACAGCCGTGCCGCGCGAGTTGACAGCGTCCAGAAGCTCGCCTGCAAGGCGCTCTTCCATCGTGTTCTCGTTGCGGTTTTTCGCTGCGGTGATCAGCCAGCGGATAGCCAGCGCTTCACGGCGGATCGGACGCACTTCGACGGGCACCTGATAGGTGGCACCACCGACGCGACGCGAACGCACTTCGACAGAGGGTTTCACGTTTTCCAGCGCTTCGTGGAACACTTCGATGGGCTCGCGCTTCAGCTTGCCCTCGACGCGGCTCAACGCGCTGTAGACGATGCGTTCGGCGGCAGATTTTTTGCCGTCGATCATCAGGTTGTTCATGAATTTGGTGAGAATGCGGTCACCATACTTGGCGTCCGGCAAAACTTCGCGCTTTTCAGCGGCGTGACGACGAGACATGTGGTGATCTCCTTACTTCGGACGCTTCGCGCCGTATTTCGAACGGCGTTGACGACGGTCTTTAACACCTTGCGTATCGAGCACACCGCGAAGGATGTGGTAGCGAACGCCCGGAAGGTCTTTCACACGACCGCCGCGGATAAGCACAACAGAGTGCTCTTGCAGGTTGTGCTTTTCACCCGGGATGTAAGAGATGACCTCGAAGCCATTCGTCAGGCGCACTTTGGCGACCTTACGCATAGCGGAGTTCGGTTTCTTCGGCGTCGTGGTATAGACGCGCGTGCAAACACCACGCTTTTGCGGGCATTGCTGAAGGTGCTGCGATTTCGAGCCCTTCACTTTCGGCTGCCGCGGCTTGCGGATCAGCTGTTGAATCGTTGGCATTCCGGTTCCCCGTATCTGCTTGTCAATACTCGCACCCGGTCTCGGATGCGCCACTTCTCGACGGTATTTCGCGCCCATTCGCGAAACGCCAATTCACACCCTCCCCACCCGAAGGCAGAGGAGACTGCGTTGAATTCCAGAGGATCGGGGCTATGGGCCCGGATCGTGACCACTAGAAATCGGTGACCCGGTAGGCACAATGCACCCGTCAGGTAGCGCGGCGTATAGGGGGAGTCGGATGTGATGTCAACTGCGCCGACCAAGGCGCAGCCTTGCTGCCAAGGGCGCAAGCCATCCGCCATAGATCAGCCCCCACAAAAGCCATGCGACGCTCAGGCTGACCATGCCCGCGAAAAACGCGTCTGACAGGAAATGCCGCCCCGTACCCACACGCTGCAGGGTGATAAAGGCGCTGATAAACACGGCGGTTGCACGGATATAAAGCAGCCCCCAGCGCGGCAGTCGGTCACGCAGCGCCTCGCCGCCCAACCAGATCACCAGGCTCAGTGCCACCGCAGCAGACACCTCGCCCGAAACAAAGGAGCAGTTGCGCGCACATTGATCGGTGAAATCGCCCGCAATCGAGAAATGATGCGTGCCGCCGAACAGATCGACATCGGCCGGGCGGGCCCGTCCTGAGTTGGACTTAAGCAAGCCATTGACGATCACAATCGGTCCAAAGAAAAACAGCCCGAGCACAAAGCCCCAAGCCCGCGCACCAAGGCGCGCCACCCTGCCCTTCCAAAGTGCGAGAGGCCAGCAGATCAACGATGCCAAAAACACCAAAATCGCCAGATCCCAGATCCGCTGGCGCAACCATTCCCAAAGCGGATTGGTGAGCACCGAGAACCCGGTATCGGCGCTGTAAAACTGCCCCGTCACGAACAGATCGACGCCGGGCGCTGTACGAAACAGCACAAGCGCGCCAAGCCAAAGCGCCAGCAGCACCCAGCCGCTACGCGTAAGATCAATCTTGGGAACGGACACAGCGCGCCTCCACGAGATAGGGGGCATAGCCTTTGCCCGACCAAGTTCCAGTTGCATCCAAACTGGCCATCGGGGCCACCGGACCATCGCCGCAATCGGGCGGCGTCGTCGCAATCACCAGCAGCTTGCCAGTATAGTCAACAGGCAGCGGCCACATCTGTTCGTAATAGCTCTGCGCGCGCTTTTGCGGATTGGGCGCATAGATCACCACGTTCTCATCGCGCCCCGTATAATACAGATCGGCCAGAATATCGCGGTTCGCCGAATAGATCGGCACGTGGTTGGCCTGTGCAAGATCAAGGATCTGATCGCTCAGATCGACACGCCCCAGCCAGCGGTTCAGCAGCGGCTCATCATTGGGATCAGGCCACGGCGCCAGCACAGTCAGCAGCGGAATCGCAATCGCGATAATTAGGTTCACCACCAGCGCAGCGATCCGCCAGCGCCGCCCCATCACCAGAACCACCAGAACCGTGCCCGCGAAATAGGCTGCGATCGCCCAGTTGGCATAGGCGCGATCCAGCAGCGCCTCGATCGTCACCGCCACCAGCGGCGGGATCGACAGCATCGTCAAGCCGCGCTTGTCCGCGTCGCCCCAACTGCCATAGCCGACCAGCAGCGCCACAAAGGTCAGCGGGCCAAACACCGCGAATTGACTTCCAAGGAAATCGCTCATCGAGTCGAAGTTCAGCATCGCCCCGGTGCGCACCCAGCCAACATTGTCCATCGTATGCGACACGGTGGTCAGATCATGGGTCAGGTTCCACACAATATTGGGCGCGATCACCAGCACGGCCATCATCGCCATCGCCAGCGCATTGCGCCAGCCGATCCGCCAAGCAGGGCTGACAAGTGCCGCCAGCGCCAGCCCCGGGATCAAATAAATCGCGGCGTATTTCGCCATGAAGGCGAGCCCTGCGCACAGACCCGCCACCAGCGCAAACCGTAGCCCACCCTCGTTCGCGGCGCGATGGGCAAAGAGCAACGCCAGCGCATAGAACGGCGCCATCACCGTATCGGTCGAGATCAGCACAGAGCCTAGCGCCACGAAGGGAAGCGTCACATAGATCGCCGCCGCCCAGAACGCCGCACTGCGCCCCGCAATCCGCCCCGCCAGCGCGCCCAGCACCAGCGCCGTCGCCCCGTGCAGCACCGCGCCGGGCATACGCACCCAGAACGGCGCATCCGAGCCCGCCAACTCGGTCACCGCGCGGATCAGCCAACCAATCAGCGGCGGCTTGGAGTAATATCCAAAATCAAGATGCTGCCCCCACAGCCAATATTGCGTCTCATCGACGAACAGGTCCGTGTGATCAAAGGCCAGCGCGATCAGCCGCAAAACCGTGGCTGCGGCGACCAGTGCCAGCGCGGGGCCAAACCAGCCCCGCGGATCAGGCTTCGCGGCGACGTTTGGCATGGATCAGCCACAGGTTACGGGAGTAGATAAACACGCCCAGCGACTGCCCCAGAATGAACACCGGGTCATGGCGATAGACGGCATAGCTAAACAGCATCAATCCGCCCGCGAGTGAAAAATACCAGAACGCAACAGGCACCACGGAATCGCGCTGCCGCTCGGAGGCGATCCACTGCACGATGAAGCGCCCGGTAAACATCAACTGTGCCAACAGGCCGAAAACGACCCACCACAGCTCGGTCATGCTGTCGACATGCAGCATGTTCATCAGCCATTGCATGGGGCTTACTCCTTGCGCGTGATTTCGGTGGCGCGCGCGCTCTTGCGTCGCCGCAGCAACCAAGCCACGCCCATCAGATCGACGATCCCGACCAGACCACGCTGCAAATTGTTGTAATTCGACGCACCGCCCCCGCGCGAGCGGTGAGAGACGTCGACATGCGCCACCTCCCAGCCATCGCGCGTAAACAGCGCGGGCAAATAGCGGTGCATGTGATTGAAGAACGGCAGGCGCAGGAACGCCTCACGGCGAAACGCCTTGAGCCCGCAGCCGGTGTCACGCGTGCCATCCTTGAGGATCGCCGAGCGGATCGCATTGGCGAATTTCGAGGCGAGCTTCTTGGACATAGTATCTTGCCGCCCGACCCGTTGCCCCGCGACCAACCCAATCGCCTCAGAGCCGGGAGCGCGCAAAGGCGCCATCAGCGCGGGCAGTTCGCTGGGCGGGTTCTGGCCATCGCCATCAAGCGTGCAGATGATCGCGCCCTGCGCAGCCATCACACCCGAATGCACCCCCGCACTTTGCCCACCCGATTTGGCGTGATGCAACAAGCGCAGATTGGGATGATCGCTCATCCGCGCGCGCACGATCTCGCCCATACCATCATCCGAGCCGTCATCGACAACGATCACCTCATACTCGCACACAGGCGCGCAAGCCGCGTCGATCTCGTCGAGCAGTGCGGCGATGTTACTCGCTTCATTCTTAGCGGGGATGACGATGGAAATCTCGGGCATGGGGCCGGAACTCGCTTGGGGTGGCGCAGGATGGACCTCTCATATCGCCGCCGCCGCGCCTTGTAAACGATCCTTACAGAGGCGCACGGTTTCGTGGGGTCGCGATGCGCCAGATCATGCGCGCCTCGCCCCGCAGCGGGGCGATAAAAAACCCCGCGCGAATGTCTCGCGCGGGGTCATGTCACTTCAACCTTTCAGGGTTGAAATCAATCGCGGCTTTCAGGCGTTTCGACCGGACCGAAATCGGCCTCTGCTTCGACCGGAGCCGCCAGAGCTGCAGCTTCAGCAGCTTCAGCCTGACGGGCCTCGATCACCTTGTTGTCGCGCTCGGTTGCGATCTTGCGAACCTTGGTGGTTGCCCCACCCGTACCCGCCGGGATCAACCGACCAACGATGACGTTTTCCTTAAGACCGACCAGCTTGTCGCGCTTGCCCTGCACCGAAGCCTCGGTGAGAACCCGCGTGGTTTCCTGGAAGGAGGCCGCCGAGATGAAGCTGCGCGTTTGCAGCGACGCCTTGGTGATGCCCAGCAGCACCGGTTCCCCGGTCGCCGGACGACCGCCACGTGCGATGACCTTGGCGTTCTCCTCGTCGAATTCGGCCTTGTCGACATTCTCGCCTTTGAGAAGGGTCGATTCACCCGAATCCAGGATCTCGATCTTTTGCAGCATCTGACGCACGATCACTTCAATGTGCTTGTCGTTGATCTTCACGCCCTGCAGTCGATAGACGTCCTGCACCTCGTCGATGAGGTAATCGGCCAAAGCCTCAATCCCCATGATGCGCAAGATGTCATGCGGCGCCGGGTTGCCATCCATGATGTAGTCACCCTT
>JAFGWK010000096.1 GCA_016937195.1 Paracoccaceae bacterium | reverse complement strand
TCGCCCGAGGGGCCAATAAAGACCAACCCCGCCGCAACCACCGCATCCACAAAATCGGGATTTTCGGACAAAAACCCGTAGCCCGGATGGATCGCCTGCGCGCCGGTTTGCAACGCGGCGGCAATAATCACATCGCCAAGCAGATAGCTGTCCTTGGGCGCGGGGCCACCAATGGCGACCGCCTCATCGGCCAGCGCGACATGAGCCGCATTTGCATCGGCCTCGGAATAGACCGCGACCGTGGCCACGCCCATCGCGCGCGCGGTTTCGATCACGCGGCAGGCGATTTCACCGCGATTGGCAATCAGAATCTTGGAAAACATCCGGCTCTCCCTGTGATAACGGCGGGGGCTCTGCCCCCGTGCCCCCGGGATATTTGCGTCAAGAGGAAGTATACCTGTCTTCCTCTTGATCGAAATATCCCCGCCGGAGGCATGAAAGTTACATCCGAAACACGCCAAAGCGCGTCGGTTCGATCGGTGCGTTTAGGGCGGCGGAAAGCGACAGCGCCAGCACATCACGCGAGTTGCGCGGGTCGATGATGCCGTCATCCCAGAGCCGCGCCGAGGCATAAAGCGGGTGGGACTGGCGTTCGAACATCTCGATTGTGGGGCGTTTGAACTCGGTCTCTTCTTCGGGCGACCATGTGCCGCCGCGCCGCTCGATCCCGTCGCGTTTGACGGTGGCCAGAACGCCCGCCGCTTGGGCGCCCCCCATCACGGAGATGCGCGAATTGGGCCAGGACCACAGGAAGCGGGGCGAATAGGCGCGCCCGGCCATGCCGTAATTGCCCGCGCCGAACGAGCCACCGACCAGCATGGTGATCTTGGGCACATTGGTTGACGCGACAGCCGTGACCATTTTCGCACCATGACGCGCGATGCCCTCGTTTTCATATTTGCGACCGACCATGAAGCCGGTAATGTTTTGCAGGAAAACCAGTGGGATATTGCGGCTGGAGCACAGTTCAATGAAATGCGCGGCCTTTTGTGCGGCTTCGGAAAACAGCACCCCGTTATTGGCGATGATCCCGACCGGGCAGCCTTTGACATGGGCGAATCCGGTGACGATCGTTTCGCCAAAACGCGGTTTGAATTCGTCAAAACGCGAGCCATCGACCAGCCGTGCGATCACTTCGCGGATGTCATAGGGCGTGCGCAGATCGGCAGGCACAACGCCAAGGATTTCCTCGGGGTCATAGGCGGGCTCTTCGGGGCTTTGCCATTGCACGGTGGCGGGTTTGGCGCGGTTGAGATAGCCCACGGCGCGACGCGCAAGGGCGAGCGCGTGGGCATCATCCTCGGCTAGATAATCGGCCACGCCCGACAGGCGGGTGTGGACATCGCCGCCGCCCAGATCTTCGGCCGTCACGACCTCGCCGGTCGCGGCCTTGACGAGCGGCGGACCGGCCAGAAAGATCGTACCCTGATTTTTGACGATGATCGTCACGTCCGACATCGCGGGCACATATGCCCCCCCTGCCGTGCACGATCCCATCACCACGGCGATCTGCGCGATCCCCTTGGCCGACATACGCGCTTGATTATAGAAGATGCGCCCGAAATGGTCGCGATCGGGGAAAACTTCGTCCTGATTGGGCAGGTTCGCACCGCCGCTATCGACAAGGTAGATGCAGGGCAGATGGTTTTCCTCGGCGATTTCTTGCGCACGCAGGTGTTTTTTAACCGTCATCGGGTAGTAAGTGCCGCCTTTGACGGTCGCATCATTGGCCACGACCATCACGTCTTGGCCCTGTACCTGCCCTATCCCTGCGATCACGCCCGCGCAGGGCGCGGCATTGTCATAAAGCCCATGTGCCGCCGTGGCGCCAATTTCCAAAAACGGAGCGCCCGGATCGAGCAGCCCCGCCACGCGTTCGCGCGGCGCCAATTTACCCCGCGACAGGTGGCGTTCGAGCGCGCCTGCACCGCCCCCCGCAGCGGCCCAATCTGCCGCCTCGCGTATCGTCGCGAGTGCCTCAAGATGAGCCGCACGATTGGCCTTAAAGGCTTCGGATGCGGGCAAAGCCTGCGATGTCAGTTTCATTCCATGCTCCCCAGATCGCGCAACTCCAGCGCGCGTTGTGCGGTCTTGTCCAGATAACAACTGCTGGCCATTACCGTGCGGATCGAACCATCTGCCCAGACGCTATAGATCAACCCGCAATCAGCATCGCGAAAGGCAATCCATGCGCGTTGCGCATCAAGCAGTTGATCAGATAGCGCCGTGCCGCCCTGCTTTAGCAGATCCGCACGCACGCCTTTGTATTGCGCATTCAAAATGTCATCCCAGACCTGCGCCTCGCCTTGCAGGCAGGCCGAAATCCCCAGAGTTGTGTCGCCTCCGGGTTGAGATTGGCAGGCATTGGCGGCATCCCCAATGCAGCCGGGATGGCTGTCTTTCGCGTCCTCGAAACAGGCGCGCACTATGGTGGGATCAACAGTCGGATCGGCAACCGCCGTGTTGCCCAACACAGCCAGAAGCGCTGCAATCATCAGATGTTTCATTGCGTCTCTCCCTCAATGTCACCCGCACGCGCCATCAGCCGCAAGGCTTGCGCGCCGGTCAGCGTCATCTCACAATGCGCTCCGCCTGGGCCCGCGCCAGAGCCTCCGCCCCATGTCGTCATTTCATACTGGCAGGACGCATCGCGATAAGCGACCCAGGCGCGTTGCATTGCCTGCAAGGCCGGTCCCTCGGGCGGAGCAGCTGAGCCAATACGCGCCATTTCGGCATCGGTTTGGCGCGCCTGGTCAAGCAAAATCAGGTAGGCCGAGTTCAAGCGTCGATCCCAGTCATCGCGCTCTGCACCGAAGCAAAACCCAATCCCGGCATTGCTGCTACCTGCACCGCGGGCCATGCAATATTGCGCGCCAATCCCGATGCAATCGCGCCGCGCCGCGCCTGATTTCGCCGCCAGACAAGCCGCGATCACGCCGGGATCATAATCGACCGGCAGCGTGTCTGCCCCCGCCATCGCCGGAGACATCAGCATTGCAGCCAGCAGCGAACATATCAGCTTTCCTGCACGGTTTCGAACCCGATCAGCATGCACCGATTGTGCAAACGTCCTACGCCGCTCTTTAGCCGCTTGGTGCCAGCCGATAAACGTTGAAGGATGTGTGGCTGGTTTTGCAACGGGGGGGCGTTGCCAAACTGAAGCATCACCCGCGTCATGATCTACGCCCCTGTGGCGGCTTGTCGCATCAATGATCACATGAACTTGATCCACGTCAAAGCTTTGGGACGGCGTGGGGTGCAAATTGCACGGCGTGAGAGAATAGAGGATCTTCCCATGCAAAAGAGTATTCTGAGTCTTGCGCTGCTGGCGGCTACGGCGATGACCGCTGCCCCGGCGTTGGCGCAACAGGCTGGTGACATTACCTTGGGCTTTGGCCTGCATCAGGTGACGCCGAAATCCGACAACGGCACGCTGCCCCCCGGACAGGTTGATATCGGCAATTCTACCCGCCCGACCTTCACCGCCGAATATTTCGTGCGCGATAATCTGGGGATCGAGCTTCTCGCAGCCCTGCCCTTCAAGCACACGGTGAATATCGTTGGCATCGGCGAAGTCGGTACGGTCAAGCATCTGCCGCCGGTGATTTCGCTGCAATATCACTTCCCGACCGGCACCAACTTGACACCCTTCGTTGGCGCGGGCCTGAACTACACCGCGTTTTTCAGCGAAAAAGCCACCGGCCCGCTGGCAGGCAGTACGCTGTCGCTGGATGACAGCTGGGGCTTGGCGCTGCACGCTGGCCTTGATTACAAAGTCTCGGAGCATGGCTCGCTGCGCGCGGATGTTCGCTGGATCGATATCAATAGCGACGTCAAGCTGAACGGTACCAAGATCGGCAAAGTCGAGATTGATCCGGTGGTTGTGGGTGTCGCCTATATCTACAAGTTCTGATCGGGGCGCGGACAACGCACCCTGATTGGGTTGAACTTTCTGAAGATCGGTGCGGCGCTGTGGCGCCGCACCCTTACAACGCTCAGCGCGACCGAATGGCGCCCCGCGCAGGATCACTCGACGCGCGCGCCACATCAGAGCTTGTCCATAATCTCACGCCCGATCAGCATCCGGCGGATTTCCGAAGTTCCTGCGCCGATCTCCATCAGCTTGGCATCGCGGAACAGACGCGAGACGTTAGAATCACTCAGGAATCCGGCACCGCCCAGCGCCTGTACGGCTTGATGCGCCTGTACCATTGCTTGTTCTGATGCATATAGCACCGTCGCTGCCGCATCCTGACGCGTCACTTGACCACGATCACAAGCCTTAGCCACCTCGTAAGTATAAGCGCGCGCGGTGTTCATCGCGACATACATATCCGCAATCTTGGCCTGCATCAGTTGGAAATTCCCGATCGGCTGACCGAATTGGTGGCGCTCGCGGGCGTAGGGCACAACCTCGTCGAGACAGGCCATCATGATACCGGTGCCGATACCCGACAGCACCACGCGCTCATAATCGAGCCCGCCCATCAACACGCGCACGCCGCGCCCCTCTTCGCCCAGAACGTTTTCGAACGGCACTTCGCAATTATCAAAGAATAGCTGGGCGGTGTTTGATCCGCGCATCCCGAGCTTGTCGAAATGGGGCGAGGTCGAGAACCCTTTGAAAGTCTTTTCAACGATAAAAGCAGTGATCCCGCGCGAGCCCGCCTCGGGGTCGGTTTTCGCATAGACGACCAGCGTATCGGCATCCGGCCCGTTGGTGATCCAGTATTTATGGCCGTTCAAAACGTAGTGGCCATCCCGCTTTTCCGCGCGCAGCTTCATGCCCACAACATCCGAACCCGCGCCCGATTCACTCATCGCAAGCGCGCCAATTTTGGCCCCCGAAATCAGGTCAGGCAGGTATTTCTGTTTTTGCGCCTCAGACCCATTGATCTTGAGTTGGTTGACGCAAAGGTTGGAATGCGCCCCGTAGCTGAGCGCGATACTGGCCGAAGCGCGTGCGATCTCTTCGGTCGCGACCACATGAGCGAGATAGCCCATTCCCGCCCCGCCGTATTCCTCGGAGACGGTAATACCCAGCAGGCCCAGCTCGCCCATCTCAGGCCACAGCTCATTGGGAAACGCGTTATCAAGATCGGTTTTCGCGGCCAGCGGAGCGATCCGCTCAGACGCCCAGCGCCGAACCATCTCGCGCAGCGCGCCGATATCCTCGCCCAGATCGAATTCCATGGAACCTGCGAACATCGGCTTTCCTCCCGTTTATTGAACGCTTGTTCATTTAAGCGCGCAAGCTGAGTCGCGTCAAGAGGGAGCAAGAGGTGAAATAATCCAAACGCAATGGTGGAAAGCGCGCGCGCCTTGGTCCACAAAGGGGCAAAGCCCCTTGCAAGAAGGCCCGCGACATGACGCAACCGCCTATTGTTATCATCGGTGCAGGTGTGATTGGCGTGATGAGCGCGCAGGCGCTCGCCGCGCGTGGTCACCGCGTGATTGTGCTTGATCGCGAAGTGGGGCCTGCGCAGCTTTGCTCGCGTGCTAATGCCGGGATCATCGCCGTGGGCCATGCGCAGGCTTGGGCCGGACCCGAGGCGATCTTGACGCTGATGCGCGCAATGGCGGGGCGCGAACCGGGGGTGCGGGTCACACGGCTTGGCGACCCGGCGTTGTGGCGTTGGGGGCTGGCGTTCTTGCGAAATTGCACCCGCGCGCGTCACATAATCAATACCGACCGCTTGGCGCGGCTCAGCGCGTTTAGCCGAGAAACTCTGCGCGAGGTGGCACGCGATCTTGGCCTTGATGATCTGCTGCGCCATGATGGTGGACTGTATCTGTATGACGATGCCAAGGATCTGGCCCACGCGGCAGGCGCACATGGAGCCAATAGCGCGCAACCGATGGACGTGCTGGACCGCCCCGCGTTGTTTGATCGCGAGGGCGCATTGGCGCAGGCACAAGACCGTTTTGCGGGCGCGCTGTTCTCGGTGCGCGACAGCGTGGGCGACTGCCATGTGTTCACCCATAATGCTGCGCGGGAACTTGCGGCGCGCGGATCGGTCACCTTTCGCTACGGCTGTGAGGTCAGCGGGTTTGACACTGAAAACGGTCATATCCGCGCCGTACGCCTTGGCGATGAGGCAATCG
>JAFGWK010000095.1 GCA_016937195.1 Paracoccaceae bacterium | reverse complement strand
TGCGCCTGCCGACATCGGTGGCATCTGGCTGGGGCATTTCAACGCCGGGATGGTCGAGGACGGGTTTGCCGCCTCGCTTGCGCTGAATGCGCATGACGATCTGCGCTGGGCTCCGGCAACGCGGGTTGAGAATGCCTGTGCATCGGGGGCTGCCGCGATCCGCTCGGCGATGGATGCGATAAAATCTGGGCGGGTTCGTGCTGCGCTGGTGATCGGGGCCGAGAAGATGACGCATCTCGCAACCGCCGACGTGTCCGCCTGTCTTGGCCGTGCGGCCTATCAACCGGAAGAGGCGGGGCAAAGCTTTCCTGCGATATTTGCGCATTTCGCACAGGCTTACGCCGCGCGCTTTGGCGACCCGACCGAGGCGATGGCGCTGATCGCCGCGAAGAACCACGCCAACGCGATGGCCAACCCGCTGGCGCAGATGCACAAGCCGCTCAGCGTGGAATTTTGTCGCGAGGTCTCGGAAAAGAACCCGATGATCGCAGCGCCATTGAAAGTGTCCGATTGCTCGCTGGTGTCGGATGGGGCGGCGGCGCTGGTGCTGGTGGCCGATGATCTGGCGCAGGGGCAACCGGCGGTTCGGATTGCGGCGATGGAGCAGGTGAATGACCTTCTGCCGATGTCGCGCCGCGATATTTCGGTGATGGAGGGGCCGCGCCGGGCGATCCACGCGGCGCTGGCGCGGGCAGGAACCGATCTGGACGGGCTCGATTTCGCCGAGGTGCATGATTGCTTCACGATCGCTGAATTGATGATCTACGAGGCGATGGGGCTGGCCGCGCCGGGGCAGGGTGGGCGCGTTCTGCAAGACGGCACAGTGATGCGCGGCGGGGCCTTGCCGGTGAACCTGTCGGGCGGTCTCAAGGCGAAAGGGCACCCGGTGGGCGCGACGGGCGTGTCGATGCATGTGCTCGGGGCGCGCCAGATCCTCGGGCAAGCGGGTGATATGCAATTGCCGGGCGCGCGCCGTGGGCTTGTGTTCAATATGGGGGGCGCGGCGGTTGCCAATTATGCCTCGGTTCTGGAGGGCGTGGCATGAACATGGCACAATGGTTAGAGCGCACGGCGGTTATGTCCCCCACGGCCCCGGCGCTGTTTCATGGCACGCAGCTTGTGACGGATTATGCGGGGTTTCGGGCGCGCGCGGCGGCGCTGGGAACGGCTTTGAGGGCGCAAGGCATCGCGCCGGGGGATCGCGTGGCGATCTTTATGAAAAACTGCCCTGACTATCTGATTGTGCTCTATGGGATCTGGTATGCGGGCGCGGTGGCGGTGCCGATCAATGCCAAACTGCATGCCAAAGAGGCTGGCTGGATCATCGAGAATTCAGAGGCCGAAATTGCCTTTGTCACCCCCGATCCCGGAGCGGGTCTTAATGATGCTTGCCCGGTGATGACCCTCGACGTGACCTCGCCCGAATATGGCGCGATGCTGCAAGGCGAGGGTGACGCGCCCCGCACGCGTGGCCCCGATGATCTCGCATGGTTGTTTTACACTTCCGGCACCACCGGGCGGCCTAAGGGCGTGCAGATCACGCACGGCATGCTGACTGCAACTTCGCTGTGCTATCCGCTGGATGTCGATCCTGTCGCCCCCGAAGATGGCGCGTTCTACGCCGCGCCGATGAGCCACGGTGCGGGGCTATACGCGCCGATCCATGTGCGGATGGGCGCGCGCCACATCTGCCCCGCCTCGGGTGGGTTTGATTCCGCAGAACTGCTGGAAACTGCGTGTGCGCTAGGGCCGCTGTCGCTGTTCATGGCTCCGACGATGGTGCGTCGCCTGACCGATGAGGCGGTGCGCCAAGGTGCAGACGGAACCGGGATCAAGACGATCGTTTATGGCGGCGGGCCGATGTATCGCACCGATATCGAAGAGGCCGTGGCGCATTTCGGCCCGCGTTTCGTGCAAATCTACGGTCAGGGGGAATGTCCGATGGGGATTTCGGCGCTTTCGCGTGATGAGGTGGCTGACCGCTCTCATCCGCGCTGGCGTGAACGGCTGGTTTCGGTCGGGCGGGCGCAATCGGGCGTCGAGATTGCAATCGCAGGGCCAGACGGACAGCCGCTTTTGCCCGGTGAGATGGGAGAGATCATCGTGCGCGGCGCGCCGGTGATGCCTAGCTATTGGCGCGATTCCAACGCCACGGCAAAGGCGTTGCGCGATGGCTGGCTGATGACGGGCGATATCGGAAGCCTCGACGCGGACGGCTATCTCACGCTGCAGGACCGCTCCAAGGATGTGATCATCTCGGGGGGTACCAATATCTATCCGCGCGAGATCGAGGACGTGCTGCTGACCCATCCCGAGGTGCATGAATGTGCTGTGGTCGGGCGGGCGTCGGCGGAATGGGGCGAAGACGTGGTGGCCTTTATCGTGCGTCATCCGGGCAAGGGGGTAGAGCCGGATGCGCTTGATGCCCTTTGCCTAGCCGAAATCGCGCGGTTCAAACGACCCAAGGAATATCGCTTCGTCGCGGAGCTGCCCAAGAACAATTACGGCAAGGTTTTAAAAACCGACCTGCGCCAAATGCTGGAGGAGGAAGACTGATGGATTTGAGCGGAAAGACGGCCCTGGTGACAGGCTCTGTGCAGGGCATCGGGTTTGAGATCGCGCGCGCGTTTGCCGGGGCCGGTGCGGCCATTGCGGTGCATGGGCTTGCCGATGCAGTGCAGGCCGAAGCTGCCTGTGCAGAGTTGATCGCCGCAGGCGCCCCAGAGGCCAAGTTCTTTGGCCATGATCTGTCTGATCCGGCTGCGGCAAGCGCGCTGGTGGGTGCGGCACTTGAGTGGCGCGCGATCGACATTCTTGTCAACAACGCAGGCATTCAGCACACCGCCCCGATTGCCGAGATGCCGCTGGAGACCTTCCAGAAGATCCTGTCGATCAACCTCACCGCCGCCTTTGCCACGATGCAGGTGGCCCTGCCGAAAATGGCCGAGCGCGGTTATGGGCGGGTTATCAACATTGCCTCGGTGCATGGGCTTGTCGCCTCGCTTCACAAGGCGCCCTATGTCGCGTCGAAATTTGGCCTTGTTGGGATGTCGCGGGTGGCCGCGCTGGAATACGCCACCGCAGGCAGTCGCGAAAGCGGTGGAGTGACGGTGAACTGCATTTGCCCCGGTTGGACCGAGACCGCGATCCTCGAGCCGCAGATATCTGCGCGCGCCGCCCTGCATGATGGCGACCGAGCAGCCGCAATTACGGATCTGCTGTCGGAAAAGCAGCCGACGCGGCGCATCTCTGATGCTGGCGAAGTCGGTGCGCTGGCGCTGTGGCTGTGCAGCCCGATTGCGCATAACCTGACCGGAACCGCCATTCCGGTTGACGGAGGCTGGACAGCGCAATGAGGTGTCGCGCCGACCTAGGTGGGGGCTGTCGAGGCAAAGACGTTTCGTTTGCGCGCCGGTCGGCTATGCTTTTGATGACAATCAGGTGCAGGGGTTAAAATGACCGATCAACAGAGGAAATTTGAACGCCTGAAAGCCTTGCATGCGCAAGATACCGCGTTTGTCATTCCCAATCCTTGGGATGCTGGGTCTGCGCGTTTGTTGGCGAGTTTGGGCTTTGAGGCGCTTGCAACCACGAGCGCGGGGTATGCTTTCTCCAAAGGCAAGCGCGACTCTTTCGCGGGACTCGGTCGGGCTGAGGTGCTGAAAAACGCCGCTGAGATCGTGGGGGCCGTTGATCTTCCAGTCTCGGCTGATCTTGAAGACGGCTTCGGCGCGGCGCCCGAGATGTGCGCCCAAACCGTTCATCTGGCCTGCGCGGCGGGTCTGGTTGGTGGATCAATCGAGGATGCGACAGGCAATCTTGAGACGCCGATCTATGATCTGCACCAATCGGTAGAGCGGATCGCGGCCGCTGCGGACGCGGCGCGTGATTTGCCCTTTCTTCTTACTGCCAGAGCCGAGAATTACCTTTGGGGACGGCCGGATCTGGACGATACAATCCAACGGCTTCAGGCGTTTTCCGAGGCGGGTGCGGATGTTCTTTATGCGCCGGGGTTGCCCGATATCGCGGCGATCAGGGCCGTTTGCGCAGCCGTTGACAAGCCGGTCAACGTGGTCATGGGGCTTCAGGGATGCACTTATTCGGTGGCCGAATTGTCAGAGGCGGGCGTGCGCCGTGTCAGCGTGGGTGGGTCTTTCGCGCGCGCAGCGCTGGGCGCGTTGATGCGCGCGGCACAAGAGGTGAAAACCCACGGCACGTTTACCTATGCCACCGATGCCATTTCTGGCAGTGCCCTCAGCCAACTCATGTCACAAGAGAAACGCGCCGACAGGCAATGATCGCGCTGGTGCGCTGTCGCCTTTGGTGCAGAGCATGTTGCAGCCCTCGCGTCATGCGGTGCCGAGACGCATTTGACAAAGGTTCGGTCCTCGCGCAGCAGGAATTTCTCGCTCTGGGAAAATTCACAATTTTCGCGGCCCAGCGGATCGGCGGCCAGCGGCCCCAACGAGGTCGCCTTCCGGTCCGAGGCATTTGAGGGGTTGATGGGCTTGGCGGCGGATCGGGGCACCCGCGCAAGTCGCATCATCTGGCAGGCTGTCTTGGTCGTGCGTTTCTGCGCCGCCTTGAGGACGTGGCATGGGTGAAACGCGCCCCCAACACCCGCGTGGTGACCTTTTCTGAGGCTGGTGTGAAGGGGTGTACGTGGCTGTCTCGCGTGATTTGAGATCGCGGCCTCTACTGAAGATTCAAGAAAGCGTGTGCGATGGGCGAGCGGAAAACCGGTGGCGAAAATGTCGTTGCGCCCCATCTAAGGGGAAGATCCGGCCGTTTCGCCGGGGCTGATATGCAAAAAAGGACAGTTTCATGCGCTATAAACGTCTTGGCCCAAGTGGGCTGTTCGTCTCCGAGCTTTGCCTTGGCACCATGACCTTCGGGGGCAGCGACGGTATCTGGGGGCAGATCGGGCAACTGGATCAGACAGAGGCCGACAGCCTTGTGAAAACCGCGCTGGATGCGGGCATTAACTTTATCGACACCGCCAATGTCTATGCGGGCGGCGACAGCGAGCGCATCCTTGGCCAGTCGCTGAAAAACCTTGGCGTGGCGCGCGAAGATGTCGTGATCGCTACCAAGGTTCTGGGGCCAATGGGCGAGGGGGTGAATGCGCGCGGTGCCTCGCGCTATCACATCATGGATCAGTGCAAGGCCAGCCTTGAGCGGCTGCAACTTGATCATATCGACCTGTATCAGATCCACGGGTTTGACGCCCATACGCCGATCGAGGAAACGCTGGAGGCGCTGGATACGCTCGTGCGGCACGGGCATGTGCGCTATATCGGGCTGTCGAACTGGGCGGCGTGGCAGATCGTGAAGGCGGTCGGGATCGCGCAGGCCCGCCAGCTTGCTCCGATCCTGTCCCTACAGGCCTATTACACGCTGGCCGGGCGTGATCTGGAACGCGAGATCGTGCCGATGCTGAAAGATACCGGGATCGGCCTGATGGTTTGGAGCCCGCTGGCCGGTGGTTTCTTGTCGGGCAAATATGACCGCGAGGGCAAGGGCAGCGACGGGCGGCGCGCCAATTTCGACTTCCCGCCGATCAACAAGGATCGCGCCTATGACGTGATCGAGGCGATGCGCCCGATTGCTGATGCAAAAGGGGTGTCGGTGGCGCAGATCGCGCTGGCTTGGTTGCTCCATCAGGATGCGGTGACCAGCGTGATCGTGGGGGCCAAGCGTGTCGATCAGCTCACCGACAATATCGCGGCCAGCGAGGTCAAACTGAGTGAGGCCGAGCTAAAAACCCTGAACGATGTCAGCGTTTTGCCTGCGGAATATCCCGGCTGGATGCTAGAGCGTCAGGGTGCGTATCGCGCGCGGTGATCTGCTTGGGCAGGCCGGTTTTTCCGGCCTGCCGATCAGATTACAGACGGATCGGGTCGTCCTTGGCCAGACGGTCGAACTGCATCAGCACCTGAACCAGTTTCGGCATCTGATCGAGCGGGATCATATTCGGCCCGTCCGAGGGTGCGGTATCGGGGGCCTCATGGGTTTCGATAAATACGCCCGCAATCCCAAGGCTGACCGCCGCGCGCGCCATTACCGGGGCGAATTCGCGCTGTCCGCCGCTTGATCCGCCTTGCCCGCCGGGCTGTTGCACCGAATGGGTGGCGTCCATGATCACCGGATAGCCGGTCTTGGCCATCTCGGGCAGGGCGCGCATATCGGCGACCAGTGTATTGTAGCCAAACGAGGTGCCCCGCTCGGTCAACAGGATCTTTTCATTGCCGGTCGAGGCGACTTTCGCCGCGACATTGGGCATGTCCCACGGCGCAAGGAACTGCCCCTTCTTGATATTGACCACGCAGCCGGTTTCCCCCGCCGCCAACAGCAGGTCGGTCTGGCGGCATAGGAAGGCGGGGATCTGGATCACATCGACCACCTGCGCGGCGGTGCGGGCCTGCTCGGCGTCGTGGATATCGGTGAGAACCGGGCAGCCCAGTTCGTCGCGCACATCCGACAGGATCTTGAGCCCCTCGTCGATGCCAAGCCCACGCACACCTTTGAGCGAGGTGCGGTTGGCCTTGTCATAGCTGGCCTTAAAGATGAATTGTGCGCCCGCCTCATCGCAGGCCCGCGCCATCGCTTGTGCAATCATCAGCGCGTGATCGCGGCTTTCCAATTGGCAGGGTCCGGCGATCACTGCCAGCGGGCGATCGTTTGAGACGGTCAAACCGCCGATTTTCACGTCTTTCATGGTCTTCTCCGCAGCTTTGGGGCGCTCAGCTTGAAACCTGCTCGCGCAGGATCGAGGCAGTGAGCGACAGCATCAGATAGATGCCCGAGAAGATCAGGAAAGCCAACAGCGTGTTCTCGAATGCGCGCGGATAGGTGGGCTCGTCAGGCGCGACGGGGCGCACACCCATCTCAAGGTAGCGCACCTGCTTGTTGGCCTCGATCCGGGCGGTTTCCATCTGTTGCGCGGCTGCCGATAGCAGCATCTGGCGGGTCTGCAATTCGCCTTGGGCGATTTGCAACTGGCCTGTCACAGCGGCGAGGGATTCGTTTGACCCTTTGGCTTGCGTCAACTGGTTGCGCAGGTTTTCGATGGTGGTCTTGAGGCGTGCAATATCACCTTTGACACCATCAACGCGGGCTTGGTTGGGGCTGGCGTTATCGAGCAACTGGCCCAGTTCAAGGTTCTTCCTTTGCAATTCGGTCTCAAAGCTGGAAACCTGCGCCATCACCATCGAATTTTCGCTGATCGGGTCCAGAATGCCGACCTTTTCTTGCAGTTTTTGCACCTTTGCCTGCGCGGCGAAAACCTTGGCTTCGGCATCCTCATAGCTTTCGCGCGCGCCCTTCATCTGATCCCCGCGCAAACGTGAGGTAAGTTGGTCAACCTGTTGTTCTGCATATGAAATCAGGGCTTCTGAAAACTTTTGAGATATTTGCGGGTTGGGGGCGACGACCTCCATCTTGACGATGCCTTCAGACGGGTCGTAGCCGATCTTGACGTTCTTTTCATACAGCCGATAGGCCTGCTCATCGGATGCGTTTTCAGGCAGGCGTTGCAGCGCGTCGATATTTGGGTTTTCAAACACTTTTTTGAAGCCGAGATCCTTGTTGAGCCGCAGCATCGCATCGCGCGATTGCATATAAGACTGCACGGTCACCGAGTCCTGGTTCGTTGCAAGCTGTGTGCCCGAAAACAGGCTGCCCAACCCCGAATTGCCCATGCCCTCGGCCTTTTGGATCACGAAGGCGGCTTTGGTCGCATACATCGGCGTTGCTATCGCATAGTAATAATAGCCCGCAACGATGGTGGGCAAGAACACGAAGAACATCAGCCGGGCGGCCAAAAATCCCAGTTTTCCACGCCGCCGTTTGGCGATGTCGCGTTGAATTTTAAGGATCTGTGCCGCTCGATGATCAGAGGCGTTCACCTCGGTCGATGGAACCTGTCCGGGGGTGGTTGTTTGGGGGAGTTGTACGCGTGTATCCGCGCCTACGCCATCTGTGCGCGCCAATGCGCGTGATGTTGTTTCCTCTATATCATGGGGCTTGACCAACGCCACAATATTGGAACGATCAAACGGGTCGATGCCACGACGACGCAGCAGCAACACCGCTTCAAAATCAGAGGTTGCCTGAATGCCGTGTTTTTGCGCCATCCGGCGCGCCAAACGCAATTGCCGCCCGGTAAGTCCTTCGGCGCGCACACGTGCTATTTCTTCTTCAAAGGTCAGCTCTCCCGCGGCGATCACATCGCTTCCGGTCGCTGCGGTGGGGTATTTCTCGTCGCCAAAGCCATCGTCTTGGGGCTCAAAAATCGCTGCCGGGTCATCTGCTTTGGTGTTTTCAGGAGTAACCGGTGCCTTTGGCTGCTCAGCCGCGTTGGTGGCAGCAGTCTTGGGTGGCGTTTTGCCATCCGCCAGTACGGGTGACTCACGACGGATGCGGTATTTCTGCGCCTTAGGAGTGGTAGTCATACATCCGCTTCGCTTCTTCTAAAGTGTCAAACATATATAGCTGGCCATCGCGTAAGACCGCGGCCGAGCGGCAGAATTTTTCAAGCGTCGCGGGCTGGTGTGAGACCACGACAACGGTGGTGTCGCGCAACCGTTCGCGCAGGATCGAGCCAGCTTTGCGGTTGAACTCGACATCGGTGGTCGAGGGCATCCCCTCGTCGATCAGGTAGATATCGAATTCCAGCGCCAAAAGCAGTGAAAATGTAAACCGAGAGCGCATTCCCGAACTATAGGTGCCCACCGGCATGTCGAAATATTCGTCAATTCCCGTCAGCCAGCGACAGAACGCCTCGACATAGTCGGGATCGAGCCCATAGAGCCGCGCGATGAAACGGGCGTTTTCGCGCGCGGTATGTTTGGTCACGACGCCGCCCATGAACCCCAGTGGAAACGAGACGCGGCAGGATTTGCGGATCTCGCCCTCATCAGGTTTTTCCAAGCCCGCCATCATGTTGATAAGCGTGGTCTTACCGGTGCCGTTGGGGGCCAGAATTCCAAGCGAATTGCCCAATTCCACGCGAAAGCTGGCACGATCAAGGATCACCTTGCGCTGCTTGCCCGTCCAGAAGGACTTGGAGACATTTTCGAATTCGAGCATGGTTGTTGCGGGCCCCGCACTTTCTGTGCGCTAGAACATCATGAGAGCACTCGGTTAATAAAGTAACCTATGCGTGGATTTAGGCATCATTATGTCCGTTTGCGACCAGGTAAATCAATGAGGAACGGTTTGTTTCTGGATCAGGGACAATGAGTACCACAATTCAAGCGCAAATCTGCGCCTGCAGGATCTGCGTGCAGCGATTCCGGGCCACCGCAACGCACCATACACCGCGCCCTGTTGTGTGGTTTGAACGCGGGGCGAAGCTGTTGGTGGTGGGGCAGGCGCCGGGGATGCGGGTGCATGAATCGGGGCGGCCCTTTACGGATCGCTCTGGCGACCGGTTGCGCGACTGGATGGGGCTGGATGCGGCCACGTTTTACGACCGTGAGCGCGTCGCGATTGTGCCGATGGCATTTTGCTTTCCCGGCTATGACTCCAAGGGGAGCGATCTGCCGCCGCCCGCGATTTGCGCGAAAACTTGGCGCGATCAGGTGATGGAAGAAATCGGCCCGCCCGAGCTGACGCTGTTGATCGGCGGGGCCGCGCAGCGCTGGCATCTGGGTACGCGCAACGTCAGCGATACCGTTGCGGGCTGGCGCGATCATGCGCCGCGCCTCTTTCCCTTGCCTCATCCGTCCTGGCGCAATACGGGATGGCTCAAACGCAACCCGTGGTTTGAAACCGATTTGATCCCCGCGTTACGCACCCGTGTAAAGGAGCTGACATGACCCCCTATGACCGCGCCCATGCCGCGATGCTGGCCGAGCCTGAAAACGAAGCCAAGCGTTTGGCAATTTACGATCGTCTGGCGGATGCCGAGCTGTTCCTGCTGCTCGAGGCCGAACCCGAGGATGAAAATATTACGCCGCAGGTCTTTGCCGCGGATGAGGGCGATTTCGTGCTGGTCTTTGACACCGAAGAGCGCATGGCCGAGTTTGCCGATGCCGCCCAGCCCTACGCCGCGCTGCCCGGTCGCGTGATCGCGCAGCATCTGGTAGGCGAGGGGATTGGGCTGGGCGTCAATCTTGGCGTGGCGGAGTCTGCGATGCTGCTGCCGCCCGAGGCGCTTGATTGGCTGACCGAGACGCTGGCCAACACCCCGACGCAGGCGCAGGGCCGCCCGGTCGCCTTTAACGCGCCCGCGCTCTCGCCCGCAGTGCTGGCGCTGTTGATGCCCGCCTATCAGGCCAAGCTCGATCAACTGGCCGGGCTCGCGCAGGCGGCGGTGCTGGGCGGTGTGACATATGAGGACGGCCATCGCGGCCATGTGCTGGCCGTGATCGGCGCGCACGAACATTTCCAGCCCGGTATCGCCAAGGCAATGGGCGAGGC
>JAFGWK010000094.1 GCA_016937195.1 Paracoccaceae bacterium | reverse complement strand
GCTGAGCGAGTTGGACGGGTTAAAGCCTGCCGATCTGATTCAGGCGCGGCGCAAGAAATTCCTCGACATCGGCACCAAGGGGCTGGCAGCGTAAATCGCGCCCTGCCCCCCGGTTATCACATCCTGCAAAGGCATGATCCCGCCGCGGATTAGCCCTGCGGCGAGTTAAACCCGGCCTCTACCATCAACGCATCCGACTGCGTCTCGACCCGCTGCTGCAACTCCTCCAGTACGTCGGACGCAGGCAGACCGGCGGGGATCGGGGGCAGGAACTCGACCACACCCAAGCCAGAATGGATCGGCCAGCCGCGCTTGCTCCAATACATACCGACATTGGTGGCGACCGGGTAGACGGGCAGGCCCGTGGCATCTGCAATCACCCCGATCCCCTGCTTATAGCGCCGCTTTTCGCCGGGACGGGTGCGTGTGCCCTCGGGATAAATGATAAGCTGGCCCAGCCCCTCTTTTTGCGCCTTTTTCACACCATCCAGCATCACTTTCATCGCCTCGGAGCCGCGCGAGCGGTCAATCGGAATGCAACCGGCTTGCAGCGCGAACCAGCCCATGATCGGCACATTCATGATCTGCTTTTTCATAATGAAAGACCGATTGGGCATGTGATGGGCAAGAATCAAAATGTCGAAAAAGCTTTGATGCTTGGCGCCGATCAGACAGTCGCCGCGGGGCATCTCGCCGCGCAATTCATAGCGCAGCCCCAGATAAAACCGCGCCGCCGACAGCAGATGCCCCGACCAGACCGAGGCCACGCGATGCGCCCCGACACGGCCGCGGGGCAGTTGAAAAATCAGCCCCCAGATGCCGAAAATCAGCGTCGCCAGCGCGATATGAACATAAAACACCGCAGCACGCACATAGCTAAACCATGTGATCTTGCCGGGAAGGCGGGAGTTTGCAGGGTCGTTCATCAGCGAATTCTCCGAAGCATGCGCGCGGCGGCAAAACGGGTCGCGCCATAAGCAACAATTGCAGCCAACGGCGGAATAATCAGCGGCCAGAACCAGCCCCAACCGCTAAAGCCGAGGCCCGTCAGAAAGCCCCCCGCCTCATTAGCCGAGGGCAGCGCGGCCATTGCCGCCATTCCCAATAGCACACCCAGCCCCGCCCCTGCGAGACCGCGCAGCGTAAAACGACGCACGAACGCGCGCGCGATAAATGTGTCGCGCGCGCCCACCAGCCGCAGCGTGGCAATCACTTGACCATTGGCAGCCAAGGCAGCTTGGGCGGCCAGCGTGATCATCCCCGCCATCGCGCCGAAAATCAGCACCAGCGACATCAACCCCAAAAGGCGCAGCCGCTCCGCGGCCGCCACCAGAGGACGCCGCCAACGGGTGTGATCGTCAAACACCGCACCGGGGGCTTCGGCCTGTAAACGCAGGCGCAAGCCTTCGGAATCAACGCCCTCACTGGTTTCGGTCACGGCGATCAGCTTGGGCAGTGGCAGTGCATCGACAGGTAGATCGGGGCCAAACCACGGCTTAAGCAGGTCTTTCATCTCGTCATTGCCCAGCACCCGGTCACTGGCCACGCCGGGCGTCGTTTTCAGCACCGCCAGCACGGCAGCAACCTGCGCCTCCATCTGATCGGGCGGGGCCGAAATGCGGATCGTGGCCGAGCGCGCAAGGCTATCGGCCCAGCGATCCGCCAGCCGCCCAGTCGCCAGCGACAGCGCCAGCGCAAACACCGCCAGAAATGCCATAGCGGCGGCAGTCAGCAGCGTCAGCCGGGCGGTAAAGCCGGTGGGAGGAACGACACGATCCGCACCGGGACGTTCGGATTTCAACAAAGACAACGGCGCGCGCATCACAGATCGGCCCCCGCATGTTGCAAGCGACGATTCGCGATGCGCAAAACCCGCGCCGAGACCTGCGCCTTGGCCTGACGGATCAGGTTCAAGTCATGGGTCGCGATCACCACGGTTTTGCCCATCCGGTTCAGTTCGGTCAAAAGCGACAAGAGACGCAGCGACATCTCCCAGTCGAGGTTGCCGGTGGGCTCATCGGCCAGGATCACATCGGGCGACATGATGATCGCGCGCGCCAGCGCCGCGCGCTGCCGTTCGCCCCCTGAAAGCTGTGCGGGCAGCGCCTCGCGGCGATGTTTCAGCCCGACCCAACCCAGCAACTCCTGCAGTTCAGGCGCATTCACCGGACGACGCGACACCGTCAGCGGCAGGGCGACGTTTTCCTCAACAGAGAGATGCTCGAGGAACTGGCAATCCTGATGCACGACACCGATACGCTGGCGAATACCGGCGATATCGTCGCGCGTCATACCCAGCGCATCCTTGCCAAACAGCGTCATTTGCCCCGCCGAGGGCAGCAATTCCGCGTAGCACAGCTTAAGAAATGTCGTCTTGCCAGCACCCGACGGACCAGTCAAAAAATGAAACGATCCGGGCGCCAAGCTAAGCGACATGTCGCTTAACAGCTCTTTGCCGCCATAGCTCATAGCCACATGTTGCAGTTTGATCACTGCCAAGCCCTCTATTTTGTGCGCTTCAAAGGTCTTATGTGACCAAAATGCTTGGAGTTTCGTCTTGCGCTTGCTACAACATAAAGAAGCGGTTGGCCAGAACAGCAACACGTCAACATGGGCAGGGACAGGATTTAGGATGCGCTTGGTTTGCCCCAATTGCGGCGCTCAGTACGAAGTGGACGACGCGGTCATCCCTCCGAACGGTCGCGATGTGCAATGTTCGAATTGCGCGCATGGTTGGTTTCAGCCCTCTAAAGCCATGCTTGATGCCGAGGCCGCTAGGCCCGAACCCGACCCGGTCCCCGAGAATTGGGATGAAGAAGAGTGGGAAAGCGCGGTAGATGCGCCGGTCACTGAAACCACTGCGCCAGCCCCCCCCGAGCCTGCACCCGCCCAAGCTGTAGCAACCGAAGACGCGCCAGATGTAGAAGACGTGTTTGAGGAAAGCGAAGAAGAGATCGATTGGGATTTCGACGCTGAGGACAAAGCCCCCACAGCTCCCGAGACCGACGAAATCGCTCCGCTCTCTGAAGTTGCGGCGCAGGCCGATATGGAATCCCACAGCACTGCTGTTGAGGCTGCACCAAGCGAGAGCGCACAGGATACCCTTTCCAGCGATTACGAAACGGATGACACCGATGTCGCGATTGCCTCGCTGTTGGCAGCCGGAGCGGCGGGGGATACCGTTGGCGCGGCTCCGAAAGCGGGCGCGACCCCGCGCAGACCTCTGGATGACAGCCTGCTGTCCGTGCTGCGCGAAGAGGCCGAACGCGAAGCTGCACATCGCCGGGCCGAGGGCGTCAGCGAGATGCAGGTGCAAGACGAGATGGCGCTTGATGGCGCGCCCGAAGCGACCGAAGCCCCGATTGCCCCCGCGGCTAGGCTCGCCCAGCAGCGCCGCTCGGTGCCCGATTTCTCGGATCTCAACGATTATGATGCCGAAGAGGAAGATCGCGTCGCGGATCTGAGTGGCGCCGAACCCGATGATGTTCTGCGGACCCGCGGGCGCGAACGGCTGCCCAATATTGACGAGATTAACGACACGTTGACCGCGACCACAGATCGCACAGGCGAAGCAATTGCCGAAAGCTCTCCCGAGATGGCGGCGCGGCGGCGCTCGGGGTTCTCGCGCGGGTTTGCCTTTGTCCTTCTGCTCGCGGCGGTATTGGCGTTGACCTATATTTTTGCGCCTCAAATCAGCGCACGTTTCCCTGCCGCAGCGGCCCCGATGGCGCGCTATGTCGCGACGGTCGATCAGGGCCGGGTCTGGCTGAATGATCAGATGAGTGCGATCACCGACAAGTTGCAAAGCAATCAGACGGACGCGCGATAAGCGTGATCTCGCGAAACGGGCCGGATGATTTCAAGGCCATTTAGTGCCCTGAAATACCCTTAACCTGCATTGCCAAACTGATCGAGCAAGCGCTTGAGATAATCGAGCTCTTCCTCTGGGCGCAGCCTTTCACCCGAGCGACGGCGGATCTCATCGAGCAGGTTTTGTGCCCGCCGATACACGTCCTCCCCTTGCAGCATTTCGCGATCCGTCCCGAGCTGATTGCCATCGCCTTGCGCGCGCCCCAGCGGATCGCGTGCCATGCCGTTGGGGCCGTTCTGCCCCTGTGTTCCCGCCTGTTGCTGACCGCTTTCGCCGGGCTGACCCTGCTGACGTGCCTGCTCGCCGCGCATTGCTTGCCCCAGCGCAAGCATCCCCTCGCGCAGCGCCTCGATCGCGTCGGCCTGACGGTCGATGGCGGTGCTGTTGTCACCCTCGCGCAGCGCCTGCTCGGCCTCATCCATCGCGCGCCCGGCCTCGCCCAGGCGTTTGTCAGCCTCTTGCCCCGCCTTGCCGCCATAGCCCGGCAACAGGCCCTTTTGGCGGTCCAACTCGCGGCGCAAATCGCGTTGGCGCTGCGCAAGGCTTTGCCCCTGCGTACCGCCCTGCCCGCCCTCAAGGCCAGGCTGATCCCCCTGACCTTGACCGTCACGCTGGGCCTGATTTTCGCCGCCCGAGCCGGAGCCTTGCTGGTCGCCCGGTTGATCACCCTGGCCCTGCGGCCCCTGACCTTGTTGACCCTGCTGGCCTGCTTGCCCTTGCTGGTCCTGTTCGCCTTGACCCTGTTGGCCCTCACCTTGCTGACCTTGCTGACCATTCTCGGCTTGGCGCTGGCGTTCCTCGGGGCTAATGAACTGGTCCTGAAGGTCGCGGAAGGCTTCGTCCGACAGGTCTTGCTGCTTTTTCAGCGTGTCCTGCAAATCGCGCATCGCCTTGCCGCCGGGCATATCGCCCTGCCCCCCTTGACCTTGCGTGACCTTGAGATTCTCCATCATTCGGGCAAGCTGGTCGAGCAGTTCTTGCGCCTCGGCCATTCGGCCCTCTTCCATCAGCTTCTGGATCTGGTCCATCATCTGCTGGATCTGGTCACCGGTGATCTGCTGGCTCGGCTGGTTCTGATCACCAAATTGCGGGCCGTCTTCCTGCTCTTGCGCGCGCTCGGCCAGCATCTTGATGTAGTTGTCAGTCGCCTCTTTCAACTCTTGCATGAGCTTGGCGATTTCATCTTGGCTGGCCCCGTTTCGGATCGCTTCGGACAGCTTTTCCTGCGCCTTTTGCATCGCGGCCAGCGCATCGGCCAGTCCGCCATCCTCGACCAGTTCGGCCATCTGCCACAGCGCCTCGGCGATCTCGTCGCGCGCCTCGGGCGTCAGGCTGGCATCTTGCAGCCGCCCGATCACGAGGCGCATCATCAGATAGACTTCCTCGCGCTTGATAAAGCCCTCGTGGCGATTGCTCAGCGCGCGCAGCAGATCGGCGTCATACCCCGCATTAGCGCGCGACCACAGCAGATCGCGACGCACCTCGATCAAGGCCGCCGCCAGCGGATCGAAAAAGCGCTTACCCGGTAGAACCATTTCCTGAACGGGCGATTTGCCGGTTTGGCCGCGACCATCCTCAACCTCAAGCGTCAGCTTGACGGGCAGATTGGCCCACGGGTGTTTCGCCGCATCCTCGATCAGGTTTTCGGTGAAATCCGCGCGCGTCCCGGTGATCGGCATCGGCAGATCAAAGGTCAAATCGGGGCGGTTCTCCGGGGCGATTGCCAAACCATAGCGGCGATCCACCTTGGCCAGATCAAGCGTGATCACGGCATGCCCGCTGGTCACGGCGTAGTCATCCTGCGCGTGAAACGGTTGCGAAAGTTTGCCATCTGCGCGCCGTTCGGCGATCTTTTCCAACCTGACGGAAGGCGCGCTGTCGCCAGCGACAACGACATGAAACGCGCGCCCCGCTGGCCCTTGAAGCGTGATCATACCGCTGCGCACGGCCTCAAACTCATGCGTTTCGATGCCCGCACCCGCCTGCGCCGCACCCTGTTCGGGCAGCGCTGCGGGGTTCGAGACGCTCTCGGAAAACCCAATCGCGCCCGTCGCACCATAAAGGCGGATCGAGAAGCGGGTGCCCTCGGGAACGCTGAGCCTATCGCCCTCGACCTTATTGAGATACAGTCCGGGCTTGCCGGTATAGCGCGGCGGCGAGGCCCAGCCTTCCCAGCTTGGCCCCATCGCGGCCTCGGCGCTGCCGTGGGTGCCGGGCAGCCCTTCGCCCGGGTGCCAGATGCGTTGCGGCACGCCAAAAATCACCGCCACCACCAGCGCCGTCAGCGCGGTCAAGCGCAGCGCGTATGGGTCGCGGCGCGCCAAATCGGGATCGGGGCGCGGAGCGCGCGCGCCCGAAGCCGCCTGCGCCATGCGCCGCAAATGCGCCGCCCAAAGCGCGCGGGCCGCCGGATCATCGCCACCCAGCGCCATCTCGTCATTTAGCGCCGCAAGCGGGCGGCCCGGCAAGGTCGCGTCAAGGCGCGCAATCGCCTCGGCGCGGCGCGGCCAGCGCATCTTCCACGCGCCCCAGCCAAGCGCGGCGAGAACAGCAATCAACGCGACAAGCCAGAACCAACGCGCCATCGGGCCAAGTTCAGCGGGCAGCGCAAAGGCCTGCGCCGCGCCGATCAGCGCAAACAGCGACAGCAGCGGCCAGAAAGCATGCAAGCCGCGCTCTAGCACCATCCCGGCATGGGTCAGCGCAATCGGGCGGGCCAGCGGTGCCAAAGGCCCCAGCCCGTTCCGATCTACGCGCGGCGCGCGCGATGTGCCTTTCGCAAACCAGCGTTTAACCGGCATGTCTCCCCTTCAGGGGCCACTGATTCCCGCCCATCGGGTCAGAGCCACTCAGGGATGCTATCGCGCGCCAGCATTTCTTCAAAGCTCGGTCTTGCACGAATGAGAGCAAAATCGCCGCCCTGCACCAGAACCTCGGGGATCAGCGGGCGCGAATTATATTCCGACGCCATCACCGCGCCATATGCCCCCGCCGAGCGAAACGCGACCAAATCCCCCGGCGCGAGCGGCGTCATGTCGCGCGCTTTGGCGAAAGTATCGCCGGTTTCACAGACCGGACCGACGATATCAAAGGGCGCGGATTGCGTGCCGGGGCTGGGTTCAACCACCGGGACGATATCGTGATAGGCACCATACATCGAGGGGCGCACCAGATCATTCATCGCCGCATCGAGGATCAGAAAATCACGCCCCTCGCCCTCTTTGAGATAGATCACCGAAGTGACCAAAAGCCCGGCATTGCCCGCAATCAGGCGGCCCGGTTCGATCTCAATCTCACAGCCCAGATCGCCCAGCGCGCGTTCGATCACTTGACCGTATTCGATGGGCAAAGGCGGCGCGGAATTGGAGCGTTCATAAGGAATGCCAAGCCCGCCGCCCAAATCGAGGCGGCGGATATCGTGACCATCCTCACGCAGGGCCAGCGTCAGGTCGCGCACCTTGGTGAACGCGGCCTCGAACGGCTCCAGATCCGTCAGTTGGCTGCCGATATGCACATCAATGCCGACGACGTCGATGCCAGGCAGTTTCGCAGCCAACGCATAGACTGCGCGGGCCTTTGCGATCGGAATGCCGAACTTGTTTTCCGACTTTCCGGTGGCGATTTTCTCATGCGTTTTGGCATCGACATCGGGGTTCACGCGCAGCGCAATCGGCGCGATGACGCCCATTTTTGACGCGATTTGCGAGATCGCTTCAAGTTCAGGTTCGCTCTCGACATTGAACTGGCGGATGCCGTTTTCCAGCACATAGCTTATCTCGTCGCGCGTCTTGCCGACGCCCGAAAACACCACACGATCCCCGGGCACACCAGCGGCGCGCGCGCGGCGATATTCACCGCCCGAGACCACATCCATGCCCGCGCCCAGATCACCCAGCAGCTTCAGAACGGCAAGGTTGGAATTGGATTTGATCGCGAAACAGATCAGGTGATCTGTCCAGTTCAGCGCTTCTTGGAACAGCTTGAAATGGCGCGTCAATGTGGCCGCGGAATAGACGTAGAACGGCGTACCGACGCTGGCCGCAATCTCGGGCAAGGGCACGTCTTCGGCATGCAAGATACCGTCGCGATACAGAAAATGATCCATGATATCTTCCGGTTATTGGGTGGTGACCTGATTGGGCGGCGTGGGCGGACCATCGACGCCACAGGCGGTCAGGGTGAAAAGGAAGGCCATCAGAAGGGCTGCGATCTTCATCCCAAAATCTCCTTCCAGCGCGCGACCTGCGCGCGCACCTGATCGGGGGCTGTGCCGCCATACGACATGCGCGAAGCCACAGAATTATGCACGCCGAGCACGCCAAACACGTCTTTGGTGATCGCAGGATTAACCGATTGCATCTGCTCCAGCGTCAGATCGGGCAAGTCGCAACCGGCGTTTTCCGCCATCGCCACCAGCGAGCCAGTGACGTGATGGGCATCGCGGAACGGCAAGCCGGCCTCGCGCACCAGCCAATCGGCAAGGTCGGTCGCGGTGGAGAACCCGCCCGAAGCAGCGGCCTCAAGGTTCGCCTGATGCACGCTGAGATCACCGATCATACCGGCCATCGCGGCCAGCGCCAGAATCAGGTTGTCGGCAGCGTCAAAGACCTGCTCTTTATCTTCTTGCATGTCCTTGGAATAGGCCAGCGGCAGGCCCTTCATCACGGTAAACAGCGCGACCGAAGCCCCAAGGATACGCCCGATCTTGGCGCGGATCAGTTCCGCCGCGTCGGGGTTGCGTTTCTGCGGCATGATCGAGCTGCCCGTCGACCATTTGTCCGACATCGACACAAAGCGGAACTGCGCCGAAGACCAGATCACCAACTCTTCGGCAAGACGCGACAGATGCACGGCGCAGATCGTCGAGGCCGACAGGAATTCCAACGCGAAATCACGGTCCGACACCGCATCGAGGCTGTTGGCCATCGGGCGATCAAACCCCAAGCTGGCGGCCGTGGCATGGCGGTCAATATTGAACCCCGTGCCCGCAAGCGCCGCGGCGCCCAAGGGGCATTCGTTCATCCGCTTGCGCGCATCCTCAAAGCGGGACTTGTCGCGCGCGAACATCTCGACATAGGCCATCATGTGGTGGCCAAAGGTCACGGGCTGGGCTGTCTGCAGATGGGTAAAACCGGGCATCACCCAATCCGCGCCCTCTTCGGCGCGCGCAACGGCCACACGGATCAGCGCCTCAAGCGAGGTGATCGCGGCATCGCATTGCTCACGCACCCACAGCCGGAAATCGGTCGCGACCTGATCGTTGCGCGAGCGTGCCGTGTGCAAACGCCCCGCCGGCTCGCCAATCAGATCCTTGAGCCGCGCCTCGACATTCATATGAATATCTTCGAGGGCCGTCGAAAACGGGAAATCGCCAGCTTCGATTTCTGACAAAACCGTGATCAGCCCTTCCCCGATCGCCTGCGCATCCTTATCACTGATAATGCCTTGTGCGGCGAGCATCGCAGCATGGGCACGGCTGCCACGGATATCTTGGGCATGGAGCCGCTGGTCATAGCCGATGGACGCGTTGATTGCCTCCATGATCGCATCTGGCCCAGCGGCGAAACGCCCGCCCCACATCGCGTTGGAGGCTTGACTGTCTTTGGTGCTGTCGGTCATGGTACGAGCCCTTTTACGGAGGCGATATGTTACGGTTTCTTGTCCTTTATACGGCGCTGGCACTGGGTGCAAATGTTGCGCAGGCCGCCGATCTGAATACGCTGAAAGAAGGGGCGATGGAATCGCTGGTAACCTATTCCAAGCCACTGCCGCTGCCGCCGTTTTCCTTCACGGATGACAAAGGCAACGAGCATTCCATGGCAGACTATAAAGGAAAAGTCGTTCTGCTGAATTTCTGGGCAACATGGTGTCCGCCTTGCCGTGAGGAGATGCCGTTCCTTAATACGCTCGAAAAAGAGTTCGGGGGAGATCATTTCGCCGTTGTGACGATTGCCACTGGCGGGTCAAATTCGCCCGCAAAGGTTGGCGCATTCTTTGATAAAGAGAATCTGGACGCCCTGCCGCGCTTTTATGATGAGGCGGCATTTGCGTCGCGTGCGATGGGCGTTCTTGGGCTCCCGGTGACGGTGTTGATCGACAAGGATGGCCATGAGGTCGGGCGGATGATTGGCGGGGCGCAATGGGATTCACCCGAGGCCAAAAAGCTGCTCGCGGCGATGATCAAAAACTGAAGCGGAGATCGGTTGAGCCTGCGGGAAGTACGCGCGCTTATCCGTATGCGTGGCTTGGCGTCGCATGGCCGTGGCGAGTTCTTTAATTGAATGCGCGTCGCTTGGGCCTTGTTGGAATTGCTAAAAGGGCCTGGAACGCCGCTTAAAACACACACTCAGCCCCACCAGAGGCCCCCGTTACGCCGCTTTGGATTGCCGCAAATAGCGCGTCATCGACTGCTCAATCTCCTCCGAAAGGCGCATGATTGATTCCAGACGCCCCTTGATGTCGTCGTGGAAGCCGTCGAGTTGATCGATTGTTGCGCTCAAGCCACTCGAATTGTCGCGCATCCGACCACATTCGACCCGGCCGAGCACGCGGATGGTATCAAGCCCCAGCATCTGGCGCCGGATCTCGCGGCTTTGCTGCGTGAGCTGAGCGGCAATCGCAGCTGCCTTTCCCATTGTCACGCGCGCATCATTTGACGCTTTTTGCTCCAGCTTGTTTAGCAACTCACGCTCTTTCGTCCAGTCGATCCCGTCAACCGGGTCCGCCTGAACGAATTTCGTGTTCATCTCGGACAACACACGGCTGCTTCCCAAAAGAAACAACGCACGCGCCACCTCGCGCGACATCTGATCACAGATATTTCCCTCCCCGGCGACAAATCTCCGTAAGCGATCTGAAATCACCACAGACGACGCTTTGTAATTCTCTGAAATTGCCGAAACCGGACCGCCCGAGGGTTCCAACCGCGAAGCAACAATGCGCATGTTGTTGGGGACCGATTGCAGCGCCTCGAAACTGCGCAACAAGCCGACCTGCTCCTTGGTGGCACGCTCCATCGCGGCGTTCATCTCAGCCAAGACGTGGGTGCGCGGATCGGCGGCACGGCGCAATTGATGGTCACGCGCTGCCAATTCATGTCCCAAAGCATGGGCCATGAAATTTGTATAACTTGAAAAACCGTCCGCTTGCGCGCCCTTACGCAGAATTCCGGCGCCTTCCTCAGGGTCGATTTCTTCTATCCGTTCGCGTTCAGAGAACGTCGCGTAGGACTGTCTCATCCTGTCAGACAAAGCGCTCACCGGCTTTAACCGCACGGATAGAAAACCGCCGTCAATCGGCAAAATAATGGCAAATACCCAATACCAGCCACCAGATTTCGAACGGTTTTTGACGTAGGCCCCCATCGGATAGCCTTTTTGGATCGCGTCCCACAAGATACGGAACACAGCACGCGGTGTTTCAGGGTGGCGCACGATCTTATGGGGCGCGCCCAAAAGAGCGTTCCACTCATAGCCAGCAACCCGACGAAACACCTCATTGCCAGCAATAATCACGCCGCGGGCGTCGGTGCGTGAATAAAACAGCTCTTCAAGTTTGAAGGGCTCTTCCCCGGCGTGGCGGTCTGCCGTCTCGGCTTGATGGCTCATCTGATCCTCGGGTGCTGCGACTCAGAACAGACTAGCGTGCGGACCTTACCGAAGGGTTTACGAAAAACCAAAGTCGAGGGGGTGTTAACTATACCGTCAAAGAGAGGCGCATTTTTACGGGTTATTAGCGCCTTTGGCGCAATTTAGACGGTGTTGGTGATGGAGTGGACCATGACAAATCGCGAAAAGCCAGAGCACGAGCCGATTAATGCAGAGCTACGAAACCCGCTCGCTTATGCCGTGGCAGAGCAGGACCGCCAGACGATTACTCTCGTGCGCGATGCGATTGCGCGGCGCGATGTTTTGCTGGCCTATCAGCCTGTCGTGCAAACCACGCGCCCCGATCACCCGGCATTTTACGAGGGGCTGATCCGGGTACTGGATGAAACCGGTCGCATCATACCCGCCAAGGATTTCATCGAAACCGTCGAGATGACCGAACTGGGCCGAAGACTTGACTGTTTGGCGATCGAAATGGGGTTAGAAGCGTTGATCGAAAACGAAGGGCTGCGCCTTGCGATCAACATGTCCGCGCGCTCCATCGGCTATCCGGCCTGGATGAAGGCACTCAATCGCGGGCTGGCGATTGACGAAACCGTCGCAGATCGCCTTATTTTGGAAATTACCGAAAGTTCGGCCATGCATATGCCCGAACTGGTGACTGTCTTCATGGAGGATTTGCAGGCCCGCGGGGTCAGCTTTGCGCTCGATGACTTCGGTGCGGGCTACACATCATTTCGCTACCTGCGCGAATTCTATTTCGACATTCTCAAAATCGACGGACAGTTCATTCGCGGCATTGCGCATGATCCAGACAATCAAGCCCTGACGAAATCGCTTCTCGATATTGCGCGGCATTTTGAAATGTTCACGGTCGCGGAATCTGTCGAAAATGCACAGGATGCCGAATATCTCAGCCAAATTGGTGTGGAATGCTTGCAAGGCTACTATTATGGGGCACCGACGGTAAACCCGCCTTGGCGACGCGTCTCACAGTCGGCGCGCAAGACCGCCTGACCTGTGCAAATCAAAGCAAAAAACTGCCGTAGCACCCCATCATGATCGCGCAACAAAATTGCGCGACCAATCTCTTTTGCAGGCCGTTTCGACTTGACCTGCCCCCCGTATCCGCCATGCTGCGCGCTAGCAGGTGAGCGTGATCGCGCGCACCTTATTTCGTGATGAGGAGGATCCCATGACCAATGTCGTCATCGTCTCGGCTGCGCGTACAGCCGTCGGCTCGTTCAATGGTTCGTTCGCGAACATTCCCGCCCATGATTTAGGCGCGGCCGCGATTGAAGCCGTGATTGCACGCGCTGGAATCGACAAAGGCGAGGTATCAGAGACGATCCTCGGTCAGGTTCTGACGGCTGGTCAGGGGCAAAACCCCGCGCGCCAAGCCCATATCAATGCCGGTCTACCTATCGAATCCGCTGCTTGGTCGATCAACCAAGTCTGCGGTTCCGGCCTGCGCACGGTTGCCTTGGGTGCACAACACATCATGCTGGGCGACGCGAGTATCGTGGTTGCGGGCGGTCAGGAAAGCATGTCGCTCAGCCCCCATGTCGCGCATCTGCGTGCAGGGCAGAAAATGGGCGACATGAAAATGATCGACTCGATGATCAAGGACGGCCTGTGGGACGCATTCAACGGCTACCACATGGGCCAAACTGCCGAAAACGTGGCCAATCAATGGCAGATCACACGCGAGCAGCAGGATGAATTTGCGTTGGCCAGCCAGAACAAAGCTGAGGCTGCGCAAAAGGCAGGAAAGTTTGCCGATGAGATTGCGCCCTTTACCGTCAAGACCCGCAAGGGCGAAACGGTGGTCGATCAGGACGAATATATCCGTCACGGCGCAACGCTTGAAAGCATGCAAAAACTGCGCCCCGCCTTTACCAAGGATGGGACAGTAACTGCGGGCAATGCTTCGGGGCTGAACGACGGGGCGGCGATGGTGCTGCTGATGACCGAGGAAGAGGCGGCCAAGCGCGGCCTGACGCCTCTCGCGCGCATCGCGTCTTATGCGACGGCAGGTCTGGACCCCTCGATCATGGGCTGCGGGCCGATTCCGTCTTCGCGCAAAGCGTTGGAGAAAGCGGGCTGGAAGGCGGACGATCTGGATCGGATCGAAGCAAATGAGGCGTTTGCCGCACAAGCCTGTGCAGTGAATAAGGACATGGGCTGGGATACCTCTAAGGTGAACGTCAATGGCGGTGCGATTGCTATCGGCCACCCGATCGGTGCCTCGGGCGCGCGCATTCTCAACACGCTGCTGTTTGAGATGAAACGTTCGGGCGCGAAAAAAGGTCTGGCGACCCTGTGCATTGGTGGTGGCATGGGCGTTGCGATGTGCATCGAGGGCATGTGAACGAAATTTATTCGTTATTCCCAATCGGGGCGCGCAACTTTGTTGCGTGCCCCTTTTCTTTTCGGTAACACCATTACAACAGGTTTCAATTGGAGGAGTAAACATCATGTCCAGAGTTGCACTGGTCACGGGCGGATCACGCGGCATTGGTGCCGCGATTTCTGCTGCACTCAGCGAAGCAGGCTACACCGTCGTCGCCAACTATGCTGGCAATGATGAAGCGGCAGCGAAATTCACCGAAGAAACCGGGATCAAGACCTACAAATGGTCGGTTGCCGATTATGACGCCTGCGCCGCCGGGATCGCGCAGATCGAAGAAGAGGTCGGCCCGATCGACGTGCTGGTCAACAATGCTGGCATCACCCGCGACGCGCCGTTCCACAAGATGACCCGCGAGCAGTGGAGCCAAGTCATCGACACCAATCTGAGCGGTGTGTTCAACATGACCCATCCGCTCTGGCCCCGGATGCGCGAGCGCAAATTCGGCCGCATCGTCAATATCTCGTCGATCAACGGTCAGAAGGGGCAGTTCGGTCAGGCGAACTATTCCGCTGCGAAGGCGGGCGATCTGGGCTTTACCAAGGCGCTGGCGCAAGAAGGCGCGCGGGCCAATATCACTGTGAACGCGATCTGCCCGGGCTATATCGGCACTGAAATGGTGATGGCCGTCCCCGAGAAGGTGCGCGAATCGATCATCGCGCAAATCCCCGTTGGACGTCTGGGCGAGCCCTCGGAAATCGCGCGCGCGGTCGTGTTCTTGGCCGCCGATGATGCGGGCTTCATCACTGGCTCGACGATCACCGCCAATGGCGGGCAGTATTTCGTCTGATTTTCCCTCTTGGCATGATGACTTAAGGCCCGCATCTTGCGGGCCTATTTCATTGGGGGGCGCTACATGACACGCAGCAAGGCGACGTTCATCGGGTTCACAGCTATTCTTCTGTGGTCGCTTCTAGCGCTGTTCACGGTCGGCTCGGCACCGGTCCCGCCTCTTCAACTTAACGCAATATGTTTCGCCATTGGCGGCGCCATCGGGGTGATCTGGCTCAGCGTCACGGGCGGTCTGCACCAGTTACGCCAAGTGCGCTGGCCGATCTATCTGGCGGGCACCGCTGGGCTGTTTGGCTATCATTTTCTGTATTTTTCCGCCCTGCGTCTGGCGCCCCCCGCGCAGGCGGGGCTGATCGCCTATCTCTGGCCACTGCTAATCGTGCTGTTTTCCGGATTGCTTCCCGGCGAGCGGCTGAACATCTGGCATATCATCGGTGCGTTGGTGGCGTTCGCCGGTGCGGCTCTGATCCTCGGCAAAGGGATCGCAGGGGATGCCAGCGCGTTGCCCGGCTACGCCTTGGCGGGGCTGTGCGCACTGACATGGTCAAGTTATTCGCTTTTGTCGCGCCGCTTTGGAGCAGTGCCGACGGCGGCGGTGGCAGTCTATTGTCTGGCGACATCGGTTTTATCGGGGGGCGCCCATTTCGCGCTGGAAACGACGGTCTGGCCGCACGGCGCGCTGGGGTGGGCGGCAGTGCTAGGCCTTGGCCTTGGGCCAGTCGGGCTGGCGTTTTACACTTGGGATCTGGGCGTCAAGCGCGGCGACATCCAACTTCTGGGCACAGCGTCTTATGCGGCCCCGTTGGTCTCAACGTTGATTTTGGTGGGGGTTGGCATCGCCCCGGCAAGCCCAGTTTTGCTGATCGCAGCTGCATTGATCACAGGTGGGGCAGGAATGGCGGCAATGGGGGCGCGGCGTGCGCGGCGGTATGCTCTTTGAAACCGAGCCGCCGCAACGGGCGGCCCGATCATTTTGAGAGGGGCCCTCAGGCCTGTTCAAGACGATTAATTTGTTCTTTTAGTCGGAGCTTTTGCTTCTTCATGCGCGCGATCTCAAGGTCGTCGGTAGCGGGGCTTCGCGCCGCACGTTCTACCTCCGCCGCCAGAGATTCATGTTTCCTGCGAAGTTCGGTGATATGCGAACCAAGCGACATGGCAGTCTCCTCTCTTGTTGTCAGCCCGTTGATTGCATCACAGCTTTTGAGTCGTGTCACGAGTTTGTCGTAAAAAGACGGGCAATCAGCAGTTTTCTCGCGAAGTCTTGCGAAAAGCTTAACGGCGAATGAGCAATTTTTGACCATCGCGCAGGATAGCGTGCGCGATTTCTGAAAAATCCTCTGCATCGCGTGTATGCTGTGGCGCGCCATGCACGATCAGGGGCGCGAGCAATTCCAGCGGTGCACGCGCACCCTTGCGGGCCTGCACGATTACACGGCGCGCCGGACGCCCAGTGCGCGCCGCTATCGGCAAGACAGTGATCGCCCCGGCACGGCCTTGCAGACCTGCCAGAATATCACCCAGCCGGTCTGCCTGCTGGATCAGAGTCACCATGCCAGCGGGGTGCAAGCGGCGCAGCCCGGCATCAAGCCACAGCGCCAGCGGCGTGACTTCTCGCAGCGCATGTTCGCGTTCGGGGTCCGTCGCGGGCGTACCGCTTTGAGGCACGAAATATGGCGGGTTGGCGATAATATGATCGAAGCTGCGCGCACGCAGATCGGCTGGCATGTCTGCCAGATTGCCTTCGACGACCTCAAGGGACATCGCGTTGCGTTGCGCATTCGCCCGCGCCAAAGCAGCGTAACGCGGCTGCACCTCAAGCCCGGTCTGGCTTAGCCCGGCCACCCGTGCGCCCAGACACAGGCTGGCCACCCCCGCCCCGCAACCCAGCTCCAACACCGATTGCCCCGCAGTCGCATCACAAGCCGCCGCCAGAAACACCGCATCCATCGCCGAGCGATAGCCCATCTTGGGCTGCGCGATGCGCAAACGCCCGCCCAGAAACCCGTCTTCGCTTAACTCCGCAGGCGCAAACATCAATCCGGCCCAATCTCATTGTCGCGCAAAACGGCTTGGGCAAGGAACAACTCGCCATCGCGCACCATCAGGCGGCGCGGCAATATGCCCAACGACCCCTCCAGAACGCTCATATGGACGTCCATCTGGAAGGCTTCTATACCCTCACCTTTAAGCAGTGATGCTGCAAAAGCGAGTTTGACAGGGTCGGTACTACGCAATAGCTCTTTCATGTCCCTCCCATACGGCCCCTTGCGGGAGCTGTCGAGATGGGGCCAGAGCGGAAGGATGAGAATGAGCCTCGATAACAAGACGGAAAAACCGCACGACCGGCTGGCCACCGCGCTACAAGCAGATCTAAGCGCGACCGATGCGCTGATCCTAGAGCGTATGGCGTCGGAAAATGCTCCGCGCATTCCCGAAGTGACCGCGCATCTTGTGGGGGCTGGCGGCAAGCGGCTGCGCCCGATGCTGACAATCGCGGCGGCGCGCCTATGCGGCTATCAGGGCAGCCTGCATCACAATTTGGCGGCGGCGGTCGAGTTCATTCACACCGCGACCCTGCTGCATGATGACGTGGTCGATGAAAGCAAACAACGCCGCGGGCGCCCTACGGCGAACCTGCTTTGGGACAACAAATCCAGCGTGCTGGTGGGCGATTATCTGTTCGCGCGGTCCTTCCAGTTGATGACGGATACGCAGAACCTGCGCGTTCTGTCGATCTTGTCCAACGCAAGCGCCGTGATCACCGAAGGCGAAGTGCTGCAACTGAGTGCCGCCGAAGATCTCACGACCACTGAAGACACCTATTACAAGGTCGTGCGCGGCAAGACGGCAGCGCTATTCTCGGCCTCTGCCGAGGCCGGCGCAGTGCTGGCCGAAGCGCCCGAAGATCAAATCTCGGCACTACATGATTATGGCGAAAGTCTGGGAATTGCGTTTCAGGTGGTCGATGATCTTCTCGATTATCTCAGCGATGCCAAGACGATGGGCAAGAACGTGGGCGATGATTTCCGCGAGCGTAAACTGACGCTACCGCTAATTAAGAGCATCGCCAAAGCCGATGAGCAGGAGCACGCGTTCTGGAAGCGTGTGATCGGCAAGGGCGATCAGCATGAGGGCGATCTGGAACATGCTTTGGGTCTGATGAAGGCACATGGCGCGCTGGAAGAAACCCGTCAGGCGGCGATCAGCTGGGCTGACCGGGGTCGCGCCCGTCTGTCGGTGCTGCCCGCCGGAGAGCTGCGCGATATGCTGGACGATCTTGCCGATTATGTCGTGGCGCGACTACGCTAAAGGCGGTTTGAGCAGGTCGGCAGCGGCGCCCCAAGGGAGCGCGACGGCCTGACATTTTACGGACCAGTTTCTCAGGGAAACTGGTCCTTCTTATTTGGCTGTATCAGTCGCGGGCAGCGCTCCTAGACGGTATCGAGATAAAGCTCGCTCTGTTCCTGTTCGGACAGTTCGGCCATGTAGCGAAGTTCCTGACGCTTGGTCATCGCAAAATTCTCGATCAACTCGCGCTCGAAAATGCGTGCGATCATCTCGCTGCTGGTAAACGCCTCAATCGCGGCACCCCATTCGGTGGGCATCTGCGGCAGATCAAGCGCATAGGCATTGCCTTTGATGGGCTCAGGTGGCTCTTTGCCATCCTTAAGGCCTTCAAGGGCGGCCCCCAGAACGGCGGCGATCATCAGATAGGGGTTCACGTCCCCCCCGGCCACACGATGTTCGATGCGGCGCGCGGCAGGGCCAGAAGCCGGGATACGCAGCGCCGAGGTGCGGTTTTCATAGGCCCAGGCGATGCCGGTGGGGGCATGCGCATCTGGCACCAGCCGATCATAGCTGTTCTCATGAGGCGCAAAGACCAGTGTCGAGCCTTCCATCGCGGCCAGACAACCCGCCACCGCATGGCGCAGCTTGTCCGAGCCTGTCTCGGTGCCGTCGTTGAAGATGTTCTTGCCGTCTTTGTCGAGCACCGAGAAATGCATGTGCATGCCGTTGCCCGACCACTCGTCATAGGGTTTGGCCATGAACGAGGCCGCAAAGCCGTGGCGACGTGCCAGCCCCTTGACCAGCATCTTGAACAGCCATGCATCATCGGCCGCTTTGAGCGCGTCATTCTGATGGCTCATGTTGATCTCAAACTGGCCGGGGCCGGCCTCGGAAATCGCGGTATCGGCGGGGATATCCATCGCCTCGCAAGCATCGTACAGCTCGGTAAAGAAGATGTCGAACGCATCGAGGGCGCGCAGCGACAGCACCTCGCCACCCGAGCGACGCTTCCCCGAACGCGGGCTGGGCGGCACGCGCAACTGCTTGCCGGAATCGTCGATCAGAAAGAATTCCAGCTCGGTCGCGACCACGGGCGTTAGGCCCATCGCGGTGTAGCGTTCCGCCACACGCGCCAATGCTTGGCGCGGATCGCCCGCATAGGGCGTACCATCCATATGATACATCCAGATCGGCAGAAGCGCGGTCGGGGCCTCAAGCCACGGCATCGGCAAAAAGCCCCGCTCGGTCGGCATCAAGAGCCCGTCGCAATCGCCCGATTCAAAAACCAGCGGGCTGTCTTCGATATCTTCACCCCAGATGTCGAGATTCATCACAGAGTAAGGAAACCGCGTGCCCTCGCTAAAAACCTTATTGGCAAACCGCGCGGGCAGACGTTTGCCCCGTGCCACTCCGTTAAGATCTGCCGCTGCGACACGGATCGTGCGCACATCGGGATGATCGTGCAGCCAGTCCATAACTCACCTGATGATTTGTGGCCTGAAACGCATCTTCGCGCGCCGCTCCTGCGGCAGATGGCGGTTCAAGCGACGGTTGATAAAGCCAAAGATCGTGATCACCGATAGCGTGAGCAAGATAAAATAGAAAGCCGCGATCGGATAAGGGATGAAGGGGTTGAACGTCTTATCCGCGAAGTATTTCGCATAATACAGCGCATCACCCTCTTGGCGAAAGGCCGGAAAGCCCGAAAAGAAGACCAGCGTCGTGGCATGAAACAGAAAGATCGCCTCGTTGGTATAAGACGGCCAAGCCAGCCGCAGCATTGTCGGCCATGTCACCCGGCGAAACTTGTTCCAGCCCGACAGGCCATAGGCGTCGGCCGCCTCCAGATCGCCCTTGGGCACCGAGCGTAGCGCGCCATAAAATATCTCGGCGGCATAGGCAGAAGTGTTGAGAAACAGCACGAACAGCGCCCCTGCCCAAGCCCGCGTCAACCAATCGGTTTCCACGGTGATGCCAAACACCGGAAAGCCCGCGCGCGGCAGCATCGCCAGCGCCTCATAGGCAAGAAAGAACTGGATAAACAGCGGCGAGCCGCGAAACACGAAGATGAACCATTCAGCGGGTTTGCGGATCAGCCGCAGTTCGGTGTTCTTGGCCAGCGCCAGCGCGGTGGCGAAAAAGAACCCGCCCAGCAGCGCGAGCACGCCAAAATAGATATTCCACACCATGCCCGAGCCGATCAGCGTGAACTGCTGGCACATCGTGAAATCGGAGCGCGGCAACAGCCTTTCGCCCACACCAACCGAGCGAAGGCCATAATCGGCGATGGTCTGAAGACAGCTCATATGTCGGCCTTTCGCAGCGCTTCACCGCCCGCCGTCGCCTGCCCGAAAGACAGTTTGCGATTGATGCGATTCAGCACAATCTCGGACAGCTTGGTCATCACGAGATAGAACACCAACAGCACCAAGAAGTAATAGACCCGCCAATCAGGATGGGGATAGGCGTAAACGGTGGATTTCGTGGCACCCAGCTCGCGTGCCCAGTAGACGATATCCTCAATCCCCAGCAAGAACAGCAGCGGCGTTGCCTTGATCAAGATCATCCACAGGTTCGACAGGCCCGGCAGCGCATAGGTCCACATTTGCGGGATCAAGACGCGGCGCGTGACCTGAGCTTGCGTCATGCCATAGGCCTCGGCGGTTTCAAGTTGCGCGCGCGGCACAGCCTGCATCGCGCCGTACAGCACATTGGCCGCGAAAGCGCCAAACACCACGGCAAAGGCAATGACCGCAAGCGAAAATCCGTAAATCTCGTGATAGATCTGAGGCGCGGAATTGAGCGGCATTTTCGCCGCCGCGCAGACGTGAAATTCGTTGCCTGCAAAGACCGGTTGGTTCCAGTCAGGGCATTTTATCCGGTTGCGCACATATTCGATCCCCTCATCCATCGCGATCGGGACGAAGAGGAAAAAGATGATGTCGGGCACGCCGCGCACCATCGCCGTATAGGCGCGACCGACCCAGCGCAGCGGGGTGATCCGCGACCGCGCCGCCAGCGCCCCACTAAAGCCAAATAGCAGCGCCACGGGGGCGGTGACCACCAGCAGCACCAGCACGATCCCGAATGAGCCATAAAACAGCATCTGCTTGCCCGTGGTGAGGTAGCAGATCATCCATGAAAAACCATGAAGGGAAGAGGGATCAGAGCAGCTTTCAAACATATATGTGGTTGGGGGCAAGCCGCGCGGCCTGCCCCCGATCCAATCAGTTTTTGAACGTCAGCGCATCAGCGCCGAAATATTTCACAAGCAGCTTGTTGAGCGAGCCATCCGCTTTCATCTTGGTGATGGCGTTGTTGAATTTGTCTTTCAGCGCAGTGTCGGATTTGCGCAGACCAATGCCGATACCGTCGCCCAGCGCAACATCATCTCCCACGAACTGGAAACCGTCCGTGCCAGCAAATGGCTTAAGCGCGTCTTTATCGGCAAACACCGCATCGGCTTCGCCGTTTTTCACAGCGGCGATGGTGTCATCCAGCGTGGCATATTCGGCCAGCGTCGCGCCGGTTTCTGCAACATGGGCGGCCTGAATCGTGCCTGTCTGGGCCGCGATGACGCCGCCTTTCAGGTCCGCATCAGGCGTCATCGACAGATAGGCCGAGGCGGCTGGCGGGTAGTAAGCCTGCGTGAAATCAATCGATTTCTTGCGCTCGTCGGTGATCGACATGCCCGCCATGATCGTGTCGTAGTTGCCCGACAGTTCGTTGGGGATGATCGAATCCCAGTCATTGGTGACCCATGTGCAGGTCAGGCTTTCCAGCTCGCAAAGCTTATCGCCCAGCTCGCGCTCAAAACCCGCAACCTGCCCGTTATCGTCGATGAAGTTGTAGGGAGGGTAAGCGCCCTCGGTGCCCATGCGCACGGTTTCCGCAGCGGCGACGCCAGCACTCAGCACAAGAGCGGCAGCAGTCAGGATCAGTTTTTTCATGTTATTTTCCCTGTCATTGGACTTGGTTGGTTCACGCCGGCGCGGTGGCCGACAGGAATTGTTGCAGGCGCTCCGATTTGGGTGCGCCAAACAGGGCCTCTGGCGGGCCCTCTTCTTCGATCTTTCCCATATGCAGAAAGACCACATGGTCTGACACATCACGCGCCAGCCGCATATCGTGGGTCACCAGGATCATCGTGCGATGTTCGCCCGCGAGATCCTTGATGACCTTCACCACCTCCTGCTGCAACTCGGGGTCCAGCGCAGAGGTGGGTTCGTCAAACAACAGCGCCTTGGGTTCCATGCACAGCGCGCGCGCGATTGCGGCGCGTTGTTGTTGACCACCCGAAAGCTGCGCCGGATAGGCGTCACATTTGTCGCCAATGCCGACCTTGTCGAGCAGTGCGCGCGCAAGCGGCTCGACCTCGGACTTGGGGCGCCCCAGCACGGTAACGGGCGCCTCCATCACGTTTTGCAAGATCGTCATATGCGCCCAGAGATTGAACTGCTGGAACACCATCGACAGGTTGGTGCGAAACCGCGTGACCTGAGCGCGATCTGCGGGGCGGCGCGCTAGGCGTTGGCCCTTCCATTGAACGCTCTCGTCTTCAAACAAGATCTCACCGGACTGGCTGTCTTCGAGCAGATTGGCGCAGCGCAGCAAGGTGGATTTTCCCGACCCTGACGAGCCGATAAGCGAAATCACCTGACCGCGACACGCCTTGATCGAGACGCCCTTGAGCACCTCGAGCGAGCCGTAGCTCTTGTGAAGATCGCGGATTTCGATGACGGGCGCATCTTTCGATGCAGGGTCTGTCAGGGGCACGCTGGGCAGCTTCTCTTTGTCTGTTTGGTCAATCTGGCGCGAATTCGATGCGAAATGCAACAGGGTCACGACAGTTGACCCAAGGAAAAGCGGCGAAAACACGGGCAGATGGTGCAAAAACAGGCACTGCAAGCGCGATGATCAGTTGCGCCGCGCCTCGACCCGCTGACGCGCCAGCGCCGAATCGACATCGTTCACACCCAAGAGCTTTGAGGCGAGGCGGATCAACGATTCTTCATGCGCATCGCGCACACCATCGGCCAGCGCCACGTCCCACAATGCCTCAATCACGCCGGTGCGGTCCTCATAGGCGACCTTGTCTTTTAGCGCGCGTGTAAAGCGCACGGTGTCGGGCGCGCCGGATTCGACCTCTTCGGCATGATGGCGCAGTTCGGTCGCCTCGTGCGTGGACAGGCCGTTGCGCGCGGCCAGAACACGGTCGATGCGCACTTTTTCCTCATCGTCATAATCCCCGTCCGAGCGCGCAAGACGCACCAAAAGCGCGGCCAAAGCCAGCTCGCGCTCGTCAGAGGCCAACGGATCAAGCGCGGGGGCGGAATCGTTCAAGATATTGAGCAAGCGTCCAAACATGGGATTACAGATAACCTAGAAGCTGAAAAGGGCAAGTCACGACGGGGTCACACAGAGGCAACCCCGCCCACATCACTAGCCGACTTTGACGACCATCTTGCCGAAATTGCGCCCTTCCAGCAAATCATAAAGCGCATCCGGCGCGGCTTCCAACCCGTCAACCAGCTGTTCTTTATACTTTATTTTTCCTTCGGCCAACCAGCCCGTCATCTCGCGCGCGAACTCTTGATAGAGCGAAACCGGAAAACTGTCGAAGATGATAAAGCCCTGCACCTTGACCTTCATGCGCAAGATTGTGGACAGGATTTGTGGCCCATGATCGGGACCATCGGGCAATCCGGTGAGGTTATACCATGCCACCATCCCGCACACCGGCATGCGCGCGAACGGGTTGAGCAGCGGCAACACACCATACAACACCTTGCCGCCGACATTCTCGAAGTAGACGTCGATCCCCTCGGGGCAGACGGCGGCAAGCTGATCGGCGAAATCCTCGGCGCGATGGTCAATACAGGCATCAAAGCCAAGCGTTTCGACCACATGCGCGCATTTCTCGGGCCCACCAGCGATACCGACGACGCGACAGCCTTTGATCTTGGCGATTTGCCCGACCGTCGCCCCGACCGGCCCAGACGCTGCCGCAACCACCACTGTCTCGCCCGGCTTCGGCTCGCCAATCTGCAACAGACCCGCATAGGCGGTGTAGCCCGGCATCCCTAAAATTCCCAGCGACCACGACGGGTTTTGCGGCTCAGCGCCAAGATTTAGCACCTGCGTGCCATCCGAAACCGCGTAATCCTGCCAACCACTCGGCGCGAGAACAAAATCGCCCGGTTTGAACCCCTCGCAATCACTTTGCATCACCTGCGCCACAACCTGCCCCGTCATGACACCGCCGATTTCGACCGGGTCGGCATAGGATTTCGCCGCACTCATCCGTCCGCGCATGTAGGGATCAAGCGACAGATAGACCGTGCGCAGCAGCATCTCGCCCTTGTCTGGCTTGGGAATCCCTCCCGTTTCAAGGCGCAGGGTATTGGCATCCGGCGCCCCCTCGGGACGCTTGGCGAGAACGATCTGGCGATTGGTTGCATCTGACTGCGGCATGGTTCGGATCTCCTGTTTCCAGCCCATAGCTAGGGGTTGGCCGCGGAAAAGAAAGGAGGACCGAACTTGACCGCTGTTTGCCGGGGTGTTCTAAATATGTTGCCGCATAGGAACGTCAGTATGAACGGTTGTTTTTCCAGACTTTGTATTTCGATGGCGGCGGTAAGCATGTCGACGTCGCTCGCCTGTGCCGACATCATGAAAGTGGGCGGGTTGCGAGATGGGGACACGCTAAATGTCCGCGCCGGCGCCGGGGCGCATTTCACCGATATTGGCGATTTGAAATCAGGCACTATTGTTGATGTTAAAGGCGTCGACAGCACCGGAAATTGGGGGCAGATCCTTTATCGTGGTCAGGTGGCTTACGTTGCAATGCGCTACCTAGAAGACGTCATGCCCCCCGCGAATAGCAGCATTGGAACTGGCAAGTTTCTTGTCTCTGGGATCAAGCCGGGCGACCCGGATGGCGGGCTTGTCATCCGGGCCGGGGCGGGATCGGATTTCATGGTCATTGGCGTGTTGGCAAATGGCGAGACTATTCATGTGATCGAGCGCACGCCTGATGGCAAATGGGCGATGATCGCCTTGGCTACTCAGGTTGGATGGGTCAGCACAGCCTATCTCAGCGCCATACCCTCAAACGACCCCGCGCAGCCTCAACCGATGCCTGCTGAAAATCCGATGCTAGGCCCAGATGGATTGCCGGTGCCCGCAGTCTATTCAGTCACGAATGTCGCTGCGGATGATGCGCTTTGGGTGCGCGCCGAGCCGAATGCGAACAGCACGCCGGTCAATGCACTTGCCCCGAATGCACCGGTTTCAGTGATCGGCATCGCCACGCCAGCATGGGCAAAAGTGACGGTCGGGCAAACCGTGGGCTATGTGAACGCGCGCTACCTGACGCGGGGCGGGGGTGTGACCACCTCCAGCGGGCTGCAAATGAACCTGATATGTCGCGGGACCGAGCCGTTCTGGACATTGGAGATCGCGCCAGATCGTAGCGTTATCTACACGGTGATGGGCGGCGATGAGCAACGGACCTTACTCCATCAGGCGTCACCATCGGCTAGGACGGGGGGCTATCCCTATACGATTGCCGCACAGCCTGTATCGGGGATTATCGATCAACGCATGTGCTCGGACGGGATGTCGGAAATAGAATATCCGTGGTCCATTCTATTGAATGCCCCCAACGCGACCGGAAACACGATGACCGCGCACGGTTGCTGCACCTTACGTTAGGGGTATCGGAAAACAGGCGTGCAAGGGATGCGTGCCTGCCAGCATCAAACATCTGAAACCTCGCCAGACGATGGCGACAAGCTGGTCAAACCTATCCGCTGCAAGCCTCCTGAAACGCTCCGGTTTTACCAAAGACGTATAGCGCATTTCGCGCGACCGTATGAGCGCGTCGGACTGTGCGTAGAAGCCCCTACAGCTTCTGCTGGCGGGATGTTTCAGATGTGTCCCGGCAATCGGCGGACGTTGAATCAATCAACCTATCCTAGGGGCGCCATGTCCAGTGTCTGCGTATAGCGACTTGCTCTCTGACCCCGCGCGCCAGATTGCTGCGCGATGCTCTGACGGCCAGCGGATGCAATAGACGTGATCGCCCCAACTGCGTTCCGTATGAGCTTTGATACCGAAACACCCTACAGACCGCATGCACATGGGCCGCTGACCGAGTCGCGATGCGCCATTTCGCATTTTGTCCGACCATCATCCTTACGTAAGGTGATGGCCTTCGCAACACTTGGGGCATCACATTCGCCAACACCAAGCGACCTTGCGCCGCTCATGGCAGACAGCCTCCCAGCCGGACAAGCGAGCATCTTAAACCACCCCAAAAACGGTCCAAACGGTGGGGAGCGATCAAGAGGAAGAACACGCGCTCCCCGGCTTCCAAGGGTTGGAAATATCCCGGGGGAGGCCCCAGGCCGGGGGCAGAGCCCCCTGATCAGCGCGCAGCCTTTTCGGCGATGCCCGAGGTGCCTTGGCGACGTTCAAGCTCAGTGAGCACTTCGGTCAAAGACACATCGCGCGCTGCCAGCATGACCAACAGGTGAAACAGCACGTCAGCGGCCTCATAAACCAAGTTCTCGCGGTCGTTCTTGACGGCTGCGATGATCGCCTCAACCGCCTCTTCGCCGAATTTCTCGGCCACCTTTTCAGGGCCTTTGGCAAGGAGCTTGGCCGTCCACGAACTGTCGGGATCGGCGGATTTACGCGCTTCAATCGTGGCAAAGAGTGTTTCTAACGTGTTCATCACAACCTCACCGCAATGCCCGCATCGGCCATATGTTGCTTGGCCTCGCGGATCGTGAATTCACCAAAATGAAAAATTGAAGCGGCCAGCACGGCGCTGGCCCCGCCCTCGGTCACGCCCTCGACAAGGTGATCGAGCGTGCCCACGCCGCCACTCGCGATCACAGGCACATCGACGGCATCCGAAATCGCGCGCGTCAGAGGCAAGTTGAACCCGGCCCGCGTGCCGTCACGATCCATCGAGGTCAGCAGGATTTCCCCCGCCCCTTTGGCCGCGACAGTGCGGGCAAATTCTACCGCGTCAATGCCAGTGGACTTGCGCCCGCCGTGGGTGAAAATCTCCCAGCGGCCCGGCGCGACGGTTTTCGCGTCGATTGCGCAAACGATGCATTGGCTGCCAAAACGATCGGCGGCCTGCGCGATCACATCTGGATCGGCCACGGCGGCCGAGTTAAAGCTGACCTTGTCGGCCCCCGCCAGAAGCAGCGCGCGCACATCCTCATGGCTACGCACGCCCCCCCCCACGGTAAGGGGCATGAAACATTGCTCGGCGGTGCGGGTGACCAGATCGAACATGGTGCCCCGGTTTTCATGCGTGGCATGGATATCAAGGAAACACAGCTCATCCGCGCCTGCCGCATCATAGGCCTTGGCGGCTTCAACCGGATCGCCCGCGTCAATCAGATTGACGAAGTTCACGCCCTTGACCACGCGCCCATCGGCCACGTCGAGACAGGGGATGATGCGGGTTTTCAGCATGGTACGGGGCTCCTTTGGGGCCTTATTAACGCGCGTTGGCGCAAAGGCAAAGAGGCCTTCGGGCGTCTTTCGTGTCACCATGCCACAGCCAAAGCACGGAATGCCGCGATTGTCGCCCCCGATTGCCGCCCGCGTGGCAACGCGGTAAAATATTTTCCCAATTATCCACAAGAAAAAGCTGGCTCGCGGTAACCTGCGCATTGACGGGATGTAGTTTCCATTTGGGGTCACATTCGGATACCAATCGAGTATGAAACGAACAAGTAATTATCTAACCCGCTTCACTCTTACTCTGAGCTTCGTGGCTGGTCTACTTGCCAGCAATACGGAAGCGAGATCGGAACCAGCAGGGCTACCGGGCGGTTTCAAACTTGGAAGCTCGCTCGAAGAAGCAAAGCGGCACGCAAGTTCCCGAGGTTGGGAACTTGTTCGACCTTCACCAGAACTACCAGGCCAGTGGGAAGTGGAAGGTAACACGGGAGCTGAAGTCGGTCTGTTCGTTTGCGATGATACAGTTACCAGTGTTCATCAATACAAACCCGGCGATTTGGATGAGTTCGCCAGAATTGTCACTGACCTTCGGATTACGCGCCGCCAGATGGAACCGAACATCCAAGTCGTGACATTTGCAGCAGGTGCGACCCAGATTTCGAATGTCGATGTGAAGTTTGCGGAATTAGGCGGACACAAAGTGAATGTGCAGCTGAGCAGCACCGGGGGTCGCCTCGGGATTTCCACGAACTACTTCATCGGAGGCGGATGCCCAAAGCCATAATGCCGACCTCACATTGGGCGGTTCAGTCGGAGTTTACACATCTGGCGTTACACGAGGTTAAGGCCAGCACAGCCCCCACTGGGGTGTTCTGCGAACTTGGCGACCAACGGCACAACAGAGCAACCCCCGCATCTGATCGACGATTGGGATCGGTTTCCAGACCGTCGTGGCAATCGTCTTTGTTCCAGATGATGTTTTATGGTTCCTGATCTTCACCTCCTGCTGGCGATGGTTCCAGCGCCACAGAATTTCGTCCAGATATCTTTGAAGGTGTTGTCGGCCCAGGCGATGGTAAACACCAATCAGGGCGCGCTGCACTTGGGAGTTCACGGCCTCCACGGTGTTGATATGCGCTCCCTTGGAAGGCCGAGAATACTGTCGTTTGCCATGGTTGACAGTGTGGTGTGATGCAAAGCTCCGACCGATCTTCCGATAAGCAGTGTTGCTGTCGGTCATGAGGGCAGATGAAGGATCAAGCCACTCTTTCATGATCGGCCCGAGTGTCGCACCCTGCGCATTCGGGATCAGAGTAGCCTTTGCCTGCCCGTTGCGATCCGCTGCAACCAGCACCATTGGCTTTCCTGTGCCCCGCCCTCGCTTGTTCTTCACGCCTTTCTTGAACTTCGGAGCGCCACCAACATATGCCTCATCAACTTCGACAACGCCGGCCAACCTTGCGGAAACAGCCTCACGGTCATCCATCAGTTCCCTGATCGCATGCCCCAGCTTCCAGGCAGATTTCTGATTCACACCCAGGATCCGCGCCATCACCACAGACGAGATTCCCTTGCTGGACGTCAGCACCAGAAATATTGCTGCAATCCAGATCCGAAGGTCCAGTTTCGTGGCATGCATCGGGGTCTTTGTAGTGACCGTGAATTGGAGGCGGCACTCGCGTTCGGCGCATTGGTAGAGGCCAGGACGAGCAGTGCGCCCTCGGATTGGGGTTGAGCTAAGGCTGCCACAATGCGGGCAATGGCGACCAGACGGCCAGATCATTTCTTCAAGGAAAATGCGTGCGTGGCGCTCGCTGGGCATCTTCTTCCAGATATCTCGCACAGACTTCAATTCTGTAATCATTCTTGTCTCCAACTCCGGGGATCGGCAATATTGGCCGAAACCGCGAACTCCAAAGAGACACGCCTCAAATCGCGCGGATTAGGGGAGCAAGTCTGTTTTCTATATGGTTTTCAACGTCATGAAATCAGATACGCTTTGTTTCGTGGATAATTGGGAATATTTTCGCGCCAATGTCGGTAGGGAAGACGATCATGATGATGCGCACACTTACATCAGCAGCGGCTTTGGCTTGCATGGCAAGCGGGGCGATGGCGTTGTCGGCGATCTGTCGGTCAACGGCGATTTGAGCGGCTACGCCGGGCTAGACTCGCTGAAACTGGATCGTCCAAGCGCGGCGCCGAGCATGGTCATACCACCGCAGAACGGCGAGCCAAACTAAATCCGATATGATTGCTGCAAGGCGGCCAAGGTCACGCCTCTAGGGTCACGCACCCACCGCCTTGCGCACCATATCCCAGTAAATATCCTCGACCATCGGGCGGCTCAGTCGTCCGCCTTCGCGAAACCATGT
>JAFGWK010000093.1 GCA_016937195.1 Paracoccaceae bacterium | reverse complement strand
GCGCGAAGCCCCACAACGGTAGACATCGCCCCGATCTGGGAGACGACGACATCAGCGCCCCAGCGAATATCTTCGCCGTTAAGGCGCTCCCGCACTGCCTCATTGGCTTTGCGCGCATCGTCTTGCGCTCGATCCATGGTCTCTTGCTGCACAAACGCTGTCGCGCCCGCATAGTAATACCCGGTTTGGGTGCGATCTATTCCCATGCACAGTACGTCAAGATGCGAATCGCGCCGGCGTGCAATTGCCACAGCCGCATCCAATTGGGATGCAGCAGCTGCAGGGTCGGTCACGATCGTCAAAATTGTCTTGTAGGCCATAGCTCATTCTCCGCGCGTATGAATTCCGGTCCTAGAAGAGTAATCTTACCAGATTGGAAGCACTTTGATACGGATCAAGCCCCGTGTCGGATAGATCACAAAACCGCGACCAAATAGCACAGTCATGTCGCGAACATTTGATGCAGATCAAGGCATCGTGCATACCTACAGCCCAGAAAGACGACAGTCACGCTCTGGGGATTCTCGCATTGCGAAGCCACACCTCGGGGAGCAGACATGACGAAGGGACGCACAAAATGTGGGATTATATCAAGCTGATCGCGCTTGGCCTTGTGGCGGTGATTGCTGCCATCGCGGCTGGTAACGCGCGCGATCTTGCCTATCAGGTGAACGCGGTCGAGATTTTGCTGGCAGCAGCAATCGCGTTTATCTGGGTGCTACGCACCATGGGGACCCGTCAACCGGCCCCGCAAAACGAGTATTTCGACGGCGTGGTTCGCGCCGGGGTGATCGCGACGACCTTTTGGGGTGTCGTGGGCTTCCTGGTCGCCGTCATTATCGCATTCCAGCTGGCCTATCCGGCGCTCAACTTCGAGTGGGCGCAGGGCTATCTGAACTTCGGCAAGCTGCGCCCGCTGCACACCTCGGCGGTGATTTTCGCCTTTGGTGGCAACGCGCTGATCGCGTCGAGCTTTTATGTCGTGCAGCGCACCAGCGCCGCGCGTCTCTGGGGCGGTGGCCTGAGCTGGTTCGTGTTCTGGGGCTGGCAGCTTGTCATCGTCCTTGCCGCAACCGGCTACATCTTGGGCGCAACGCAGTCCAAAGAATATGCCGAGCCGGAATGGGTCGCTGACTGGCTGATCACCATTGTCTGGGTGAGCTACCTGCTGGTGTTCATGGGGACGATCTTCAAGCGCAAAGAACCCCATATCTACGTTGCCAACTGGTTCTACCTTTCCTTCATCGTGACCATCGCGATGCTGCACTTGGTCAACAACCTCGCCGTGCCGGTGTCGATGTTTGGCTCGAAATCGGTTCAAGTGTTCTCGGGTGTGCAAGATGCGATGACGCAGTGGTGGTATGGCCATAACGCGGTGGGCTTCTTCCTGACCGCAGGCTTCCTTGGCATGATGTATTACTTTGTGCCCAAGCAGGCCGAACGCCCGGTTTACAGCTACAAACTGTCGATCGTGCACTTCTGGGCACTGATCTTCCTGTACATCTGGGCGGGTCCGCACCACTTGCACTACACCGCGTTGCCCGACTGGGCTGGCACGCTGGGCATGGTGTTCTCGATCATCCTGTGGATGCCCTCCTGGGGTGGCATGATCAACGGTCTGATGACGCTTTCGGGCGCATGGGACAAGCTGCGCACCGATCCGATCATCCGTATGATGGTGGTGTCGGTCGGCTTTTACGGCATGTCGACCTTTGAAGGCCCGATGATGTCGATCAAGGCTGTGAACTCGCTGTCGCACTACACCGACTGGACGATCGGTCACGTGCACTCGGGCGCACTAGGCTGGAACGGCATGATCACCTTCGGCACGCTCTACTTCCTTGTGCCGCGTCTTTGGGCGCGTCAGGGTCTGTACTCGCTGAAACTTGTGAGTTGGCACTTCTGGCTCGCCACGATCGGGATCGTTCTTTACGCGTCCTCGATGTGGGTTGCAGGGATCATGCAAGGTCTGATGTGGCGCGAAGTGGATAGTCAGGGCTTCCTTGTGAACGCCTTTGCAGACACCGTCGCGGCAATGCACCCGATGTTCGTGGTGCGGGGCTTGGGTGGGGTTCTGTACCTCGCTGGTGGCATCATCATGGCCTATAACTTGTGGATGACGGTCGCTCGCCAGCCTCGCGTGGAAACGCGTTCGGTTGCCGCCGTGCCGGCAGAATAAGGAGAGGACAGAATGGGACTTCTCGATAAGCACTCCGTCCTTGAACGGAACGCGACACTACTTCTGATCTTTGCCTTTCTCGTCGTCACCATCGGTGGCATCGTGGAAATCGCACCGCTCTTCTACCTCGAAAACGTGATCGAGAAAGTTGAAGGGGTGCGGCCCTACACGCCGCTCGAGTTAACGGGTCGTGACGTTTACATCCGCGAGGGGTGCTATCTGTGCCACTCGCAGATGATCCGTCCGATGCGCGACGAGGTGGAACGTTATGGTCATTACTCGCTGGCAGCAGAAAGCCAGTACGACCATCCGTTCCAGTGGGGTTCCAAGCGGACGGGGCCTGACCTCGCCCGCGTGGGTGGCCGCTACTCGGATGCGTGGCATGTCGATCACTTGACCAACCCGCAGTCGGTCGTGCCGGAATCGGTGATGCCGAAATACGGGTTCCTCGCCAATCGGATGATTGATGGCCGCTATATCAGCGATCGTCTGGAAACCGATAAGATGGTGGGCGTGCCTTACGACTCGGATATGATCGCAAACGCGAAAGCGGATCTTGCGGCTCAGGCCGATCCCAACAGCGATTATGACGGGCTGATGGAACGCTATCCAAACGCCACCAATGTTCGCAACTTCGATGGCCGTCCCGGACTTTCCGAGATGGACGCGCTGATCGCCTATTTGCAGGTGCTCGGCACGATGGTCGACTTCTCGACCTTCCAACCTGTGGCCAGCCGGTAAGGGGGCAAAACAATGGACTATCATATCTTCAGGGAATTCGCGGACAGCTGGTTTCTGATCTTCCTGTTCGTGTTCTTCCTCGGGATTGTCGTCTGGGTCTTCCGGCCCGGTGCGCGCAAAACCTACGAGGATACGTCCGACATTCCCTTCCGGCATGAAGACAAACCCGCCAGTTCCTCCGTTCCCGGTGAAAACCGGGACCGGGGCGAATGACGGCGCCACGTTAGGTAAGGAGGCGTGGAATTATGAGCAAAAAACCGACGAAGAAAAAACACGAGGTCGAAACCACTGGTCACCAGTGGGACGGCATTGAAGAGTATAACAACCCGCTGCCCAAATGGTGGCTCTATACCTTCTATGTCTGCATCATCTGGGGCATCGGTTACTCGATCGCCATGCCGGCATGGCCGATCTTCAAGTCAGGATCGACGCCCGGTCTTCTCGGGTCCTCGACCCGGGCCAACGTTCAGGCCGATATCGACAAGTTTGCGGCGATGAACAAACCGGTGCAAGAAAAGCTGGTCGCGGCCAATCTGGACGACATATCCAGTGACCCCGAGCTGAAAAACTTCACCCAGAACGCGGGTGGGGCAGTGTTCCGGACGTGGTGCGCACAGTGCCACGGTGCGGGCGCTGGCGGCAATTCGCGCCTTGGCTATCCGAACCTTCTGGATAGCGACTGGCTGTGGGGCGGCACGATGGAAGATATCCATTATACCGTCACGCATGGCATTCGCAACGAAACGGACCCCGATGAAGAGGCCCGCTTCTCGCAGATGCCAGCATTCGGCAAGGACGAGATCCTCAGTAAAGAGGAAATCGATCAGGTCGTGCAATATGTCCGCAAGATCTCGGGCCAAGACAACGACGCCAATCTGGCGGCGGCGGGTGAAACCGTGTTCATGGATAACTGCTCAGCCTGTCATGCCGAAGATGGCACTGGCGATCAGGCCCAGGGCGCACCTAACCTGACGGATGCGATCTGGCTGTATGGCGGGGATGTGGACACGATCACCTATACCGTGACCAACGCCCGCTACGGCGTGATGCCCAACTGGAACGAGCGTCTGTCCGAAGCCGACATTCGCGCCGTTGCCTCTTATGTCCACAGCCTCGGCGGTGGTCAGTAACACCAATCCCTTGGGGCTTCGGCCCCTCGGGTAGCACCGGCACCCCCGTCCTGTTCGCGCGTTTCCTGGGGGTGCCGGTGACCTTGATCAAGAGGGTCCTGAAAAGGGCCCTCTTTTTCGTATCGGAGGTTACCTAAGGTATATTTTGACTATATCTTTTTGTGACGCAAGTTTTTTGTGCGCTGCTCGACGATGTGCTTGCGCTGCGGTTGCGGTTCGAGGCGCTCCAGTCGCGTCGCGACCGCAAAGCTCTGCGCCCAGATCCCGATCATGAGCGCATCTCGCGAACGCGTTCCCAAAGTGCGGGATGCCGGGGAAGGGTGCGAGGGCCGATCCTGTGCTCGGGCGAGGAGACAAGATCGCTGCGCGGCAGTGCAAGCCCTGTGCGGGCGAAAAGCACCGTAATTTCTGGCGTAAGTTTGGCTTTCATTTTCGTTCTCCTGATCGCTGGCTTTGATGTAGAAAACATGCCTGAATTTTGACAAAATGCGACTCAGGAAGATTTCGAATATGTAAGCTGAGGTTACAATTATGGACTGGCGATCTTTGCCCTCGCTCTCGGCTTTGCGCGCGTTTAGCGCCTTTGCGGAATGCGGCTCGGTCGCGCAGGCGGGGCGTGCGCTGAGTGTTAGCCATGCCGCCATCAGTCAGCAATTGCGCGCCCTTGAGGCGCGGCTTGATCTGAGCCTCGTGGACCGCTCCGGTCCGCGCCCACAGCTCACGCCCGAAGGCCAACAGCTTGCAAAAGCGTTGCAAGAGGGGTTTGGCACGATTGCTGAGGCTATCGCTGCGCTCAGCTCTGACGGCGATGCGCGCCCTTTGCAAATCTCGACCACACCGGGCTTTGCCGTGGCGTGGTTGATGCCGCGTTTACCTGCTTTCCGTGAGGCCCATCCCGAAACCGGGCTAAGCATCGACCCGTCCTCCAGCGTGGTTTCGCTTGTGCCGGGCGGGGTAGAGGTCGCGCTGCGCTATGGCGATGGCAATTGGCCGGGGCTGGATGCGCGCCTTCTTGTGCGCTCGCCGCTGGCGGTGGTGGCGGCCCCCGAACTGGTTGGCACGCGGCGCTATGAAACCCCGGCCTGTCTGCGCGGGTTGCCGCTGCTGAAAGAGCTGGGCACCTCTGAGGCAAGCGACTGGTTCACGCGCAATGGCATCGTGGGGGATCGCGCGCAGGGCGTGACCGTCTTGCCGGGTAACCTGATGATCGAGGCCGCACGGCGCGGGCAAGGGGTTGCGGTGACAGCGCGCGTCTCGGTGCAAGAAGACATTGTCGCGGGTCGGCTGCGGTTGCTGTTTGAAGACAGCGCAGAGAAGGGCTATTACACGGTAACGCGACCGGGTGTGATGCGGCCGGCGTTGCGCGCCTTCATCACGTGGCTGCACAAAGCCGCAGACAGCACGTCCTGAGTATAAAAGCCTAATTCCTGCATCCTAAATCTGTCTTTTTGACGCAGGTCAAAGAATTCACATCTGTGTCATAACACAAGAAGCCAAAGACGCAGTTTAATCATACGGAGAGAGTCGTGAGCTCCACCGAACCAGTCGAACCCCCGCCGCTTTACGCCGCCCGTGAGCCGATTTTTCCCCGTCGGGTGAAAGGTCAGTTCCGCAGTCTCAAATGGATTTTGATGTCCTTGATGCTCGGGTTTTACTACATCACGCCGTGGATCCGCTGGGATCGCGGGCCGGAACTGCCCGATCAGGCGGTCCTGATGGATCTGGCGAACCGGCGCTTTTTCTTTTTCATGATCGAAATCTGGCCACATGAATTCTACTTCGTCGCCGGTCTTTTGATCATGGCGGGGCTGGGGCTGTTCTTGTTTACCTCGGCGCTGGGGCGCGTTTGGTGTGGCTATGCTTGCCCGCAAACCGTCTGGACCGATCTGTTTATTCTTGTCGAGCGCTGGATTGAGGGCGACCGCAACGCGCGCATCCGCCTGCTGCGTCAGAATTGGAACGTGGAAAAGATTCGCAAACGCATCACGAAATGGGTGGTGTGGCTGATGATCGGCGTGGCGACGGGCGGGGCGTGGGTGTTTTACTTCACCGACGCGCCGACGCTGCTCAATGATCTTGTCCACGGCACGGCCTCGTCTGTGGCCTATATCACCATCATCGTGGCGGCGTTGATCACCTTTGCCTTTGGCGGCTTTGCACGCGAACAGATCTGTATCTATGCCTGCCCGTGGCCGCGCATTCAGGCCGCGATGATGGACGAAGACACCATCACCATCGCCTATCGCGAATGGCGCGGAGAGCCGCGCGGCAAGATGAAAAAGGGTGAACATGACCCGACGCAGGGTGATTGCATTGATTGCATGGCCTGTTTCAACGTCTGCCCGATGGGCATCGACATCCGCGACGGTCAGCAGTTGGAATGCATCACCTGCGGTCTGTGCATCGACGCTTGCAACGAGATGATGGACAAAATCGGCAAGCCGCGCGGCCTGATCGGCTATATGGCGCTGAAAGATGAAACCAATGAAAAGGCGGGGAACCCTGTCGTCAATGTGTGGCGACACATCCTGCGCCCGCGCACGATTATGTATTTCACGCTTTGGGGCGCTATTGGGATCGGCCTTGTGGCGGCTTTGTTCATGCGTTCGCCGATCGACTTCAACATCACGCCAAACCGCGATCCGCTGTATGTGGTCGAACCCACGGGCGCGATCCGCAACATCTACACGCTGCGCTTGCGTAACAAGGCGGGCGAGGCCACGACCTTCGCAGTCACCGTGGTGCCCCCTGAGGGTGTCGCCCAAGACGCCATGAGTGTTGTGCTCGAAGGGCAACAGGGCGACACGGTCACCGTGCCTGCCGATGAAACGATGACCCAGCGGCTCTATATCATGGCCAAACCCGGCTCTGTGCCTGCAACCTCGGACCGCACGGAAATGCGGATCTGGATTTCGGACACAGCCACCACTGATCGCGTCTCAACCGACACGGTCTTTAACGGAAGGGCACAGTGAGCGAGATGGCTAAACCTTTGACTGGTCGCAAGGTTCTGTTGATTGCCGTTAGCGCCTTTGGCGTGATTATCACGGTGAACCTCGTGATGGCGTGGAATGCAATCTCAAGCTTCCCCGGTTTGGAGGTGAAGAACTCTTACGTGGCCTCGCAGGTGTTTGATAAAAACCGTGCCGCGCAAGAGGCGCTTGGCTGGGTGGTGGAACCCGAGTATTCGGATGGCAAGCTGAGCCTTGTCATCCGCGATAAATCGGGCCTGCCTGCGAAAGTGGCCTCGCTCAAGGCCGTGGTCGGGCGCACTACCCATATGCGCGAAGATATGTCACCGACGTTTGACTATGTCGGTGGCATCTTCGTGACGCCGCTACAGCTTGCGCCCGGTGCGTGGCTGATCCACCTTGACGCCAAGGCCGCTGACGGCACGCAGTTCAGCCAGCGGATTGACCTGTTCGTGAAAGGCTGATGCGATGACGGTCTCTCCGGCCCCATCCAATACAAACGAGTATGAGGCAGAGCGAGTCTCTGCCTCTGCCTGTCCCGCCTGTCTGGCCGCCCCTTCGGCGGAACAGCTGGCGAAATCGGGCGATATCAAGGGCGCGCGGATCATGCTGTCGCTGCCCACCGCCCATTGCGCGGTTTGCATCACCGATGTCGAACGCGAGCTGATGAAGCAGCCCGGCGTGAAATCGGCGCGCGTGAACCTGACGCTCAAACGTGCCTCGGTCGATGCCGAAACCGGGGTCGAACCTGTCGAACTGATCGCGGCGCTTGATCGCATCGGCTACGAATCGCACGAATTGGATGCCGGGATGCTCTCGGCCACCGAGGCCGATAAACGCGGGCGCGATCTGTTGATGCGCATCGGCGTGGCCGGGTTTGCGATGATGAATATCATGCTGCTGTCGGTCGCGGTCTGGTCGGGCGCGCAGGATGCCACGCGCGATCTGTTCCACTGGGTGTCGGCGGCGATTGCGATCCCGACGATCATCTTTTCCGGCCAGCCATTCTTTGCCAGCGCCTATTATTCGTTGCGCGGCGGGCGGCTCGGCATGGATGTGCCGATCTCTCTGGCGATCTTGCTCGCACTTGGGATTTCCCTGTTCGAGACGATGCATTCGGGCGCGCATGCCTATTTCGAAGCGGCGACGATGCTCACCTTTTTCCTGCTGGTGGGCCGCTATCTGGACTACCGCACCCGTGCCGTGGCACGCTCGGCCGCCGAAGAATTGGCCGCGCTCGAAGTGCCCCGCGCCACCGTCTTGCGCGACGGCGTCGAGGTCGTGGTGCCGGTGGGCGAGCTGGTCGTGGGCGAGCTGATGCGCGTGCGCCCTGGTGGTCGCATCCCCGCCGATGGCGAGGTGATCGAGGGGCATTCGGAATCCGACCGCTCGCTGTTGACGGGTGAAAGCCTGCCCGTACAGGTTGGCCCCGGCATGGTGCTCAGCGCGGGTGAGGTCAACCTGACGGGGCCGCTGATGATCCGCGTCACGGCGGCGGGCAAGGACAGCTCGCTGCACCGCATGGCCGATCTGGTCGCGATGGCCGAAAGCGCCAAGACGAAATACACTTCGCTCGCCGAGCGCGCCGCGCGCGCCTATGCGCCGATCGTGCACATCCTCTCCTTTACCGCGTTTTGTGCCTGGGCGTGGGTGACGGGGGGCGATTTCCGCCTTGCGATCAATATCGCCGCCGCTGTGCTGATCATTACCTGCCCCTGTGCGCTGGGTCTGGCCGTGCCTGCGGTTGTCACGGCGGCCTCGGGCAAGCTGTTTCGCAAAGGGTTGTTGATCAAAGACGGCACCGCGTTGGAGCGCTTGGCAGAGATCGACACCGTGGTGTTTGACAAGACTGGCACGCTGACCATGGGCGCGCCGCGCCCGCAAAACCTGTCCGATCTTGCGCCTAAGGCGCTGTCTGTCGCAATGGCATTGGCTGAGGGCTCGTCGCATCCGCTCGCGCGTGCGCTGCATCAAGGCGCGCTGGGGCAGGGGGTAACCCCTGCCGCGCTGGACGATCTGCGCGAAGTGCCGGGCTACGGCGTCGAGGGGCATTGGCAAGGGCAGATCGTGCGTCTGGGACGGGCCAACTGGATTGGCGCGGAGGAGGGGGCGAGCACCGCCACCCATCTCAAGATTGGCGATGAGACACCCGTCTCGATCCGCTTTGTGGACAGCCTGCGCCCGGGCGCTGAAGAGGCCGTGGCAGGTCTCGCTGCGCAAGGCAAATCGGTCTGGCTGGTCTCGGGCGATGTTGAAGCGGCGGTTGCCGATCTTGCCCAGCGTCTGGGCATCGCGCAATATCGCGCGGGGGCTTTGCCGATGGAAAAGGCGCAACTTGTTCGCGATCTGACACATGAGGGACGTCGTGTGCTGATGATCGGAGACGGGCTGAACGACACCGCAGCCCTTGCGGGTGCGCATGTCTCGGTCTCGCCCGCCTCGGCGCTGGATGCGGCGCGCACAGCCTCTGATATTGTGCTGCTGGGCCAAGACTTGGCCCCGATCGCGGAAGCCGCCCGGATTGCCAAACGCGCGCGCCACCGGATTAAGGAAAACTTCGCGATCTCTATCATTTACAACGCGATCGCCGTGCCGCTGGCTCTGATGGGGCTGGCGACGCCGTTGATGGCGGCGCTGGCGATGTCGGCCAGCTCGATCACCGTCTCTCTCAACTCGCTGCGCCTGCGCTAAAGGAACTGCCATGGACGTGCTGATCTATTTCATTCCCATCTCACTGTTCCTCGGGGGCATCGGGTTGACGGCCTTTTGGTGGTCGATCAAGAACCGGCAATATGACGATCCCAAAGGCGATGCCGAGCGGATTTTGTCACATGAGTTTGACGACCGTCCCAAGCAGGATTGAGAGCTTCGCAGGGGCGCTGCCCCGCTGGCTTGCGCCAGCCCCCGGGATATTTGCACAAGAGCGAAGGGGGCGGGAGGTCGTGATGGCGTTCGGTAGAAATCAAGACGCCGCGCTACAAGAGCGCGGCGTTTTCGGTTCAGCATCTGTTCAAGGAAGGTCAGGGGCCGATCAGGCTGCAATCCATGCCGCGCGCTTGTAAACGCGCGCAGGCCAGTTGCGCATTATCCTGCGTCATGCCGACGAAATTCGCCTCATAGCCGGTCTTGCGCGTAGCGACCTTGCGCAGTGCATCGCCCAGCGTGTCGCTATCCATCAAGGCGGTGGTAAGCAAATGACGCTCTGCGGCAAAGTTTGAGCCAAACAGTCCAAGGCTCACACCCCAGTTGCGCCCACCTGAGCTGGACAGCCGGGCCACCACACGCGGCTTGGCGGCGGGGGCAGGGGCCTCGGGGGTGAGAGCAGCAAGGATAACCTCGGAGGGTTGATCTTTGGCGCTTTTATTGGCCATCGCCATGGTTTCGGGCTGCGGCTTGGTCGTCTGGGCAAAGCCCGGCGTGGGGTCAACCGCATCGCCCTCGGCCTTGCTTTCATCGCCCAGATCGAGCGCGCGCGCCTGCGCCAATTCCATCGTTTCGGGTTGCGGCGCAGTGTTTTGCACGAATTTCGGCCCCGTAGGCGGAGCTGCGGCGGATGCGGTATCGGGCTCATAAGACGCAAGCTCGATATCGCTTGGCTCGGCGCTCGCGGCATCGCTTGCAGCAGCCTGTGCCAGCGGCGTCGCGCCCGTCACTTCGGCTGGTTTGGCCTGCTGGGCTTGCGCCATCTGGATCGCACGCGGCGCGGGCATCGGGCGCGGGCTGGCTACGATTTCTGCGCCAATGCCAGTATCGGCCCCCGTATCGACCCCCGTATCAGTGCCAGCATCAGCCACCTGCATTTCAGGCGCGGCGGTGTCTGTTTCTTCCGCAACATCCTCGGGCGTGTCTGTCACGCTATCATCGACCTGATCGCTTTGCACAGCAGCAGCTAGCGCCAGCGCGATCGCATCGCTATCCGCACGCGGCGGAGAGGGGCGATTATCGGGGCGCGGGCTTTCTTTGGGGGCAAGATTTTGTGCCACCAGCATCGGGGCAGAGCCCATCGGACCAAGATATTGCGGCACTCTCGGGGGGAGAACGCGCGCGTTCGATGGCGCGCGTCTAAAGCCCATATCCAGCAGATCAGCCATTTTGGCATTGCGCTGCGCGGTCGAGGTGCCACCGAAGACAGTCGCGATAATACGCTCGTTTCCGCGCTTGGCCGAGGCAGTCAGGTTAAAGCCCGAGGCCGAAGTGTAGCCCGTTTTGATCCCGTCCGCACCCTTATAGGCGCTTAGAAAGCGGCGGTTAGTCGAATAGACGGTCGCAATCTTGGCATTGGCGGAATGGCGCGAGAAGATATTGTAATACTGGGGGAAATCGAAAAACAGATGACGTCCCAGAATGGTCATATCATGGGCCGAAGACAAATGCCCCCTGCGTGTCAGGCCGTTGGCATTAACGAAATGGGTGTTCTTCATGCCCAGTTGTTTGGCGGTGCGGTTCATCCGCGCGGCAAAACCCGCCTCGTCGCCCCCGATATAATCGCCAAGCGCGGCGGCGGCGTCATTGGCTGATTTGATTGCAGCGGCGCGGATCAGATAGCGCACGGCGATTTTCTGCCCCGGACGCAGACCCAGACGCGAGGGCGGCTGCGAGGCGGCATGTTTGGTCACGGTCACGATGGAATCGAGACTGAATTCACCATGCTCGATCGCCTGAAAGGTGATGTAGAGCGTCATCATCTTGGTGAGCGAGGCGGGATGCAGCGGCGTATCGGCATTCTTGGAATACAGCACCTCGCCCGAGCGCATATCCATCACCATCGCCGCATAGGGTGCCGCGATCGCGCCGAGCGGTGCGAAAATTGCCAATAAGAATACGAACAGCCCTTGACGGACCCAGCGCATAAGCGTGGTCACGGTTCTTGCCCTTTCACTGCCTCTATGCCCCGATTTTTTATGTGCCGCATCGTTGGCGGCTTTGGGGCTTGATTTGGTTTCAGCCTAGCATGAGTGTTGCGACCTGAAAACTCTATATTTTCAATCGCTTTCACTGCGACATTCATGCAATACTACAAAATGTAGTGTGTAGACCCAGCGTGACCCATCTATGGGTTGCGGTTTGCCCAAAGTCCACCATGTTTCCTTTCCGGCGCGTCAGCGCGGTTTCCACCCGAGACGGATCGCCTTAGGGCTGTGCCTCAATCTGCGCGATCAACGCCGGCAGCGCTCCCAGATCGGGCAATTGCGCAAAGCGGGGATGCGTAGAGGGGGCGGGCGCGTGTTCCAGCGCCCATGTCAGATCATGGGGGATATGAACGCCCCAACCGCCCGCCTCGATCATCGGGATCACATCGGATTTCAACGAATTTCCCGCCATCAAACCATGCGCAGCGCCGTTGCCGTGACGGGCGAACGCCTGCGCATAGATCTCAGGCTTCTTGTCGGACACGATTTCCACCGCATCAAACAGATCCCCCAGCCCTGATTGCGCCAATTTGCGTTCCTGATCAATCAGATCGCCCTTGGTGACCAGCATCAGCCGATACTGCCCGGACAGCGCCTCGATCGTGGCACGTGCATGCGGCAGAAGATCGACGGGATGGGTTAACATCTCACGCCCGGCGGCCAGAATTTCAGCCAGAACTGAGGCTGGCACGCGCCCCTCGCTCACTTCAATCGCGGTTTCGATCATCGACAGCGTAAACCCCTTCACGCCGAAACCGTAATGCGAGATGTTGCGCCGCTCTGCCGCGATCAGGCGCTCGGCCAAATGATCGCCTGCCGCGTCTTGCGGCATATGCGGGGCCATCACATCGGCAAAATGCGCCTGAGTGAGTTGAAAAAACCGCTCGTTGTGCCAAAGCGTGTCGTCTGCATCAAAGCCGATTGTGCTGATTTGCATTGCTTGCCTTTATCTTAAGCGCGCCCAGAGGCTTTTCATATGTCACGAAGGCCCTATATTCCGCCAGAGCCCTCAACGATTCCTGATCTGGCGGAGATGCCTTGACCGAGCCGTTTCACATGATGTCGCATGACAATGAGGACGACCGCGAAGACGAGACCGGTGTCGCAACCAAGACCCGGCCGAAAACGCAGCGTCCTCCGATGTATAAGGTGATGCTTCTCAATGATGATTACACGCCGATGGAATTCGTCGTGCATATCCTTGAGCGGTTCTTCGGCCTTAACCATGCGCAATCGTTTGAGATTATGCTGACGGTCCATAAAAAAGGGCTGGCCGTTGTGGGGGTGTTCAGCTTTGAAGTGGCGGAAACCAAGGTTGTGCAGGTGATGGATTTTGCGCGTCGCCATCAGCACCCGCTGCAATGTACAATGGAAAAAGAGTAACGCTCTTGTTGCATGCCGCGATGGCGCTGTGCTTGCTATTGTTGCGCCCCCGCCCTAAGGGACGGGCGCGTTTTGTTATTGGGATACCCCGTCGCCTATGAGCCAATCTCGTCTGTCCTTTGCCCTGTCGGCATCAGATCCGCTGCCCGAACAAGGGCAGATTGCGCTGTTTGCGCCCAGTGCTGCGCAAGATCTAAACGCTTTGCCGTTGGATCGTTTGGTCGCGTTCCAGCCTTTCAAG
>JAFGWK010000092.1 GCA_016937195.1 Paracoccaceae bacterium | reverse complement strand
GTGGCACGCAGCCCCGCGATGGTCTCAAAGGTCTGATTGCCATTGATATCGAGTTTGATCAAAAGATCCTTACCGTTCTGCGCCGCCATGGCTCATTCTCCGATTAGTGAAAGAAACCGCCCGTCGCCGCCTTAACAGCGCCAACAGAATGTTGATTTTTTGCAAGTGTGGCTTAAGCTTCGACGCGTGCGCGAAAGGTTAAATCAATTCGTCGCGTCGCGCCTTTATCCACGCGCCGGGCCTTGGCCTTGAGGAACCAAACCCCCACGACATGCCCACGGCTCAGCGCCAGATCGGCCCCCAACAGCGCATCCGAGATCGCCTCAGCCACCTGTTTAGCCGCCTGAAACCCCGCCTCATCCGTGATCACCGAGACGATGAAATCATGCACTGCCCCGTCACCGGTCTTGTCCGAGGCATCGCGCGCATCCTCCGGCCCAAGACTGACGTAAGTGCCCGTCACCGTGCCCGCAGGCACCGCATCATAAACCGCCGCGCCCACCAAATCGGTCAGCACGAGATCACCCTGCAAGCGCTCGTACACCGCCGCCTGCAAGGCGGCCCCAATCGCATAGCTCATGCCACCACCTCCTCACGGGAAAAACAGGTCAGGTAATGCCCGGCAAGGTCATATTCCGCGACCGCCAGAATGCGAAATACCCGCGCCCCGTCGCGAAACCGCTGCTCGGGCAAGGGGCGGCGCGGCGATCCCTCGGACGCGCCCCGCACCACGATCTTCCACGGCACCGAAGCAAGTGTCACAAACTCGCCTGCCCGCTCCACACCCGTGCCGGGGCTCATCTGCGCCCAGACCTCGCCCAAAGCCAGCCAGGAATGCACAAACCCGCCAGCCCCATCAGCCACCCGTTCAGGCGCCTCCAACACCAGCTTGCGATTTAGAACCGGAACACTCATCCGCGACCTCCCAACATGCGCACCGTGCGCCAACGCTCAATCAGCGCCAGCACGCCAAAAGGCATTTCGCTGCCCGCCCCCGCACTGTCATGGCGCAGCTCGAAATATTGCGCCGCCAGCAAGAACACCGCCTGCGCCAGATCAACCGGCAGATCCGCCCAACGCGGACCAAACCCACCCGTGAACCGGATCTGCGCCACTCCCCCCAGCGGGATCGTCGGCAAGCTCGCCCCCACCGCTTCCACACGCGGGCGCTGCATATCCTCGATGAGCCTGTAACGCGCGGCTTCGATCACCGTGATCGCCCCGGCCCGATCCACCAGCTGCGCCTCCAAGACTGCAATCACCGGTGCAACCGGCAGGACCTGCACCGCCCCGTCACGCCACGCCTCAACGCTCAGCACAAAGTCGCGCGCCAGTAACGCCTTCGCCGTGCGCCCCTCGATCGCGGCCATCGCAGCGCGCAAATACGCCTCAAGCGCCACATCCTCCGCTCCAACATCGCCAAAGCCCGTGCCCAGCCGCAAGTGATCGCGAAACTCGACCAAAGGCAGCGCGCTTGTGGCCACCGTCGTCTCTTCTCTTAACATCATGGACTCTCTCCGAAATTCACAAGGTGACACCCCGACGCCATCGGGATGCCCCCTTCATGTCGGACGCAGGCCCCGCCGCCACTCGAACGGAGGGAGCAGCTAGGCAGCGGCTGACAGACCCGCGCCCACCCCGAACCGGTTACCCGGCCCAAGGACCGGAGGGCTTACGCCCCCCGCGCCCCGTCACGTCCCTCAGGAAACGGCGAATTTCAGAAGCTTGATCGCGGCGAAATCGCTCACATCCCCGCCAACACGCTTGGACGCATAGAACAGCACATGCGGTTTCGCCGAGAAGGGATCACGCAACACGCGCAGGTCCGGACGCTCGGCCACGGTGTAACCCGCGTTGAAATCACCAAACGCTACGGCAACCGCATCCGAGGCGATATCGGGCATGTCCTCGGCAATCAGTACCGGATAGCCCATCAGGCGCGCAGGCTCGCCCGCTGCCAGTCCGTCCGACCACAAGAAGCGGCCATCCGCATCCTTCATCTTGCGCACAGCACCCGCCGTCTTCGAGTTCATAACGAATGACGCGTTGGCGCGATATTCGGCATCCAGCGCATAGACCAGATCCACCACCGCATCCGCCGGGTTCACCGAGGCGAAATCGCCATCCGCTCCGGTCGCAACATAGCCCAGACCACCCCAGCCCCAAGCATCATTGGCCACAGCCGGATGGGTCAGGAAACCAGTAGGCTTGTCCACGCCATTGCCCGAAATGAACGCCTGCGCCTCGGCGCGCGCGAATTTCTCGGCAATACGCTGCGCCAGCCAGGTCTCGACATCAAACGCGCTGTCATCCAGCAGACGCTGGCTCGCCTTGGGCATCGCCGCCAGCTCATACAGCGGAATCGAAATCCGGTCGATCTGGGGCGTCGTGGTCTCGGTCAAATTGGCCGTTTCCGTGGCCCAACCAGAGCCCATTTCTGAATGATCCACCAGCACGTCGAACGAGCTCGCCTCGACATTGACGACATTGGCAATCATGCGGATCGAGGCGGTCGAGGTCAGCACACCGCGGATCGTTTCGCTGGTCTGCGGATCGACCAGATAGCCCCCCTCAGCGGCCACAGCCGTGTTCAGCCCCTTGCCCTCAAGGCTCAGGCCGCGCAGCGCATCATCATCGCCCGAGCGCAGATAAGCCGCGAAAGCCTTCTGATGGGGCGCTTCTTCAAGCGCAGCGGCGGAAAGGGCGGGACGCCCGGCGGTCATATGTTTGGTCTGCAGCATGGTTAAACGCTCATCCTGTTGTTGCATCTTTACAGTCACTTCTTCTTGGAAGCCTTTGACTTCCTTTAGGAACCCGGCCAGCGCGGCTTTCACCTCAGTTGCCGGGTCCGGGCCTTCGGACATACCCGTCCCGGCCCGAGCCTTGGTCTCGGTCTTCATGCTCACTCCATCTCCATTGCGATCAATGGGCCGGGCGCTCAGCGCGCGGCCAGTTCCGCTGTAGCGCTGCAAAGCACCCCAGCCAGATCGCGCAACGTGCCATCCAAGGGCTCTGCCTTAGACGCCACACGCGCCTCGCGAAGCATCGGAAATGTCACAAGCGACACCTCCCAAAGCTCCAGTTCCGCAAGCAGCCGCTGGCCTTTTGCGTCCTTCTCGGCGGTGATCGTGCGATAGCCGATCGACAGCCCGTCGATCGCCCCCGCTGCGATCAGCACCGCCGCCTCGCGGGCGCGGGCCACGTCAGGCAGCAACCGCCCCTTGACGTACAGCCCGCGCGCATCCTCATAAATCTCATCCCAGATCCCGATCGGCTGGGCGGGGTCATGCTGCCACAGCATCTTGACGCTGCCCCCGCGCGCTTTCAGCCGCTCCAACCCGCGCCTATAGGCCCCTTTGCACACGATATCGCCACCCTGATCGGGCAAACCAAACAGGCTGGCATAGCCCTCGATCACCGACCCATCGGTGACTTGAACCGGCAAGGCATCGTTGGCACAGAACTTTAATTCCAGCCCGTAATCACTTGTCTTCATGTCGCTTTTCCTTACTTCGGCGCAAAGTCCAATACGCCCTGAACAGCTTGGGTCAGGATCACCGCAACCACCCCGTACACCGTCATCCACAAGCGCCTCTCAAGCCCCTCAATCATCGTCTCGATCCGCCCAAGCCGCTGATCGACCTGTGCGAATTGCAGTTCCATAATCCTCTCGGTCGCCTCCATGCGCTGCTCATGCACCGCAAACGGCTCCTTGAGATAGCGCGACCCACCCGTCGCCATGCCCTCAACCCTCGGCCAGAGGCGGCAGCCCAAGCAGCACGCGCTTTTCCACATCGCTCAGGAATTGAGCCTCGCCCACGCGCTTCCATTGCTGGTCACGCTCGCCCGACAGCGCAGGGATCTGATCCAGATCGGGCTTAAGCAAAACGCGCTCGCCCAAATGCGTCGAGAGCCACCAAGCCACATCCGCCGCCACCTTGCTCGCCAACGGCAAAACGGTCAGCCGATAAAACGCCCGATGCGCCTCGGCGTAATTGGCATAGGTCGCATCGCCGGGAATCCCCAGCAGCATCGGCGGCACCCCAAAGGCCACCGCGATCTCGCGCGCAGCCCCTGCCTTGGTCTCATGAAATTCCATATCCGAGGGTGAGAACCCCATCGGCTTCCAATCCAAACCACCCTCTAACAACATAGGACGCCCCGCATTGCGCGCGCCCTGATGATGGCTCTCCATCTCAAATATCAGCCGGTCATATTGATCCGGGCTCAAGCTTCCCTGACCATCCGCCCCCTTGTAAATGATCGCCCCCGAGGGCCGCGCCGCATTGTCCAGCAGCGCCTTGGACCAAGTGCTTGCGGAATTATGCACATCTACCGCCACCGCCGCCGCCTGCATCGGGCTCAGCCCGTAGTGATCATCTTGAGGATGAAAGCTTTTGAGATGGCAGATCGGATCGGGACTGCCCGTCATGTCAAAGCGATGCTTGCGCCCGCTTACCGTGTAGTCATAGGCAACCGGCCACCCATCCGTGCCCGGCACGATGCTCATCCGGTCCGAGCGCAGCACATGCAACTCGCGCGGCAGCCCCGTCTCCGGCGCGACCGCCTCTAGATAGCCGTCCCCCGACAGCATCATTTGCCCGTAAAGCGCCTCAAAGAACGCGCCCTGCCCCTGACCCGCGTTGGGGCGCGCGATCAGATCTATAAACGGATGAATGTCATATCGCCGCTCAGCATCCTGACACACCAGCGGCAGCGCCGCCGCCGCCTCCGCGATCATCTTGACACAGCGAAACCCGATCGGGTTGCCGATAAACCCCTGTCGCGTCAACGATCCCGTATCGCGCGGGCTCCAGACCACGCGCCCCGACCCCGATGCCATCGCCGCAATCCGGCCCGTCGCCGAGGCCTTCTGCTCGGGCGCTTTGCCCGCATCGGATTTGCGAAACATATTCCAACCCATTCCCGTCTCCTTCTCGCGACCGCATGCGGCCCGGCAAAGAAAAGGGCCGGGAAATGCTCCCCAGCCCTTGCTCTCGAATTTCATCTGTCGGACCGGGGGTTTTGCACCCCCGGACCCCCGCAGGATATTTAGTTCAAGAGGAAGGCAGCCCTCTCAAAGCCCACGCACCTGCGGTCGTTTCCAATGGGCTACGGGTTCTAAAATCAGCTCATGCACCGCCCAAACAAGGGCATCCACGCGATCGGGCGAGCCCTTGCCATGAAACCCCTGCACGCTCATCTGCGCCATCTGGTCTTCCAGCGCGCCAAGATTGCCCGCCTTGAGATGGTGCACCCGACCCTGCTCATACAGCGCCGCCACAGGTTCCGCGCGCGCCGACTTCCCCCGCGTGGCCCGCAGCGCCTTAAAGGGAATAAGCGGGTCAATCTGGCGCAACACGCTTTCGATCAAATCACCGCCCTGATTAACCTCTGCCACCAGCTTTTCGCCGCCCCATCGCTCCATCGCCGCCACACCTGCACGCGCCCAGTCGGTCGGTTTGCCGCGAATGCTCGCATCCTCCAGCACCACCGCATGCCAGTCTTGCACCGGGCCGCGCGTGCAAGCCCCCACAACCATAATCCCACATTCATCCGAGGCCGCCTTGCCACTCACCGAAGGGTCTAGCGCCACAACGATGCGATCCAGATCACCGGGCGCATCCACATGAGACGCCACCAGCATCGCATTGCTCCACAGCGCCCCCTCGACATCGTCCAGCAACACCCCGTCCAACTCTTGGCGCCCGAGCCGCGTGCCGGCATAGCGCGCCTGCACTTCGCTCAGAAAACTCTCTGCGAGATAGGCCCTGTTTGCCTCGGTCGGCGCATGGGTCACCACGCTGGATGGCGTGTTCAATATCCGCTTCAACACCCCGACATTGCGCGGCGTCGTCGTAATCACCTGTTGCGGATGCTCCCCCAGCCGCAACGCGAATTGCAGCATGTCCCACGTATCCTCGGCTTTCTTCCACTTCGCCAGTTCATCTACCCAAGCCGCATCAAATTGCGGCCCGCGCAGAGACTCTGGCTCAAAGGCCGAAAACGCCTGCGCAATCGCCCCGTTGGGCCAAACCAACCGCTTGCGCCCCGCCTCCCAAACCGGGCGTCGATCCGGGGGCGAGCACGCCAAGATCCCGCTTTCACCAAAGATCATCACCTCTCGCACCTGATCAAACGTCTCACCCACCAGCGCCACACGCCGCGCCTGACCGGGGTCGAGCGGTTTTGCGCCTTCCACGATGGAACGCACCCACTCGGCCCCGGCCCGCGTCTTGCCCGCACCGCGCCCGCCCATGATCACCCAGGATTTCCAGGCACCACTAGGGGGCAGCTGATGGGGCAGCGCCCAGAACTCAAAGATCCACGGCAAGGCCAAAAGCGCATTGTCATCCAGCCCCTCCAAGAACGCATCAACGTCCTTCTGCGTCGCGCAGGCAAGCCAGGCGGCGCCCGATCTCAGCGCGGGCACTGTCGAAATCAAGGGCACCCTCTCGGCCGGTTGCGACCCCGGCAAGCTGTTTGCGGAGTTTCTCGACACGCGTTCTCTCCTCCATCACCAATTGAAAAGCGGTGCGCAGATCCTTGACTGCCGCCACCGCCGCTTTCACCTCAGCAACCTCGCCGCGCCGCACCCCTTGCAACGCCGCCGCCAGTTCTTCGGCCACATCCCTGTAAAGCGCCTCTGTCAGATCCAGAAGATCGACCGAAGCACCGCCCCCACCCACAGTTTCATTCTTCATGAAGTCCGAACCCACCCTTCAAAGTTGGTCCGTTCGAGAGACATGAAAAAACGCCGTCGGGTTTCCCCGCGGCGCTTGCCCACTTCTCCTAGCATGCATAATATCTACCTTAGGGCGTACTCAAAGTCAATATCTAAATCTAAGGTTGTACAATGATGCCAAACAAAAACCCGGAGGGAAACCGGGTTTCTGTAGTAAAATCAGTTGGCTGAGCTATTTTCCTGCGCTTTCTTTTCGATCGCACGCCAAGCCGCAACATTCTTGTTATGCTGGGCAATCGTAGTCGCAAACGCATGCCCACCCGAGCCATCGGCCACAAAGAACAGGTATTTGGTCGAATCAGGATGCAATGCCGCCTCAATCGCGGCGCGCCCCGGATTCGCAATCGGCCCCGGCGGCAGCCCGTCGATAACATAGGTGTTGTAAGGCGTCGCCTTGCGCAATTCAGACTGGCGCAAACCGCGCCCTAACATTCCCTTGCCACCCGTCACCCCGTAAATCACCGTCGGGTCCGTTTGTAGCTTCATCCCCTTCTCAAGCCGGTTCACGAACACGCTCGCAACCTGTGCACGCTCTGACGGAACCCCGGTCTCTTTCTCGACGATCGACGCCATCGTCAACGCCTGCTCAGGCGTGTCATAGGGCAGCCCATCGGCACGCCCCGCCCAAGCATCCGCCAGAATCTTGGCTTGGCGATCAATCATCATATCAATCAGCGCCTGACGATCCGCACCGCGCTTCACCTCATAACTATCGGGCGCAAGCGCGCCTTCCGCAGGCACCTCAGCAATATCACCGCTCAGGAACGGTGCCTCGCGCAGGCCTTGCACGATCTGCCAACTCGTCACACCATCCACGACGGTCACACGGGTGCGCACATCGGCCGCCTCGGCCTTGCTCTCAAACCCTTCCGGCGCCTTCTCGGTCTCGGGATTATACTCGGCGACTTTCTTGTAATCGCCCGTCGCCGGGTCCAGCTCGCGCAGCAACACCTCATTGCCACTCACCCCGATACGAAACACCAACTCGGTCCCGCATGTCGAGGGCCCGCCCGCCGTAATCTGATCGACAATTCCCTGCATCGTCGATTTCGGCTCAATCAGATATGAGCCGAATTTCAACTGGCTCGCCTTATCCTGATACTGCGCGCCGGTGCGGAAAATATAAGCCGATCGGATCGCCCCGGCACTCTCAAGATCGCTCGACACACCGCGAATATTCGCTCCGGGTGCTACACGCAAACACATCGCCTGCGCCAGCGGACCCGGCTCGACATATTGCCGCTTTGCCCAAGCCACTAAGCCACCCAAAGCGATCATAACAACAATTGCGAGCGTCAGGAAATTCGAGACGATATTGCGCCACATCACCCTTGCACCTTCCCAAGCACGAGACTTGCATTGGTGCCGCCAAAGCCGAAACTGTTCGACAGAGCCAGGTCAATCTTGCGCTTCACCGCTGTTTTCGGGGCAAGATCCAAGCTCGACCCTTCCGGCGGATTGTCCAAATTCAACGTCGGCGGAGCCACCTGATCGCGGATCGCAAGCACACAGAAAATCGCCTCCACCGCGCCCGCAGCGCCCAGCAAATGCCCGATGGACGACTTTGTTGAACTCATCGTGGCCGTTTTTACGCCCTCTTCACCCAGCAATCGCTCGACCGCGCCCAGCTCAATCGTATCCGCCATCGTCGAGGTGCCATGCGCGTTGATGTAATCGACCTGCGCAGGGGCGATACCCGCGCGCTCCAAAGCCGCTTTCATCGCCCGGAACCCGCCATCGCCATCCTCGGCAGGCGCTGTGATGTGATACGCATCCCCCGACAGCCCATAGCCCAGAACCTCGGCATAAATCTTCGCGCCGCGCGCCTTGGCATGTTCATATTCCTCCAGCACGACACAGCCCGCACCCTCGCCCATCACGAATCCGTCGCGATCCGCGTCCCAAGGGCGGCTTGCGGTCTGCGGCTCATTGCCCCGCTTGGTCGACAGCGCCTTGCAGGCGTTAAACCCGGCAATCCCGATCTCGGACACCGGGCTTTCCGCGCCCCCGGCCACCATCACATCGGCATCGCCCAACATGATCAGCCGCGCCGCATCGCCAATCGCATGCGCCCCCGTCGAACAGGCCGTAACAACGGCATGGTTGGGCCCCTTGAACCCAAACCGGATCGAGACCTGCCCCGACACCAGATTGATCAACGCGCCGGGAATGAAGAACGGGCTGACGCGCCGCGCGCCGCGCTCCTTCAACAACACGGCCGTATCGGCAATTGTGCTCAAGCCGCCAATACCCGAGCCAATCATCACACCGGTGCGACACCGGCTTTCCTCATCCTCAGGCACCCAGCCAGAATCGCGCACGGCCTGCGTCGCCGCCGCCATTCCATACAGAATGAAATCATCGACCTTGCGACGCTCTTTCGGCTCCATCCAGTCATCAGGATTGAACGTGCCATCGCTGCCATCCCCTAGCGGAATCTCGCAGGCATATTTTGTCACGACCCCCGACGCATCAAAGCGCGAGATCGGCCCTGCCCCCGATTGGCCTGCGATCAGACGCGACCAGGTCTCCTCGACCCCGCATGCCAGCGGCGTAACCATCCCTAACCCTGTGACAACAACCCGGCGCATCCCCGACCTCTTTCGCTGAAAACTCTTGAAAGTTCTGATACACGCGAGGCCCGCGCGGCGCAATCATCCAGACGAAACGCACCTCCCCATCGGCGGCGCCACGCAAGTCTTCACCCCCCAAATCGCGACACGGCCCACCCGAATGCGCACAATT
>JAFGWK010000091.1 GCA_016937195.1 Paracoccaceae bacterium | reverse complement strand
TTTCAATGAGAGGCGCCTTTGTATTGGTGATCTCGAATTCTATTATGTTAGTCTAAAAAACGATTGAAAACCATGTTCTTGAGGTAGGAATTTGAGACGCGAAAATAATAATGACGCGGTCCCGGAGCAAAAACCGCCAGCGCGTCAGCCTCAGGGCCAAAAGCAAGCCCCCAATAAGCAACAAAGCAAACCACAGGGGACACCCGCTCAAAAAACCGCCGAGACGCGGCCACTGGCGCGAGCGGCGCGTATGCGCAAGCGCCACTGGGGCATTTTGACCAGCTTCATGGCAATCGTTTTCGTCCCGCTTTTTGTTATCGCGATTTATTTGTGGGCCGTAGCAGATGATCGCTATGGCTCAACGACCGGCTTCTCGGTGCGTCAGTCCGATGAAACAAGCTCTTCGGATATTTTGGGGGGCTTGGCGCAATTTACCGGTGGCTCATCTTCCCCTGACAGCGATGTTCTATACCAGTTCATCCGGAGCCAGAATTTAGCATTGGCAGTCGATAAAAAACTTAATCTTCGGCGCTATTTCTCATCTCATTGGAAAAGTGACCCAGTCTTTGCGTTATGGCCCGATGCCACCGCTGAGGATTTGCATTGGTACTGGGGGCGCGTCGTGCGCGTAACCTACAATCAGAGCGGTGGGTTACTACAGATCGATGTGCACACTTTCACGCCCGACATGGCCCAGAAGATCGCGCAGGAAATCGTCGATCAAAGCACGAAAATGGTCAACGGCCTCAACGATCTAGCCCGAGAGGACGCCATTCGCTATGCCGATAACGATCTTGAAAAGGCGCAAAGACAACTTCGCGAGGCGCGCGAAAAGCTCACAGAGTTTCGCACCCGCACGCAGATTGTCGATCTGCAATCAGACATCCAAGGTCGCATGGGGGTGACAAACAACCTTCAGCAGCAACTCGCTCAAGAACTTGTCGCGCTTGACCAATTGGCCTCCTCGACAAGCACCGACGACCCGCGCGTGACACAGGCCAAACGTCGCATTCAAGCCATTCGCGAGCGCATCGCGACAGAACGCAAAAACCTTGCGACGACGATCGTGCCCGGAACGGGCAAGGATTACCCCGCCCTGATGTCGGAATTTGAGGGCCTGACTGTCGATCAAGAGTTCGCAGAGAAAGTCTACCGTGCTGCTTTGACCGCACGTGATTCCGCCTATGACAGCGCACAACGCCAGACCCGGTATCTGGCGACCTACATCACGCCGACCTTGGCGGACTCTCCAGAATATCCGCAACGCGCCATGATTTTCGGCCTTGCGGCGCTATTCTTGATGCTTAGCTGGGGGATCATCGTCTTGATCTATTATTCGATCCGGGATCGGGGATGAGGGCGCCATGATCCGGTTCGAGAATCTCTCGAAAGGCTTTTGGGTTGCGGGTGAGCGCAAGACCGTGATCGACAACCTCAACCTGACCTTGCCCACAGGAAAGTCGCTGGGGCTACTGGGTTGTAATGGGGCGGGGAAATCGACGCTAATCCAGCTCATCGCAGGCATCCTGCCGTCCGATTCCGGGCGTGTCGTCTCGGATGGATCGATTTCCTGGCCGGTGGCCTTTGGCGGTTCGTTCCACCCAGAACTGACGGGCGCGCAAAATGTGCGCTTCGTGGCACGGATATACGGTGTCGATACTGACAGTTTGGTAGATTTCGTCGAAGACTTCGCGGAGTTGGGGAAACATTTTAAGATGCCGGTGCGCACCTATTCTTCCGGGATGAAATCGCGCCTCACCTTCGGCACATCGATGGGAATTCGGTTCGATACCTATCTTGTCGATGAGGTGACAGCCGTCGGAGATGCTCGGTTTCGTAACAAAAGCCGCCTTGTTTTCCGCGATCGAATGCAAGCGAGTAGCTCGATTATGGTGACGCATAATATGCGAGAGATGCGCGATTTTTGCGATGCGGGGATCATTCTTGACGGCGGCAAGCTGTATTATTTCGACGATCTCGACGAGGCCATTGATCAGCACGAAACCCTGATGCGCGCGTGACTGCCCAGCAAAGCGCGTCCAGTTTACGATAACTTCTTTTCAAATTTGGACCGTTCTCCACAGTTTCGCCCGATTGAGTCCCCCAAAACCCCACGGCCCAGCGCAAAACCTGTTTCGGGGTAAGTGTATATGGGTGAGTGGAGATGCCGAGTCTCGAATTCCGTTCTCAAATAGGGGCGTCTTGGGGCGACCTTGCCGTCGATATTCGATCGATGCAGGTTCTTGATACCACGGGCGACCCGATCATTTTGGCGGTCAATGGCCCGTCAGGTGGGTTGCTAAGCTTCTGTCTCAGCAACGATCTAGACGACGCGGTTCTGATCGACAGCGTCGTCTACAACACGTCGATGTCTTATGCTGTCACAGGCGGCTCAACGATGATCGAGACCGAAAGCGGGGCACTGATCGCAGTCGTGGGCTGCACGCCTCAGGATGGGACGTTTGGATTTTCCGTCCAATCTGACGGTCAGATCGGATCATCCACCACAGTGGGTCTGCCCGAGATAGATGGCCTGACAGGCCCCGTGATTGCTGTAGCGCAAAGCGATTTCGTCTATACGATGAATGCCGCAGACAAGCTGCAATGCTTTACCTCTGATGGCACGGGTGGCTATCAGGCGGGTGCGTCTTATAGCGACACTGTCGATCTTTATCTGCAACATCCAGTCGCGATGACGACCGTGCAGCTCGCCGGGAAAGAATACCTGCTAACGCTTTCGGGTACCGAACAGGGCGTCAGCGCATTTTCGATTTCACAAAGCACCGGCGCGCTAACCGCCACAAGCTCTCTTGGTGTAGACACCGGTCTTGGGCTTCTCAGCGACCCGACCGCGATGGAAGCGGTCGAAGTGGACGGGCATTGCTACGTTCTTGTCACAAGCTCTGCTGACACAGGAGAGGGTGGCGCGCTCACTGCGCTTGAGTTGCACGAAGACGGATCACTAAGCGTAACCGACCACTTGATCGACACGCTCGACACCCGCTTTGGCCGCACGCAAAGCATGACAGCCACACAAGTTGGCGACTGGACATATGTTATTGCCGGAGGCGGAGATGCGGGCCTCAGCCTGTTCACACTGGCCTCAAACGGTCAGTTGATTCACCTCGATAGCCTTGCGGATACACTCGATTCTGGACTTGAAAACATCTCGGCGCTTACGACCGTCAGTTCCGGGGGACAGCTCGATATTCTCGTCAGCTCGGATAAGACCTCGGGGCTAAGTCGGCTCACTGTGTCGCTCGCAAATCAGGGGGCTGTTCTGTCAACGAATACTGTCCGTCTGGACGGGAACAGCAAGGACGACATGCTGATCGGCGGCACAGGCGACAGCGATTTGCGCGGCGGCGCTGGCGCAGATATTTTGATCGACGGCTGGGGCCAAGATAGTCTTGGCGGCGGCGCTGGCGCAGATCTTTTCGTTCTGAATGCCGATGGCAAACGCGATGTTATCACCGATTTCGATGCGTCGGTCGATCACCTCGATCTGACCGCAATCCCGATGCTCTATGATGCCAGCCGCCTTGGCGTTACGGAAACGTCATGGGGCGCGGTCCTTACTTTTCGCGGCGGCGAAGAGACCGAAATTCGCAGTACTGATGGTAAAATCCTGACCGCAGATCAGATCATTCAATCCATCGACTGGAACGCGAACCGCCCGCCATTGGTGCTCACGAGTGGCGAAGGCGATGACCCAGGGAACACCGATACAACCGTGCCTGGCGGTCTTTATGGCGGGGCGCAAAGCGACACCCTTATCGGGGGCGACGACGCAGATAGCATCTACGGATCAGATGGCGATGATTGGCTTGAGGGCCAGAATGGGCGCGACCTCATTTTCGGAGAGGAGGGCGACGACTGGATGCATGGGGGCGCGCAGAATGACACCATGCTTGGTGGAAATGGCGATGATTCAATCGATGGTGCTTTCGGAAATGACAGTCTTGAAGGGCAGAACGGCGACGATTCAATCGCGGGCGGCGGCGGTAAAGATTGGCTGAATGGTGGGGCACAGAACGACACTCTGTTTGGAAACGGCGGGGCCGACACAATCTACGGTGAAGATGGAAATGACCGGCTGGATGGGGGATACGGAACAGACAGTATGTTCGGCGGCGCTGGAAGTGACTGGATGCACGGCGGCGGCAAAAGCGACACTCTGGTGGGGGGGGACGGCAATGACACACTGTATGGCGCATATGGCTTCGACACACTGGATGGCGGCGACGGACATGACAGCATGCTCGGCGGAAACGGCGAAGACAGTCTGGTCGGCGGCGCAGGAAATGACTGGATGCATGGCGGTGCACGAATCGACACTCTGCTAGGCGGAGATGGCGATGACACACTGTATGGCGCATTTGGCTACGACACGTTGGACGGCGAAAACGGGAATGATGTCGTTTCTGGCGGCGGCGGCAATGACCTCATAAATGGCGGCGCTGGCAATGACGCGCTATTTGGAAACGCCGGAAAAGATGCCATGTTCGGCGGTGTCGGGGACGACCTTTTGTCTGGCGGCGGCGGGAAAGACTGGCTCGAAGGCGGCAGCGGCTATGATCTTTTGACCGGCGGACTTGATTCCGACGGGTTTGCGTTTGATGCTCTCTCAGATCAAAATGAAATCACAGATTTTACGCCGGGCGAGGACTATCTTGTGCTTGATATCATAGAGAAAAGCTTTGATGCGCTGACAATCACCAACGCCCCCCAAGGCGTCTGGCTGGAATGGAATGGCGGCGAAGTGTTGCTACAAGGGCTGTCTGCAGATGACATTAACGAAAGTGATATCATCATAGTGTAGCCTACCGCGAAAGGTGTCACGCCGATCTGCCCCCACATTGATTGTTCTGGGTCTCGATGGAAAAAGCGCTGCTAAGTCAAATTCAGAAAGTCATAGTATGAATATTCTGCTCGTTGGGGCCGGTCTTTCCGGTGCTGTCATTGGTCGCAAGCTGGCCGAGGCGGGTCATTCCATCACGATCGTCGACAGCCGCGGCCATATCGCAGGCAATTGCCATACGAAACGCGATGCGCAGACCGGGGTGATGGTGCATATCTATGGACCCCACATTTTCCATACGGATGACGAAGAAGTCTGGAACTACGTCAATTCCTTTGAAACCTTCATGCCCTACAAGAACCGTGTGAAGACGACCTCGGGCGGGCAGGTGTTTTCGCTGCCGATCAACCTGCATACGATCAACCAGTTCTACAATCGCACGATGCGCCCGGATGAGGCGCGCGACTTCATCGAAGGGCAGGCCGATACCAGCATTGCCGAGCCGCAGAATTTTGAAGAACAGGCGATGCGTTTCGTCGGCAGCGACCTGTATGAGGCATTTTTCAAGGGCTACACGATCAAGCAATGGGGCGTGTCGCCAACCGAACTGCCCGCCGCAATCCTCAAGCGCCTGCCAGTGCGCTTCAACTATGACGACAACTATTTCTTCCATCGGTTCCAAGGCATGCCCAAGAATGGGTATACCGAGATGGTGGCGCGTATCCTCGATCATCCCGCCGTTACGGTGCATCTGAACACCCGCTTCACGCGCGACATGGCGGGCGAGTATGATCATGTCTTCTATTCCGGCCCACTTGACGGCTATTTCGACTATGAGCTGGGTCGCCTTGGCTATCGCACGCTTGATTTCGAACGCTTCACCTATGAGGGTGATTATCAGGGCTGCGCGGTGATGAATTACGGTGAAGAGGCCGTGCCTTTCACCCGCATCACCGAGCACAAACATTTCTCGCCTTGGGAACGTCATGACGCGTCCGTCTGCTATCGCGAGTTCTCGCGCGCCAGCGAGCCCGACGACATCCCCTATTACCCAATCCGTCAGGTGAAAGAAAAAGCGCTTCTGGCCGAATATGTCGCGCTGGCCAAGCAAACCTCGGGCGTCACTTTCGTCGGACGTTTGGGTACCTATCGCTACCTCGACATGGACGTGACGATCCGCGAAGCGCTTGATACTGCGGATGTATTTTTGACCACAGGCACCGATCTGCCCGCTTTCGCGACCTCGCCCTTGTGAGGAACCAGAACGCGCAACGGACGTCGGCCGACTGGAAACGGTGAACGTCTCTTCATGATCGCCTAAGCCGATTTACTTCATGCGCAGCGTCGCGAGGTCTTGCGCCAAGAACCATTTGTAAGTCTCTCGGATCCCCTCTTGTAGCCCGATCTTCGCCGTCCATCCAAGACGAGCGAGCCGCGAAACATCCATCAGTTTGCGCGGAGTCCCGTCGGGTTTAGAGGCGTCAAAACGAATATTACCCGCAAAGCCGGTCACATCCGCCACCGTCTCGGCCAGTTCGCGGATCGTCACATCGCGACCCGAACCGACATTAATGTGGCTCAGCATTGGTTGCGTTTCGCGCTGATAGATCTTGCGATCAAGGCCCAGCACAAACAGCGAAGCTTCAGCCATATCATCTACATGCAGAAATTCGCGCATGGGCTTGCCCGACCCCCACACAACAACCTCATCAGCCCCATGGCGCGCGGCGGCGTGAAATCGCTGGATCAGCGCAGGCAGGACATGGCTATTTTCCGGATGGAAGTTATCCCCCGGACCATACAGATTCGTTGGCATGACCGAGCGATAATCCGTTCCATATTGCCGGTTATAGCTTTCGCAAAGCTTGATCCCGGCGATCTTGGCAATCGCATAAGGCTCATTTGTCGGCTCTAGAGGCCCGGTTAGCAGCGCATCTTCTGATATTGGCTGCGCCGCCAGCTTGGGGTAGATGCAAGACGAACCCAGTTGCAGCAAACGCATGACCCCAGCGGCGTAGGCCTGGTGGATCACATTGCTTTCGATCATCAGGTTTTCATAGATAAATTGCGCGGGGTAGCTGTTATTGGCCACAATGCCCCCAACCTTTGCCGCGGCCAAGATCACCTGATCGGGTTTTTCGCTTTGCATGAAATCGCGCACGCTAGCCTGATCCGTCAGATCCAACGCGTGCGAGGTGCGGGTGATCAGTTCAAGCTCTTCACCAGCCGCTTTGCGCGCCTCAAGCTGGCGCAAAATGGCGCTGCCAACCATGCCGCGATGGCCCGCTATATAGATTTTGCTCATGGCTCGGGCCTCTCAAATCTTGAGCTGGCAACGTGGAACATTACACTTCGCCAAGCGGGTATATCATCTGCGCAAAGGTCACTCACAACTGACCGGCAATTCGAGCCCATGCTCCTTAAGCAATGCATAGCGACGCGCAATTTTGAAATCCTCAGCAATCATCTCAGCGCACATCTCTTGCGCGGTGATCTCTGGCACCCAACCAAGTTTTTGTTTGGCTTTCGCAGGATTGCCCAGCAGCGTTTCGACCTCGGCCGGGCGAAAATAGCGAGGGTCGATCCGCATGACGACATCACCAACGCTCAATGCAGGCGCTTGATCACCCTCAATCTTGGATACGGTGGCGATCTCGTCAACGCCGCTTCCCGAGAAGTCCAGCGTAAGGCCCAGTTCTGCCGCGCTCCACTGAATGAACTCGCGCACCGAATATTGTTTTCCTGTCGCGATAACGAAATCCTCGGGCTCGTCTTGTTGCAGCATCATCCACTGCATACGCACGTAATCCTTGGCATGGCCCCAATCGCGCAAGGAGTCGATGTTGCCCATATACAGGCACGGTTCCAGCCCCTGCGATATGTTGGACAAGCCCCGCGTGATCTTACGTGTCACAAAGGTTTCGCCACGACGCGGGGACTCGTGATTGAACAAGATCCCGTTGCAAGCATACATCCCGTAAGCTTCACGATAATTCACCGCGATCCAATAGGCATACATCTTGGCAACCGCATAGGGCGAGCGCGGGTAAAACGGTGTATTCTCGGTCTGCGGTGTTTCCCGAACCAGCCCGAAGAGTTCAGATGTCGAAGCCTGATAGAACCGGCATTTCTGCTCAAGCCCCAAAAACCGGATCGCCTCTAGCAAGCGCAACGTCCCGATCCCATCCACATCCGCAGTATATTCCGGCGCTTCGAAGCTGACAGCGACATGAGATTGCGCCCCGAGGTTATAAACCTCGTCCGGCTCCACTTCTCGCAAAATTCGCGTCAGATTCAACGTGTCGCTAAGATCGCCGTAATGCAGCTTAAGATTTTCCTGACCCGAATGCGGGTCTTCGTAGATGTGATCAATGCGCTGGGTGTTAAACAGCGAGGCGCGACGCTTGATGCCGTGCACCTCATATCCTTTTTCCAATAGAAGCTCGGCAAGATACGACCCATCCTGCCCCGTAATCCCCGTGATAAGTGCGCGCTTGGTCATCTTACAGCTCCCCAACTGTGTGTCCGCCGATGTGGCGGATCAGGCGTCCACGACCCTGCCCCTATCCTTCATTTCAAGTTTTGGTCCATATTTATAGTTAACCCTTTTGATACGATCAGAAGTTCTCGGGTATTTGTTTAAAACGCTCCCGTTATGCCCCTCATCTGGATGCTTTTGACAAAACTGAGCCGTTTTCTCGATTGCATCGCACCAACCGCCGGATCGAAACATTCAAACCCCTGACAGACCCTTCAGATTCGAGCCTTAAAAAGCCCAATGGGGAATAGACCTTGAAAAATGCGCCAAATTCATGGGTAATCATTCGGAAATGACACAATTGAAAGGCCACACCATGATCACGCCTGTCATTCTTTGCGGTGGATCTGGCACACGACTTTGGCCGTTGTCGCGCAAGTCATACCCCAAACAATTCGTGCCTCTGGTTGGCGAAAATACGCTGTTTCAAGGGTCAGCATTGCGACTTTGTGATGAGGGGTTCGCACCTCCTTTGGTGCTCACGAATTCGGATTTTCGATTCATTGTCGCCGAGCAACTGGCAGAGATCGGCATTGATCCCGGTGCAATTCTTATTGAACCCGAGGGGCGCAACACCGCGCCTGCGGTGCTTGCCGCTGCCCTTTGGCTGGAGAAAAGCGACCCTGATGGCTTGATGCTTGTCGCGCCCTCCGATCACGTTGTTCCCGACATCGAGGCGTTTCGCGCCGCCACCCTTGCAGGGGCTGAGGCTGCGCGCGAGGGGCAGTTGGTGACGTTCGGGATCAAGCCGACCCACCCCGAAACCGGCTATGGCTATCTGGAACTGGCCGAGGAGCCGCAGGATTTTACCGCCCAGCCCTTGGCACTGCGCCAGTTTGTGGAAAAACCCGATGCAGCGCGCGCCGAAGAAATGGTGCAGGCAGGCAAATATCTGTGGAACGCAGGGATTTTTCTGTTCTCGGTAAAAACGATCCTCGCTGCATTCCGCGCCCATGCTCCCGACTTGATCGCGCCGGTGCAGGCGGCGGTAGATCAGGGAAAACCCGATCTGGGCTTTCTCCGCCTTGCCCCCGATCCGTGGGCCGAGGCTGACGATATTTCGATTGATTACGCAGTGATGGAAAAGGCCGAAAACCTGTCCGTCGTGCCCTTCGCCGCTGGCTGGAGCGATCTTGGCGGCTGGGACGCTGTTTGGCGCGAAGGGGATCCCGATGCGCGCGGTGTTGTCACGTCTGATCATGCGACGGCTTTGGATTGCGACAACAGTTTGCTGCGCTCCGAAGATGGGGCGCTGGAAATGGTCGGGATCGGGTTGCAAAATATTATCGCCATCGCGATGCCCGACGCTGTGCTTGTCGCGGATATGTCGCGCGCCCAAGACGTCAAACTGGCTGTCGCCGCCCTAAAAGAAAAGCATGCGCTGCAAGCCACCACGTTCCCCAAGGATCATCGCCCGTGGGGTTGGTTTGAAAGCCTCGTGATCGGAGACCGTTTTCAGGTCAAGCGGATCGTGGTGCATCCGGGCGGCGCGCTTTCGTTGCAGTCGCACCATCACCGCTCCGAGCATTGGATCGTCGTCGAAGGCACCGCACGGGTGACTGTTGATGAGGATGTAAAGCTCGTCACCGAAAATCAATCCGTTTACATTCCGCTCGGGGCGGTTCACCGGATGGAAAACCCGGGCAAAGTCCCTATGGTTTTGATCGAGGTGCAAACCGGGTCGTATCTGGGCGAAGATGACATCATTCGCTACGAGGATGTCTACGCACGGGA
>JAFGWK010000090.1 GCA_016937195.1 Paracoccaceae bacterium | reverse complement strand
GCGTGCGTCATGCCGCGCTCTCTTTACCCCGGCTGCACAATCCCTATATAAACACTCGAGATATCCGCGAACCGCGAGAGAGACCCCATGACTGCCAATCCCGAAGAGCCGCTTGAGGGCACGCCACTGATCAAGCCCTCCAGCACCGATCATCCGCTCTACGAGCAGGTGGTGGATGCCTGTCGCACTGTCTATGACCCGGAAATTCCGGTCAATATCTATGACCTTGGCCTGATCTACACGATTGAGATCACGCCGGAAAACGACGCCAAGCTAATCATGACGCTGACCGCGCCGGGCTGTCCGGTGGCCGGCGAGATGCCCGAATGGGTGCGCGATGCGGTGGCCTCGGTCGGGGGCCTGCGCGATGTCGATGTCGAGATGACCTTTGATCCGCAATGGGGGATGGACATGATGTCGGACGAAGCGCGTCTTGAGTTGGGCTTCATGTAATCCTGCGTGATACGTTTTTTGAAGGGCGGCGCGGGGCGACACGCGCCGCCCTTTGCATTTTTGCACATCCCCCTTGCGCAAGGGAACACCTTGCCGCTTTTGCTGCGTGCCCCAACTTGTGAGGACAACAAAGACCTCCTCAAGTTAAAGACAAAGGCGCATAATGACCGATATGCTTTTCACCCCGACCACGCTTGGCCAGATCGAGATCGCCAACCGTTTCGTCATGGCTCCGCTGACGCGCAACCGCGCCCCCGCGCTGACCCCCACCGATCTTACGGTCGAGTATTACCGCCAGCGCGCCACCGCCGGCTTGATCATCTCGGAAGGCACGCAGATTTCGCCGATGGGTCAGGGCTACGCCTGGACGCCGGGCATTTATAATGACGAACAGGTCGCGGGCTGGCGCAAAGTCACCGATGCGGTGCATGGCGCAGGGTCCAAGATCGTCGCGCAAATCTGGCATGTCGGGCGCATTTCCGTGCCCCAGCTTCTGGACGGGCGCGATCCGGTGGCACCCTCGGCCATTGCAGCGGGAGCGAAAACCTTTGATGGCACCGGCTTTGTCGAAACGCCTGTGCCGCACGCGCTAACACTGGATGAAATCGCAGCGACGGTCGCGGATTATCGCAACGCCGCCGAATGCGCTAAGGCGGCGGGCTTTGACGGGGTCGAGATCCACGCCGCCAACGGCTATCTGATCGACCAGTTCCTGCGCGATACATCCAACACCCGCACCGACAGCTACGGCGGCTCAATCGAGAATCGTATGCGCTTTCTGCGTGAGGTGGTCGAGACGGTCACGGATGTCTGGGGTCCGGGGCGCGTCGGCATCCGCCTGTCGCCGTGGTCGAATGCGAATAACGTCGGGATTTCCAGCGATACGCCCGAATTGTTTGGCGCAGTGGTCGATTTCCTGAACACACAGGATCTGGCCTTTGTGCATCTGATCGAGGGGCAAACCGGGGGCGCACGCGACTGGCCCGAAGGGGCGATTGAGACGCTGCGCGATCGCATAACCGCACCCTATATCGCCAATAACGGCTATAGCCACGAGATGGCCGAGGCGGCTTTGGCCGAAGGCGCGGCAGCAGTGGCGTTCGGGCGGTTGTTCATCGCCAATCCCGACCTGCCCCAGCGCTTTAAGACGGGTGCAGCGTTGAACCCGCTTGATGGCGATCACCTTTATGGTGGCGGGGCCGAGGGCTACACGGATTATCCCACGCTGGGCTGATCGCGGGCAGACAGGCCGTCACGATGACCAAAATGCAGGCCTTATGGCCTGCATTTTTATAATCGCAGGCAAAATAGCTTGCATTTAACCTAATGCAGGCATTACAACCTGCATATGGATCATGTCTGCGTTCTCACCGGCGATCTTGTCGCTTCATCACGCCTCTCAAGCCGCGCACTGGACGCAGCGCTTGAGTCTGTGGAGCAAGCCTGCCGCGATTTGGTCCCTCAGATCGGGGCGACGCGCTTTGCCCGTAACCGGGGCGATGGTTGGCAAATCGCGCTGGAGATGCCGCGATTTCAAGCGCGCCTTGCGCTGCTGATCCGGGCGCGATTGCGCGCGGTTGGCCCAGACCTATCGACCCGAATCGCGATTGCGCAAGGCGCAGGCAGCTTGCCTTCGGGGGGCGATCTGAACGCCGCACACGGGCCGGTTTTCACCGCCTCGGGGCAGTTGCTCGATACGCTTGAGGGGCCGCGCATCGCCCATGCCGGGGGCGGCGCGCTGGGGGCGGCGCTGCGGCTGTTTGACCACATCTCGCAGGGCTGGACACAGGCACAGGCACGCGCAATGGTGCCGATGCTGCGCCTTGATCCGCCCACCCAAACCGCCGCGAGCGCCGAAATCGGCATTACCCGGCAATCGCTGTCACAGGCCTTGCAGGGCGCGGGATACGAGGCGATCCTCGCGGCGTTGCAGATGATTGAGGCACGCGCATGATCGAGACCCTCACCGCCCTGATCTGCGCCCATATTCTGGCCGATTTTGCGTTTCAAAGCAACGAGATGGTTGCGGGTAAAGCGCGCCGTCATATGCCCGCGCTGGCCGCCCATCTGGCGATCTTGCTGGGATTAAGTGCCCTGCTACTCCTGCAACTCTCAGTCTCCCTGCTGGCGGCTCTGATCCTTGTCGGGTTCAGCCACTTCCTGATCGACATCGCGAAAACCTTTGCCTCCAAAAACCGTGCGCTGATGGCGTTTGTCGCCGATCAGGGCGCGCATCTGATTGCCACCGCCGCGATTGCCGCCGCTTTCCCCGGCCTGTTTTCCCACGCGCTTTGGGCGGGGCAAAGCTGGCTGCCCGGTACGCTGGCGCTGATCGCTGGCGTAATCGTCACGATCCGCGCGGGCGGATTCGCGGTGGGGTTGCTGATGGCGCGCTTTGATGACAGCGCCCCGCCCGAGGGGCTGCCCGAAGGCGGTCGCCTGATTGGCCAGCTTGAACGCGGGGTGATCTTTCTTCTGGTGCTGGCCGGACAACCCGCCGCCATCGGCTTTCTGATCGCGGCCAAGTCGATCCTACGCTTTGAGGCGGTCTCGAAAGACGGCGCCAATCCCAAAAGCGAATATGTCATCATCGGCACGCTGGCCTCGTTTGGCTGGGCTTTGGGCGGGGCTTACGCAACGCTTGCGCTGATGAGCCACCTCGCCCCCCTTGGAATTCTCCCCCCTACGAACTAGATTTGAGTCTCAAGGAGAGCCCCAATGTTTAACGTCCCCGGACAAGACCCCGTGACCATGACCGACGCTGCCGTGGCCCAAATCGCCAAGCTGATGGCGCGTGAAGACGCGGCTGGCTTTCGCATCGGCGTCAAAAAGGGCGGCTGTGCGGGCATGGAATACACGATGGAAGTCGCCGCCGAGGCTGGCCCGATGGATATCGTCGTGGAAAACGGCCCCGCGCGCGTATTGATCGCCCCGATGGCGCAGATGTTCATGCTGGGCACCGAGATTGACTATGAAACGGGCTTGCTTGAAAGCGGCTTCAAGTTCCGCAACCCCAATGTGGTCGAAGCCTGCGGCTGCGGTGAGTCGATCAAATTCGCCGATATGGACGGCGCAGACGCCAAGGCCTAAGCCTGCGCGTTTTTGCCCTTTGCGCTGGCCTCTCCCCTGCCCTAATCTGCCAGCATAACCATTCAGGGAGAGAGAGCGCATGCGCACCAAACTGGCCGCTGGCAATTGGAAAATGAACGGGCTCAAGGCAGATCTGGCCGAGGTTGAGGCCTTGACTGCAGCCCATCCCTCGCCGCTCTGTGATGTGCTGCTCTGCCCGCCCGCGACGCTGATTTCAGCGATGGCGCAGGTGGTGGGTGCAAGCCTTGATGTGGGCGCGCAGGATTGTCACATGAAGGGCTCGGGCGCGCACACCGGCGATATTTCGGCGGCAATGATCGCCGATGCCGGGGGCAGCCACGCGATTGTCGGCCACTCCGAACGCCGTGCCGATCACCACGAAAGCGATGTGATGGTGCGCGCCAAGGCCGAGGCCGCAATCGAGGGCGGTTTGATCGCTGTGGTTTGCGTCGGCGAGACCGAAAGCCAGCGCGACGCGGGCGAAACGCTGACGATCATTGGAAACCAGCTTAAAGGCTCGCTGCCCGATCATGCGACCGCCGCCAATACCGTTGTGGCCTATGAGCCGGTCTGGGCCATCGGCACCGGGCGCACGCCGACGCTGGAGCAGATCGCAGAAGTTCATGATTTCATGCGCAACGCTTTGGTCAAACGCTTTGGCACCGAGGGCGACGGGATGCGGCTGCTGTATGGCGGCTCGGTCAAACCCTCGAATGCGACCGAGATTTTCGCGGTGTCCAATGTCGATGGCGCGCTGGTCGGCGGGGCCTCGCTGAAAGCCGCTGATTTTGGCGCCATCATCGCCGCGCTGGAAAGCGCCTGATCCAAGCCCCCGCGCAGCATCCGTTTTCACGCGATACCGCGCGGGGGCCAACTTTGCGCGAGACTGCGCAGGGACTTGACTTTGCGTTCAAACTCCCCCATTTGACCCTCAATGGTTGCTGCGCTGCCGCGTGAGTAAGCCTGCGCCCCTCCCTTAAGGCGCATCAGCAACCGCCAAACTTCCGTTCCCCATCACGCAGGGTTCTCAAGGCAAACGGCGAAATGCGCCGCGCGCCACCAACCCTGTTGCCCGCCTCCCGCATGATCGGGACGTGCAGCACATCGCGCGCGCCATTCCGGCATGCGCCAAAGGAATTATTTTGTCCGACTTTACCACTCTCGGCCTTGCGCCGGCCCTGATCGAGGCCCTCACCAAAAACGGCCTGACCCAACCCACCCCGATCCAGATGCGCGCGATCCCGCTAGCCCTTGCTGGGCGAGACGTGATGGGGCTGGCCCAGACCGGCACCGGCAAAACGCTGGCCTTCGGCCTGCCGCTGATCGATCGCCTGCTCGCCGAGCCCGGAAAACCCGCGCCGAAAACCGTCAAGGCACTGATTCTTGCCCCCACGCGCGAGCTGGTCAACCAGATCGCAGACAGCCTGCGCACGCTGACCGGTGAGACCAAGGTCAAGGTCGCAACCGTCGTCGGCGGCCAGTCGATCAACCGTCAAATCGGGCTGATGCATCGTGGCAATGACATTCTCGTTGCGACCCCCGGTCGCCTGATCGACCTGATGGATCGCCGCGCGGTGGACCTGTCGACCGTGCGCTATCTGGTGCTGGATGAGGCCGACCAGATGCTCGACATGGGCTTTATCCACGCGCTGCGCCGGATTGCACCGAAACTGGGCACGCCGCGCCAGACCATGCTGTTCTCGGCCACGATGCCCAAACAGATGGATGAACTCTCGCGCGCCTATCTGGTAAACCCCGAGCGCGTGCAGGTCACGCCTCCCGGCAAAGCCGCCGACAAGGTAACGCAATCGGTGCATTACCTTGATGGCAAGTCCGCGAAAGGCGACAAGCTGCGCGATATTCTGTCGGCTGATCTCAAAGCGCTGACACTGGTGTTTTCGCGTACCAAACATGGTGCGGAAAAGCTGATGAAGGGGCTTGTGGCCGACGGCTATAATGCGGCCTCGATCCACGGCAACAAATCGCAAGGTCAACGTGATCGCGCGATCAAGGCTTTCCGCGATGGCTCGATCAACGTGCTGGTGGCCACTGATGTGGCAGCCCGCGGGATCGACATTCCCGGCGTGTCCTATGTGATCAACTTCGATCTGCCCGAAGTGCCCGACGCCTATGTCCACCGTATCGGGCGCACCGCGCGCGCGGGTCGTGAAGGTGAGGCGATGTCCTTCTGCACACCCGAAGACGTGGACCTGTTGGTGCAGATCGAAAAGCTGATGAAGATCGAGATCCCGACCGCCTCGGGCGAGCGTCCCAACGCCGTCAACCGCCCCTCGGTGCGCAATCAGCGCGGCAAATCGGCGGGTAAAGCCAGCGGCGGACGTCGTGGGAATGGCGGTAATGGGGGCGGCCAGAAATTCGGCGCACCCAAGGCCAATCACGGCGCCCCTGTCGGCGCAAACGGTCAGGCCAAACGCCGCCGTCCGCGCCGCACCAACGCGGCCTGATCTTTTTCTCATTGCATGACTTATCGGGGTGCGCAGGCTTCTGCGCACCCTTTGCATTTTTCGGGCACATCCCTGCCAAACGAGCCGCCCTCAAGGCCACCTCATCAGATCGTGCATTGCTGTGAGCGCGCACAAGCCTACCAAGAGAGGGGAGCGTTGCCCCTTGCGGCAACCGATCTTGCAACCGCAATCGAAAGTCGAAACCTATATGCTTTTCTCTCTCTATCGCGCGACGCGCCCCCTGCCCGCGCTTGGCCTTTCTCTGGGACTGATCGGCGCTCTCGCCGCCGTGCCTGCGCTGGCACAAACAGCCACGCCACCTGCGGCCACCGCCGCCACGCCGACCCCAGCCGCGACCGCGACGCCGAAATCGGTCGATGTGCCCGACGCAGTGCAAGCCACGCTCAACAAGCTGACAGGTGGGACGACCAAGGTTCTGGGCGCGTTTGAGGCCCCGGCCGGGCTGATCGGCCTCGCCGTCTCGCTTGGCCCGCAGAAAAATGCGATCCTCTATGCCACACCGGACGGGAAATACCTGATGCAGGGCATGATCGTGTCGAGCGACGGCAAGAACATGACGCAGGCCGAAGCCAAGCAAATGCTGCCGCAACCGCCCGATGCGGCGGCGAATTTCGCCTCCCTCGACAAAACCCATAGCTACCTCTGGGGCAAGGCGGCGGCGCCAAAAGAGATGTGGGTGCTGTTCGATCCCAACTGCATCTATTGCCACAAGACTTATGAAGCGCTCAAACCCGCCGTGAGCGCGGGCAAGGTGAAGGTCCATGTCATTCAGGCCGGCTTCCTCAAGGCAGATTCGATGGCCAAGGCCGCCGCGATCATGGCCGCGAAAGACCCGGCTGCAGCGCTTGCTACGGATGAGAAAAACTTCGACGATGCCAAGGAAGAAGGCAGCATCAAAGGCGATATGTCGAACAAGGATGCGGTCGCGAAAGTCACGGCCAACAACACCTGGATGCAGGCCCAGGGCATCGGTGGCACGCCCTACATTCTTTACAAGGATGCCGCTGGCAAGGCCCAGGATATTGCAGGATTCGACCCCGATATTGACGGGCTTCTGGCCAAGATCGGCACCGCCAGCTAAGCGCGCCCACAGCCGGGCAGCCCCGGCAAGCGCGGCTCAGGGCCGCCGGAACGTCGCGCGGGCAGCTTCTGCCCGCACGTAATGACCACAGCCCGGCATATGGTCATTGACCATCCCCATCGCCTGCATAAAGGCGTAAACGGTTGTCGGACCTACAAATTTCCAGCCATCCTTGCGCAACGCCTTGGACAGCGCCTCTGAGGCGGGTGTCTTGGCAGGCACCTCGCCCGGCGCATGTTCGGGGTGATCGGGCGCGAAAGACCAGATCCATTTGGCAAGCGAACCTTCACGCGCCACCACCGCTTGCGCGCGCGCGGCATTGTTGATCACCGCCTCGATCTTGCCGCGATGGCGCACGATGCCCGCATCCCCGAGCAGGCGCAAAACATCCGCCTCGCTGTAGCGCGCGACTTTGTTGAAATCGAACCCGTCGAACGCAGCCCGAAAATTCTCGCGCTTGGCAAGGATCGTGCGCCAGCTTAGCCCGGCCTGAAACCCTTCGAGACAGATTTTCTCGAACAGGCGGGTGTCGTCGCTGACCGGGTAGCCCCATTCATCGTCGTGATAGGCGATGTAGGGCGCCCAGCCCTCACACCAGAAACACCGTTCTTGCCCATCCGGTCCGGTAAATACGCGCGACATATGCCCCCCTGCTTTGCCCGCTCAGGTTAGCGACACATCGCCCTCCTGACCAGTAGCACCGCATGACGACCCCCAGATCGCACAACGCAAAAGCGCCCCCGAATGGAGGCGCTTCCGCAAAGATATTGGCTGACAGATCAGCGCTTGGAGAACTGGAAGCTACGGCGTGCTTTGCGCTTACCGTATTTCTTACGTTCCACCACACGGCTGTCGCGCGTCAGGAAGCCTGCGGCTTTCAGCGCAGCGCGCAAGCTGGGTTCGTACAGCTGCAACGCTTTGGAGATACCGTGCTTGACCGCACCAGCTTGACCCGACAGGCCACCACCAGCGACGGTAGCATACACGTCGAACTCACCGCGAACGTTGGCCACATCGAAGGGCTGGTTCACGATCAGCTGCAGCACGGGGCGCGCGAAATAAGCCGGCATCTCTTTGCCGTTCACTTCGATCTTGCCCGTACCCGGCTTGATCCAAACGCGAGCGACCGCGTCTTTACGTTTACCGGTCGCGTAGGAACGGCCCAGCGCGTCGCGCACGGGCTCACGCGGAGCGGCGGTTTCGGTGTCGGACGCCAGTGCAGCGTCAGAGCCGGACACGACCGATTTCAGGTCGTCGAGAGTCTTGATATCGTCAGACATGATCAGCTCCGGGTGTTCTTTTTGTTCATCGACTTGACGTCGAGAACTTCAGGCTGTTGCGCTTCATGCGGATGATCGGCGCCGGCGTAAACACGCAGGTTCGACATTTGCGCGCTGCCCAGACGGTTGCGCGAGATCATGCGCTCCACGGCTTTGATCACAACGCGCTCAGGATGCGCGCCTTCAAGGATCTGACGCGCGGTGCGCGATTTGATCCCGCCGGGGTGACCGGTGTGCCAGTAGTAGGTTTTGTCTTCGCGCTTGCGACCCGTCATCTGCACCTTGCCGGCGTTGATGATGATCACATTGTCGCCCAT
>JAFGWK010000089.1 GCA_016937195.1 Paracoccaceae bacterium | reverse complement strand
TCCTGCAAGCAACTGCAACTCTAACTTAGGAAGGTGGTGACACCACATGCAGGTCAGCGTTCGCGACAACAACGTCGAACAGGCGCTTCGTGCTCTGAAGAAAAAACTTCAGCGCGAGGGTGTGTTTCGTGAAATGAAGCTCAAGCAACATTTCGAGAAGCCCTCCGTCAAAAAAGCGCGCGAGAAAGCCGAGGCCGTTCGTCGTGCCCGTAAATTGGCACGTAAGAAGGCTCAGCGCGAAGGTGCGCTCTAAGCGTCTTTACGCCGCTCAAGGCGTCTGAAAATGCTGGCGGGCTTGCCCGCGCTGATGACCCCCGTGGCTCCGCCGTCGGGGGTTTTTGGTTTTCTAAGCGCCTTAAACCTGATTTAGGCTTGCCTTAATCTTCGCGCTGCCTACCCTCTCTCGATGCATTGGCTTTCAAGGCTGGAACCGTTTTCAAACATGCCCGATGTCCGGCCCGTCATACATTTGCTTGGTCTCATCCTCGCAGCGCTAGGCGCGTCGATGCTGCTACCGATGGTGATTGACCTGCACGACGCCAACCCAAACTGGCAGGAATTCCTTGAAGCCGCGATTGAAACGATTCTGCTGGGCACCCTGCTTGCGCTGGCGACGCGCGGTGAAAACAATGACGGCCTAAACAGTCGACAAGCCTACTTGCTGACCGCCGCGATCTGGCTGACCGTGCCGCTGTTTGCCGCTCTCCCCTTCATTGAGGGCGCACCGCATGTCACTTTTACAAACGCCTATTTCGAGGCCGCCTCGGGAATCACGACCACGGGCTATACGGTTTTCACAAAGCTCGATGATCTGCCCCGCTCGGTGCTGCTATGGCGCGCGATGCTGAATTGGTTTGGAGGACTTGGTATCGCCTTTGTCGCGATGATTTTTCTACCGGTGCTGCACATTGGCGGGATGCGCTATTTTCAGACTGAGGGCTTTGATACGCTGGGCAAGGTAATGCCGCGCGCTCGTGACATCGCAAAGTCCTTGCTTTGGGTCTATTGCTCGCTGACCTTTATCTGCGCAGTTAGCTACGCCTCCACCGGCATGGGCATATTCGATGCAGGTTGCTACGCGATGGCGACGCTTGCGACGGGGGGGTTTGGCACCCACGATTCCAGCTTCGCAGGGTTTCCGCCCGCCGCGCAATATGCCGGAACGCTCTTTATGCTTGCCTCCGCATTGCCCTTCATTCGCTACGTTCAGCTTGGCCATGGCAATCTGCGCCCGTTTTGGTCCGATCCCCAGATCCGTGCCTTTCTACGCTGGTTCGCGATTGCGTTGGGCGTCTTGCTGATCTGGCGTTATCTGCATCGCCAAGGTTCATTCGAAGAGGTGTTACGCGATAGCAGCTTCAACCTGTCTTCAATTATGACGGGTACGGGGTTTGGCACCTCGGATGTGACCCATTGGGGAAGCTTCGGCGTGGTTCTGGTCTATTGGGTGGGGCTGATTGGCGGCTGCACCGGATCAAGTTCGGGCGCCCTGTCAGTGTTTCGCTGGCAGGCGCTGGCGGCTGTCATCCGCACCTCGGTGCGCCGATTACACGCCCCGCATCGGGTGATTTTGCCACGGCTCTACGGCAAGGTTCTTGAGGAAGACGTACTCTCCTCACTGATCTTGTATTTCACAGGTTATATTCTGGCGCTTGGCGTCATCTCGGTCGCAATATCAATGACCGGAGCGGATTTCATTTCGGCGCTCTTTGCCACTTGGGGGGCGTTGGGCAATATCGGCTACGCCGTCGGCCCACTGAGCGCGAGCAGTGGCACGATGGCAGAGTTTTCTGACACCGCAACCTGGTTAATGACGCTGGCGATGCTGTTGGGGCGGATCGGGATGCTGGCGATTCTCGTACTGTTTTTGCCACGCTTCTGGCGCGCCTAGATCACACCGGCAGCGCAGTCGTCCATTGCACGCATTTCAGAGAAAAACTGGACTGTATCTGCATCACACCGGGCAAACAGGCCAGTTTGGCGCGATGCAAACGCGCAAAATCCTCGGCGTCCTTAGCGACTACCTTCAGCAAGTAATCCGCAGCGCCCGCCATCAAGTGACATTCCAACACTTCGGGCACTTTTTGCACTTCGCGCTCAAAGGCCGCAAGGATTTCATCTGCCTGCCCTGACAGCTTAATTTCGACATAAATAACAGTCGTGCGCCCCATCTTGCGCGCATCCAAAAGGGCCACATATTCGCGGATATACCCCTCTTCCTCCAGCCGCTGAACACGCCGGTGACACGCCGAAGGGGAGAGGTTCACCCTCTCACTCAGATCAGCATTCGAGATTCGTCCCGACTTTTGCAACACCGTCAGCAACCGACGGTCTGTCGCGTCCAATTTGCCATCCATGCAAGTTCCTGTCGATTTAGGTCATGTTAGCCGAAGATATCGGCGACACGCCCCTGCGACAACCAATTATTGGCACACCGATTTCACACGACAAAACTCATAATGACTTACGAACGTTACAGGACCATTGGAGGAGGAAACATAATGAAAATCGGAACGGTGCGCGAAATCAAAACCCGCGAATATCGGGTCGGGCTTACACCAGCTGCGGCCCATGAAGCGGTGGCGCATGGCCACGAAGTTTTTGTTGAGGCAGGCGCAGGGTTGGGCGCGGGTTTTGACGATGCCGATTACGAGGCAGTTGGCGCTAAAATTTCACCCAATGCCAAAGCGGTTTTTGAGACCGCCGACATGATCGTGAAGGTCAAAGAGCCGCAAGCAAGCGAGCGCGCGATGCTGCGCAAAGGTCAGATCCTGTTTACCTATTTGCATCTGGCCGCAGATGAAACTCAGGCGCGCGAGTTGATGAAATCGGGTGCGACCTGCATCGCCTATGAAACCGTGACCGCCAAGGACGGCACCCTGCCGCTGCTGGCACCGATGTCAGAGGTCGCAGGACGGCTTGCACCGCAAATGGGTGCTTGGAGCTTGCAAAAAGCCAATGGCGGGCGTGGCGTGCTGATGGGAGGCGTGCCAGGCGTATCGCCCGCCAAGGTCGTCGTGATCGGTGGCGGCGTGGTTGGCACGCATGCGGCGCGCGTGGCCGCTGGGATGGGGGCAGATGTGACGGTACTGGATCGCTCGTTGCCGCGTCTACGCTATCTCGACGACACGTTTGCAGGGCTGTTTCGTACCGCCTATTCGTCAAAAGCCGAGACTGCCGAACTGGTGGCCGGGGCCGATCTGGTGATTGGCGCAGTATTAATACCGGGAGCCGCAGCGCCCAAACTGGTCACGCGCGATATGTTGAAAACAATGAAACCGGGTGCGGCTATTGTTGATGTCGCGATTGATCAGGGCGGCTGTGTAGAAACCTCGCACGCGACCACACATGATGATCCGATCTATGAGGTTGATGGCATCGTGCATTATTGCGTCGCGAATATGCCTGGTGCCGTTGCACGCACGGCAACGCTGGCCCTTTCGAATGCGACCCAACCCTTCATGCTGGCGCTTGCCGACAAGGGCTGGCAACAGGCCTGTTTAGACGATCCCCACCTTGCCAACGGGCTGAATGTGCATGAGGGCCAGATCACTTTTGCGGCGGTGGCTGAGGCGCTTGATTTGCCATTCACGTCGACAGAGTCACTGCTAGCCTAAGCACTCATACGATATGAAAAGGCCCGGGAAATCCCGGGCCTTTTATGCAAGCCGTGCAAAGCCGACTTACTTCTTCAACGAATCGCGGATTTCGAGCAGAACATCAAGCTCGCTCGGTCCGGTCGGCACTGCGGGCGCGACGTCGTCGGGTTTTTCCGCGGCGGATTTTACGCGGTTCACCATCTTGACCAGCATGAACACCACGAACGCGATGATCAGGAAGTTGATGACGGCCATAATGAACGATCCGTAGGCAAAGACCGAAGCACCAGCATCGCGTGCGGCCGCAAGACTGGCCCCGGCAGGAACCTCGCCAGCCAGCACGGCGTATTTGTTGGAGAAATCGATGCCGCCAGTGATCAAACCGATAATCGGGTTGATCAAATCTCCCACCAGCGATGTCACGATTGCAGTAAACGCGGCGCCGACGATGATGCCGACCGCCATATCCATTACGTTGCCCTTGGCAATGAAGTCTTTAAATTCTTGAATCATTCTCCACCCCTTAGAGATCGCCCGAACCGGTTTCGAGCACGAAAACGTTAACATAGATTGACCGCAAATGGCGAGTTTCCATCTATGTTCACCCTTCAGGTGCTGAGCTTTTCTTTTCTATCCCTATCAGATGCCACTATCACTCCGGCATTGGCCTGCCAGTGATACGAAATCTTTACAGCCGTTCTTTTGTTTCACGCCAACTTGGCCCCATATCTCAGGCGCACTGTAAAAGACCTCGCTACCAAACTGCGCCGTAAGGCAAGCCAGCTGCGATGCGCGCCTAAATCCTCCGTGCACGTGCGCGCGCAACCAAGCGCCCCGCAACCCAAGCCGCGCAATACGTGTTGGTTACCGGCGCAACGGGCGAAACATCAAGCGCCTCACCTGAGGACACCTCGTACAGGCGCGCGCGAGCAGCGGACCGTGCCGCCGTCACAATGTCCTCAGGCGAGCAGTCCAGACCCTCTTGCGCCAAAGCAATCGCCTCATCCAAGGCAATGTTGGGATTGAACGGGGCCTTGATTGCATCGGGATTATCAATCCAAGCCTGAAGGCGAGTTTTCACTGCCGCAATCCGGGCGCAGGCAAGATCGCGTTGATCGGCGCGAAACGCGCGTTCCAGCGGTAGGGTTTCAGCCAGAGACGCTCGCTCTTCGCGCAGTGTCGTCGCGGCATCGCTAAGCGCCGCCGCCTCACCTATATCCGAGTGCATCGCATCAGCCTCACACGCGGCAATCATTCCATCAATGACGGTAATGCGATTTTGCGCAATCGTTTCGGCCGTTTCAGCAAAAGCAAGGTCGCGCGCGGCAAGGCGCAACTCATCCAGCGCGGCTTCGATCGGGTAGGCCCCACCGAATTCTACACCCGACTGGTGCGGGCCAGCGTTGGCCCAAAAAGTGTCTTGGAACATGGCAGCGTCCCTCCTATGGCAGCCTTTAAACGCTGTCATAGAGGAGTGAACAAGAAGTGAACAAAATGCCAGAAAACAATCTAGAGGCTATTGAGCCACTGAAAATTTAGGCTTTTTCGGTCAGAACTTTTTTCAGCGGATCGAACATCCCGTTGTTTGCGGCAATCACCGAGCCCGTTTCAAAGATCGTGCGCCCCTCGCGCAGCGACGCCACAAAGCCGCCTGCCTCTTTCACAAGAATGAGCCCTGCAGCGATATCCCACGAGTTCAGACCACGCTCCCAATAGCCTTCATAGCGCCCCGAGGCGACATAGGCCAGATCGAGCGCCGCCGCGCCCCAGCGCCGCACGCCTGCACATTGCGGCATCAGGCGCGCAAGGTCTTGCAAGGTGGCTGGCAGGGTCGCTTTGCCGCCAAAGGGCACGCCAGTCGCAAAGATCGACTCGATCATTTTGTGGCGCCCCGAAACCCGCAAGCGCGTCTCATTCATGAACGCGCCAAGCCCTTTTTCGGCGTAATACATCTCGTCTTTGGCAGCATCGAACACCACGCCGGCAATCACTTCGCCCTTATGTTCGAGCGCGATCGACACTGCCCAGTGGGGCAAGCCGTGCAGGAAGTTCGTCGTGCCATCAAGCGGATCAACGATCCAGCGACGGGTCGGGTCTTCGCCCTCATCTTCGCCGGTCTCTTCGCCAACCCAGCCATAGGACGGGCGCGCGGCGCGCAGCTCTTCTTTGATGATCGCTTCGGCCTCGCGATCGGCTTTGGACACGAAGTCACCCGGCCCCTTGGACGAGACCTGTAGGTTCTCGACCTCGCGGAAATCCTTGACCAACGAGCGGCCCGCCTTGCGCGCGGCCTTGATCATCAGGTTGAGGTTTGCGCTGCCTTGCATCGGGGGCTCCTTCGGCTTTCAAGCGGCTGCCTTACAAGGGTTGTGCGCGGAATCCAAGAGCCTGCGTACCCTCGCCCTTAGGCACGTTGCAATTTCATGGGCTCTGATCGCGCCAAGCGCAGGAAATGCGCCATGAACGGCTGCGTCGCATCCTCGACCCGCGTCGCGGCATAAAGGCGTTTTGTCAGCCCCTGCGCGGTGACCGGGCGGGTGATGTAGTCAGGTTGATATTTCACCTCGCGCAATACCCAGTCGGGCAGTACCGACACCCCGCGTCCTGAAGCCACCAACATCAGGATCACCGCCGTCAGCTCGACCTTGCGATGCGCCTTGGGTTCGACCTTGGCGGGCGTCAGCAATTGCGTGAAAATGTCGATACGCGCGCGATCCACCGGATAGGTGATCAGCGTCTGGTCGGCGAAATCGGCCGCCTCGACATAGGGTTTCGCCGCGAGCGGACTGTTGGCGGGCGCAACCAGTGTGGGTGCATAATCAAACAGCGGGTTGAACTGCACGCCGGGGATCGTCTCTGGATCAGACGAGATCACCAGATCGACCTCTTCGCGCGCCAGCGCGGGCAAGGCGTTAAAGGCAAGGCCGGGGCGAATATCGACGTCGATCTCAGGCCAGGCGTGACGGAATTTTTCCAGCACCGGAAAGAGCCAGTCGAAACAGGCGTGACATTCAATCGCGATATGCAAGCGCCCCGCGCGGCCTGACCGCAACGCGTCGAACTCGGCCTCGGTCGCGGCGATCTCGGGCAGGATGCGTTCAGCCAATCGCAGCAGCTTCATGCCGGCGGCGGACAGTTTCAGCGGCTTGGAGCGGCGCACGAATAGCTCGACCCCGGTCTGATCCTCCAGCCCCTTGATTTGGTGTGACAGCGCACTTTGTGTTATGTGCAGCACATCCGCCGCCCGTGCGAGCCCGCCGGCATCGTGAATCGCCTTGATCGTGCGCAGGTGACGGAACTCGAGATGCATCTTGTGGTTTGGCTCATAACAATTGTGAAGATTATGAGTTTGTCTCACACCCGTCGATCTGACACAAGAGAGCGAACGAAAAGGAACGCCGCCATGACTACGCCGAGAATCAGCTTTGAATTCTTCCCGCCCCAGACGCTAGATGCGTCTTTCCGCCTGTGGGAAACGGCGCAGGTTCTGGCCCCGCTTCAGCCCGAGTTCGTCTCGGTCACCTATGGCGCCGGCGGCACGACGCGCAAGCTGACTCATGAGGCGGTGGGCACGATTCACAAGAATTACGGGCTGAATGTGGCCGCGCACCTGACTTGTGTTGAGGCGACCAAAGCCGAGACGATGGACATTGTGAACGCCTATGCCGAGGTTGGCGTGACCGAGATCGTGGCGCTTCGTGGCGATCCGCCCAAAGGGTCAAACGGTTTCACGCCCCACCCCGATGGGTTCGCCTCCTCGGTCGAGCTAATCGAGGCGCTGGCCGAGGATGGTCGCTTCACAATCCGCTGCGGCGCCTATCCCGAGCCCCATCCCGAAGCCACCGACAGCCTCGCCGATGTGCGCTGGCTGAAACGCAAGGTCGAAGCGGGGGCCACCAGCGCGATCACGCAGTTCTTCTTTGAGGCCGACACGTTCTTCCGTTTTCGCGATGCCTGCGAAAAAGAAGGCATCAACGCCAAGATCATCCCCGGCATCCTGCCGATCCAGTCGTGGAAAGGGGCGAAGAAATTCGCCCAAAGCTGTGGCACCTCGATTCCCGCTTGGGTCGAAGAGGCCTTCGAGGCGGCAACCCGCGACGACCGCGAACAGTTGCTGGCCACCGCGCTGTGCACCGAGCTGTGCGACAAGCTGATCGAGGGCGGCGTCGAGGATCTGCAATTCTATACGCTCAACCGTCCTACCCTGACACGCGATGTCTGCCATGCGCTGGGTGTGACGCCTGAAACGGTTCTCGAAAACGTCGCCTGAGGAGCAATCGGCGCAAATACTATCGGGGGGCCATGCGCCCCCTTTTTTCATGAGCGCGCGGCGTGACGTGAGGAAAGTCTTTCATGTCCTTGGCATTGCCAGAACGGACGCTAGCCTGTGTCGCATCTAATAGGAGACACCGATGCCCGATCCCATTTACGCCAACGGCCCCGAGGACTTTCCCAAACTTGACGAGGTTTTGAGCATATCGGGGCTCGACTACATCCGTAAGATGGCGGCGGGCGAAGTCCCCTCGCCCACGGTGCAGAAACTGATGGCCTATCAGATCACACAGGTCGAGGAAGGCCGTGTTGAGCTGCGTGGCACACCCGGGCATCCCCAAACCAATGGCTATGGCGGCATTCACGGTGGTTGGTACGCGATGGTGCTGGATACGGCGATGACCTGCGCGGTGATCACCGGGCTGAAACAGGGTCAGACCCAGACCACGCTGGAATTCAAAGTCAACCTGATCCGCGCAATCAAGCCAGACACCGAGGTCATCGCAACCGGCATGCTTGATCACATAGGGCGCTCAACCGGGGTCGCGCGTGGCGAGATCCGGGGCGCGCAGGACGGGCGGCTCTACGCGACTGGAACCGCCACCTGCTTCGTAATGACTCCCGGAAGCTGACGACGCGGGCGCGTGCATGTCCGGGCGCAAAAGACGCGGGCGCAAAATCGCGCGCCATCCCCCGGATGGCGCAAGCGTCACGGTCTCATGCAGCCGCTCGCTTGGGTCGCGCCCGACGACGCGCGGCGCGCGCAGCAAGGAATATTTCCCCCAGCCGCGCCAACTGCCCACTGAAGGCGCGCTGACATCGCGGGGAAAGGCCTCTTGCCAATCTTGCGGCAGCGACAGGCCCAGCGCTTCGGCCTTTTCCAGCATCCAGACCAGCGGAATATTGGCCAGCGGGCGCGCATCTTCAAAGTGGCCAAGCTGGCCACCAATATCGCCATGACAGCCACGAAACCAGACCTGCTCGATCCGCGAAGCCCCCGTGCCCTCGCAATCCCAGATCAGCGGTTCTAACACCGATCGCGTCTCATCCAGCGCCAACGCCTGATAGCCGTGATGCACGCTTTGCCCCAGAATATGGTTGTGAAATCGCGCGCGCCGATCATTCCAGATCCAGAAAAACGGCAAGCGCACGCCCAGCGCCGAAACCGTATCAAACGCGCCCACCATTTCCAGGCGCACCGAAGGATGACACAGCCCGTCGCGAAAGCCCTGCAAAATCGGCGGCGGCGTCACACCCTCATAATGGCGCCATGCCGTTTTGGTGTTGCGTTCAATCGCGGCCTCAGGGCGCAACAGGCCAACCCGCTCAATCATCCCCGCGAGCGAGCGCGCCGCGAACGCCCCGCGCGAATAGCCGATCAGAAAGATCCGATCACCGGGGCGGTAGCGCATCGCCAGCCAACCGTAAGCGCGCAAAATCTGCCGATTCACCCCCCAGCCGAACCAAACATCCGAGGTGTCATGCCATTCGCGCCATTGCAGCCCCCTGCCATAATAGACCGAGGCCGTCGGCGCGGCGCGGCGCAAAAACCGATAGATGATCCCGATCGAGGTCATCCGATCCGAGCGCAAGCTTCCCAATGTGCCATCCAGCAACAGGACATGATCAACCGATCCACGCCCACGCGCGGTTGTGCGCGCCTCGGGGCGGGCTTTGTCGTGCCGGCGAAAAACCGACATCACCCTGTCAAACAGCCCCCGCACCACGTCCTCCCCGAAGACAAATGAAAAACCTTGCCCCATTGAGTGTAGGGCAAGGTTGGTTAATTTTCATTGTCTTTGTCGGAACGTGCCCGTCACAGCTTAGAAATCAAGGCTCAGCGCCGTGACCACTTCAAGCTGACCAAAGCCATTGAACCGCGTGTTGGTCGCGCTGGAATAAGCGCCCATGCCTTGGAAAACGACGAAATCGCCCTCGGCCAGATCCATCGGCAGCGCCATTTCGCCCGGCAGACGATCCACCGAATCGCAGGTCGGACCGAAGACGACACGCGGCTGACCCGCCTCGCGGCGATACTCCCCCTCGGGCGAGATCACCTGAACGCGGTCGATCAAACCGATCAGCGGCAGTTCCGCCAGCCCGCCATAGACCCCATCATTGAGGAACACATGCGCCCCGTCACGCACCGCCTTAACGCGCGTGACATGCACGAATGCATCACCGACCAGACCACGACCCGGTTCGCAGACCAATGCGGGCTGCGCCGCACCGAATGCCTCGCCCGCGACCCGCTTGATCAGCGCAAAGATGTCTTCAAGCACCGGAGCCGGACCTTGCATGCGATGGTTCGGGAACCCGCCGCCGACATTGAGACGCGCGATTTGCACACCTGCATTCTGCGCGATTTCAGCGGCGGCGCGGATATAGGCATCCCACGCCATCGGATCGGTGCATTGCGTGCCCGGGTGGAAGGTCAGCGAGGGAATGAACCCCGCCGCCGCTGCACGCGAGAGCAGCACTGAGGCCAGCTCTGCGGTCGCCCCGAACTTCGCGCCAAAGTTATAGGCAGCTCCCGACACCGGCAGCTTGAAGCGTACCGAAATTTCGCATCCCTCAGTTGGCACCATCTCGATCAGCTTTTCCAGCTCCGAGATCGAATCCACCGACCAGGTTTTCACATTCATCTTCACCGCAAAGGCGATCTCGTCACGCCCGCGCACCGGGTTATGGTAATGCAGCGCAGCGGTGGGTGCGAGACGCCGGATCATCGCGATCTCAACGGGACTGGCCACATCAAAGCCCCGGATGCCCGCTGCGATCAGATTTTCGACAACCATCTCATCGGGGTTGGATTTCACGGCATAGGTCACCAGACCCGGAAAGCCGCGCATGAAGCGGCGCGCAGTGGCTTGCAGCACGGTCGGCGCAAACACCAGAACCGGATGATCCGGCTGTTTGGTGCGGATAACTTCAACGGGGTTCGCCCAGATCGTTTTCGACAGTCCCATCGGCTTGCTCCTTGCCATATGAGTGGCAGCCACCTCTTGCCCCGAGCGGGTTGGGAGAGCGCTTACGCGTTTCAACCAGTCCGCAGGCAAGGTACGTATGAGCCG